>NZ_JBEEQE010000021.1:0-65231 GCF_040137805.1 Pseudarthrobacter sp. B907 | reverse complement strand
CCGGTCGCGGAGGAACTCCGAGGTTTTGCGGTAGCCGTCATCGAGTGCCGGGGCGCCGACGGCGGCAGCTTCCTTACGGGTGCGCTCCACCGCCCCCGCGGCGACGAGCTGCAGGTATTCCGCGGCCCGGGAGATCTCCTCGACCCGGCCGGCGAACTCCGCCGCCTCGCCAAAGTCCATCAGGGCCGCGTCCCCGACCGCCGTCGCGCAGAACCCGCGCAGCTGCCCGAGAACGCTGTCCACCGGCGGAACCCGGCGCCCCTCACCGTCCGGCCTGCCGACCGGTCGAACGATGAGGGCTGCACCGATTCCCATGACTCAATCCTGCCGGTGACCTACGACAATAAGGGCTGCGGCGGCAGAGGCCTGGACGCGATCGGCGTGGGCGGAGGGCACGCGATCGTCCTGACCATCGGGCCTCCCGGCCCGACGAGCGTCCGGCCCGCCAACCGAACGGGCTATGAGAGCTGCGGTGATCCTCACATACTCATTCTGGAACCGGGCTCAGACATTATTAGCCCCCGCTACGCGCGCCGACAGACCTAAGACAGTCCCGGGGGCATGCCAACGGCAGAACTGGCAGACTAGCGGGATGGACAACCCCGTCTCCCCGCCGCCAGCCGGAACCCCGCAGGCCGCCGGAACGCCGCCCCACGACGAATCGCAACAGGACGAATCACAGAAAAACGAGCCGCAACGCAAGCCGCATTTCGAACTCCGCCGGCCGCTGGGGCCCCGCGACCCCGGCGATGCCTGGGTGGAGGGCGAGCACGGCCGCTTCTGGGGGCGCTTTGGCTCCGCGGGTCTGCTGGTGCATGATGCCAACAAAGGCGTCCTGCTGCAACACCGGGCCATGTGGAGCGACAAGGGCGGAACATGGGGCCTTCCCGGCGGTGCCCCGCATCAGGGTGAAGGCGCCGTTGAGGGCGCGCTCCGGGAGGCCAACGAGGAAGCCGCAGTCCCGCCCGCGTCGGTCCGAGTGCTGTTCACCTCGGTGTTTGACGTCGGGTACTGGTCCTACACGACGGTCGCGGCCCAGGTTATCGAGCCCTTCGAACCCGCCATCAGCGACCCGGAAAGCCTCGAATTGCAGTGGGTCAGCTTGGAGGGCGTCAGCGACAAGGAGCTCCACCCGGGGTTCGCGGCGGCGTGGCCCGCGCTGCGGCGCAGGCTTCAGGACCAGGCGGAGAACGTCCAAGGGAAAGCGAACACCGGGACATAACGCGGACGACGACGGCGGCAACGCGCCGCCGCCGTCGTGCGGGTGCGGCGCCGTTGAGGGGAGGCTCCGGCGTACCGTCAGGGACAGGGCCGGCTCAGAACCGTCCCGGAACCTCGAAGGCTGTCAGGATTCTGGCCAGGTCACGCTGCAGGGTGGTCGAGTCCTCCAGGCCCGCGGGGAGTGCATTGCACTCGATCTGGTGCGCACTTGCCAGCGCGGCGTTGCCGGCCGGCGTCAGGGCGACGATGAATTGCCGCCGGTCGCGCTGGTCCCGGATCCGGGAGACGAGGTCCGCATCCTCCAGCCGAGCCAACACCCTACCCAGGGACTGGCTCTGGACGGCGATCCTGCGCGCCAGCTGCTCCTGGTTCAGAGGGCCGCCTGCGAGACCCTGGAGGGCGATGACCGCTGCGTTCGTCAGGCCGAGGGCGGCCAGCGCCTGGTCCTTGCGCCGCTCCACCACCCGGGCGGCCATGGACAAAAGCTGGTCTGTCCGCCACTTCTTGGTTTCCGGGCTGCGGGTCATCCGTGGCACCCGGTCCGGCGCCTTTTGGCTGCTATTTTCGGTTCCCATGGTGCTCGGGGAACGGCGTTCACAATGCTCATGATGCCTCCCTCACTCCGTGGACAAACCTGGGTGCGCCGCTATTCGCGACCGCACCTAAGTACTACAATAAGCATGCTTACTATGCATTTGGCAAGTTCGCTTAGCATTGGGTGTCGCAGGGCACGTCAAGGGAGGCCCCGGTTCGGAGCTGGAGGGTCGTGCGGGGAGGTTCTTCAGGAACGCCGGGGCGCGGGCCGGCGGCGGTACAGCCAGACGAGGCCGAGGATCGGCAGCAGCAGCGGGATGTAGCCGTAGCCGCGGCCAAACAGGGACCAGACCGTCTCGTGCGGGAAGTTGACCGCGTCGAAAAGGCTGAGGGCGCCGACCACCAGGACACCGATCAACTCGACCAGCACGGCGGTCACAGACACCTTGAACCAGGCCCGGCCGGCCTTCGCGAGGGAGACGGTTGCGACGATGTAGACGACGGCGGCGAAGGCGGACAACAGATAGGCCAGCGGCGCCTCGGAGAACTTGGTGAGGATCTGGTATCCGGCCCGGGCCGTGGCCGAGAGGGCGAACACCGCATAAACAGCAATAAGCAGCCGGCCTGGGCCGGTATTGCGAGTGTCCCGCGCCGCCGAGGCGTCGTGCGAAGCCTCGGCCGAAGTGTCGCCCGAAGCGGCGGTAGCGGCGGCGTCGCCCGTGCCCTGCTGTGAAGCCGTCATGTCTTTCTTTGCCTCTTCCATGTCAGTACCAGATCTGGTTCATTCGGGCCGCCATCACCAGGGCAGTGACGCCGACGGCGGCGAGGACGAAGTTGCTCCACCGGGTGCGTTCCAGGATGGCCCAATACACCGCGCCGACAGGAAGCATCAGCGCCGTGACCAGGTAGCCCCAGAACTCCCAGGGCTCCCCCGAGATCCGTTCCCCGGACGCGACCCGGACGATCGACCCCACCAGGTAGACCAGCAGGGACAGTTCGACGGCGGCCACCGACAGGATGGTTGCGTCGTTCGGGGCTTTCTTCAGGATGCCGGCACCGGCGCAGAGGATGGTCGAAACCAGCCCCACCACGAGGATGATGTAGAAATAGGCGTCCACCGCTAGCCCGCCGGCTTCTGGGAGTCTGGAGTCCCTGCGGCCATCTTCCCGGCGGCCGGCTTCTCATTGTCCGGGGCGAAGACCAGAACGGGCTTGGCGTAGCTTCCGGCGTCGGCCAGCAGCGCCACCAGCGAACCGTCCGGCGCGAACGCGGCGGCCGGCTTGTCCGGCGTCGCGGCATCAGCTGTGCCGGCGTCGGCCCCGGCCGCGATCCGGCGGCCGAACGAGAGTTCCGTGGTCTCTTCCGCACTGAGCTCGCGGTTGGGCATCAGCGCCCTGGCGGCCTGGGACATCTCCAGGACCTCCAGCTCGTCGGCGAGTTGCTCCAGGGTGCGCGCCTGGTCCAGGGCGTACGGCCCCACCTGGGTCCGGCGCAGGGCGGTGAGGTGGCCGCCGACGCCGAGGGCGTCGCCGAGGTCGCGGGCGAGGGCACGGATGTAGGTGCCGGAGGAGCACTCGACGGTCACGTCCAGGTCCAGGGCTTCGCCGTCCTGGGCGCGGCGCAGTTCGTGGATGTCGAAGCGGTGGATCGTCACGGGCCGCGCTGCGAGCTTCACGTCTTCGCCGGAGCGGACTCGGGCGTAGGCACGCTCGCCGTTGACCTTGATCGCGCTGACGCTGCTGGGCACCTGCTGGATTTCGCCGGTCAGGGCGGCGACGCCGGCGCGGACACTGTCCTCGGTGACCGCAGCGGCGCTGCGGGTGGCGGTGACCTCGCCCTCGGCGTCGTCCGTGACGGTCGATTCGCCGAGGCGGATGGTGGCGGTATAGGTCTTGGAGGTTCCCACGATGTAGGTCAGCAGGCGGGTCGCCTTGTTGATGCCGAGCACCAGCACGCCCGTCGCCATGGGGTCCAGCGTTCCGGCGTGGCCCACCTTCCGGGTACCGGCGATCCGCCGCATCCGTCCAACCACATCGTGGCTGGTCCAGCCTTGCGGCTTGTCCACTATTACCAGTCCAGAAAGCACGCCTCCCAGTATATCCGCGCCGGAGCCGCCTCCGGCGCGGCTGCCGCCCGCCGCTGCCACCCGCAGCTGCCGTCCGCTACCCGCCGGCCGGGCGGCGGACGCGGACTAGGATGGCAGACATGCCAGAGCTTGCCGCCCACGTTCGCGATGTCCCCATCAACCAGATCCGCGAGATCACCGAGGCCGCCTGGCACACCCCGGGCGCCATAGTGCTGAGCATCGGCGAACCGGGCTTCGCCCTCCCCCGCCACATCCTCGAGGCCGGCATGGCGTGCCTGGACCGGGACGAGACCAACTACACCCCCAACGCCGGCATTCCGGCGCTGCGGGAAGCCTTCGCTGCCCGGTTCCGGGAGCACAACGCGACCGACGTCGGCGCGGACCGGGTGTACGTCGTCGACGGCGCGCAGCAGGGCCTGCACTTCGCGATGAGCCTGCTGCTCTCCCCGGGCGACGAAATCCTGATTCCCAACCCCGGCTACCCGACGTTTGCGATGACCTCCAGCCTGCTGCACGCGGTCCCGGTCCGGTACCCGCTGTACCCGGAGCACGCCTTCCAGCCGCGGATCGAAGACATCGAGGCGCTCATCACGCCGCACACCAAGGTGCTGGTCCTGAACTCGCCGTCCAACCCGCTCGGGGCCGTGCTGGGTGAGGAGCTCACCCGCAGCCTGGTGGACCTGGCCGTGGCGCACGACCTGTGGATCATCTCGGACGAATGCTACGAGGCGTTCACCTACGACGTCCCGCACGTCAGCCCGGCACGCTTCGACAGCGACGTTCCCGGCGAGGCCCGGGTGTTTACCTCGCTGACCCTTTCCAAGACGTACGGGCTCACCGGACTGCGGATCGGGGCGCTGATCTGCCCGCCCGGACTTGAGCAGAAGATGAACAACGTGATGGAGGCGATCGTGTCCTGTGTCGCCTCGCCCTCGCAGTACGCGGCGCTGGCAGCCCTGACCGGTCCGCAGGACTACGTCAGCCACGCCCACGCGCACTACCGTGCCAACCGGGACGCGGCGTCCGCCGTCCTGGAAGCCAAGGGCATCCCCTTCCTCACCGCGCAGGGGGCGTTCTACCTCTGGGCCGACGTCTCACACGTCAGCGGCGGCGACGTCCGGGCCTGGGTCCGCCGCTTCCTCGCGGAGGCCGGGGTGTCCTTCGCCCCGGGGACCGCGTTCGGCTCCATTGGCGAGGGCTGGATCCGGATCGCACTGTGCGGCGCCCAGGCCGACCTCGTGGAGGGCCTGGACAGGCTTCCCGCCCGCGACGCGCCCGCCGGGTCCCTACCGCACGGCCACGCCAGGCAGTAGCCTGACCACACGCGGGTGCGCGGATTCACGGTGCGGACGCCGGCTGCGGCGCAAGGAGGAACCTCATGTGGTGGCAGGACTTGTTGTGGGGCATCTGGAACGGGCTCACGGCCTGGATCGTGCTGATCGTCCACGTCTTCGGGGCGTGGAGCGAGTTCCCCTTCTACAACACGGCGCGGGCCGGCAACTGGTATGACTTCGGTTTCCTGCTGGGGATGGGTTCCCCGCTGCTCGGCGGCCTGGGCGCCCGACGGCGGCGCTGACGCCCCGGCGTCCCCCGCGTCCGGCGCCGGTTCAGAGCCGGATCTCGTCTTCCGGCGACGCCGCCGGCACCGGCGGCGCTGTGAAGGACATCCTGACGATGAAGTGCCCTTCGGTGCAGTTCCGCGCGATGATCGCCCCGGCCTCCCCCGCCAGCTTCACGCCGAACTGCAGCTCGAGGTGCTCGGGCGCCAGTTCCCGCATCACCTCGGCGGCGGCCCTCGCGGCCGGCCGTACGGCGGCCAGGGCATCTTCGAGCCGCCGGCCGGCGTCGAGGATGCCGAGTTCGTTTCGGGCAGGCCGCTCGACGCCGAAGCTGCCTTCGTCGACCTCGACCAGCACCGTTCCCGACCCGACCTCGTAACGCATGATTTCGGTCATGGCTTGCTCCCTTCGCGCCGGCCCGCCAGTGCCTCATCAAGCCAGGTCCGCAGGGCGGCGGCCGGCGGGGCCCCCGCCTGCCGGGCAACCACTCTGCCGCCGGTGATCACCAGCATCGTAGGTATGGCCTGCACGTCGAAGCGCCGGGAAAGGCCCGGCGACTTGTCGACGTCGACTTTAACGAGCTTCACCCGGCCGGCGCGTTCCTGCGCCAGCTTGTCCAGCACCGGACTGACCATCCGGCACGGCCCGCACCAGGCGGCCCAGAAATCGACCAGGGCGGGAACCGGGGACTGCTCCGCGATGGCGCCAAAGTCCGCGTCGCCGGCCTCCACGATCCAGGGCAGGTCCCGGCGGCATTTACCGCACCGCGGGTGGCCTGCGGCGTCGGCGGGAACGCGGTTGGTGGCGCCGCAGTGCGGACACTTGATGAGGGCAGCGCTCACAGCCGTTCACCGCCATTCTGTTCGCCCGCAGTCATGGTTCCATGGGACGCCCCGGCCCGTGCAGGGCATAGGGCCCAAAGTCCCCCGGGCCGCATCGGCCCGCAGACAGCACTGGCCGGGCCCGTTTCCGGGTCCGGCCAGTGCTGCTGGTGCTGGGTGCTACTTGTTGCTGTCCTCGTCGACGTCGTGGTCCGCGCTGAGGTCTGTGTTTTCCTCGTCAAAGCCGTCCTCGTCGAAGTCGTCTTCGTCCAGCTCAACGTCCTCGGGGATGTCGCTCTTGTACGGATCGGCGTCGCCGGCGTGCTTGGCGCTGGCCGCGAGGGCTGCCACCTCGGCGTCGCGCTTCTTGGCGGCCCGGAGCAGTTCCTCAAGGTTCGAGGCGACCACGGGGATCTGGTCGGCGACGAATTCCAGCGTCGGCGTGAGCCGGACGGTGATGTTGCGGCCAACCTCCTGGCGCAGCACCCCCTTGGCCTTCTCCAGGCCCTTGGCCGCGTCAGCCTGCGCCACCTCGTCGCCAAACACCGTGTAGTAAACCGTGGCGTGCTGGAGGTCATTCGTGACCCGAGCATCGGTCACGGTCACGCCCTCGAGCCGCGGATCCTTCACCCTGCGGCCCAGCGCCTCGGCAACAACAACCTTAATCCGCTGCGCCAACTTGGCAGCCCGTGCGGGATCAGCCATTTCCACTCCTAAAAAATTTGGATGTACGACGACGCCTGTTGGGCGGGGTCGCTCGTTTCAGTTTTCTGCCACGCACGACGGTGAGTCAACGACGGACTCCCGTTGGAATTTTTTCCGGCGGCCTGGGAGTGGCATCGGGCCTGTCGGAGCCGGACGGTTTGAGATCGAAGATCGAAAACCGTCCGGCGAAGGGGCGGGGCCGCCGGAAAAATTCCAACGGCCCCGCACCTCTTACTGCTGGCTCGCCCAAAGGCGGACCGACCTAGACGCGCGGCTTTTCGCGCATCTCGAAGGTCTCGATGATGTCACCTTCGTTGATGTCGTTGTACGAGCCAAGACCGATACCACACTCGAAGTCCGTGCGGACCTCGGTGGCGTCGTCCTTGAAGCGCTTGAGCGTCTCAACGGTGAGGTTGTCGCCGATGATCTTGCCGTCGCGGCTGATGCGGGCCTTGGCGTTGCGCCGGATAACACCGGAGCGGACGATCGAGCCTGCAATGTTGCCGAACTTGGAAGAACGGAACACTTCGCGGACCTCGGCGGTGCCAAGCTGGACCTCTTCGTACTCCGGCTTGAGCATGCCCTTGAGGGCTGCCTCGATGTCATCGATTGCTGCGTAGATGACGGAGTAGAAGCGCATGTCCACACCTTCGCGGTCTGCCAGTTCGGCAACACGCTCGGCGGGCTTGACGTTGAAGCCGATGATGACGGCGGAGTCGACAGTGGCCAGGTTGACGTCGTTCTGCGTGATCGCACCGACACCGCGGTGGATAACGCGGAGCTGGACACCCTCGCCGACGTCGATTTTGAGCAGCGCGTCTTCGAGGGCTTCCACGGCACCGGACACGTCACCCTTGAGGATGAGGTTGAGGGTGTCGATCTTGCCATCGGCGACGGCCTGGTCGAAGTCTTCCAGGCTGATGCGCTTGCGGCGCTTGGCCAGGGCGGCGTTGCGGTCGGCGGCTTCACGCTTCTCGGCGATCTGGCGGGCGGTGCGCTCGTCAGCGGTCACGAAGAAGGTGTCACCGGCGCGCGGGACGTTGGACAGACCCAGGACCTGCACGGGGCGGGACGGGCCTGCCTCGGTCAGGGCGCTGCCGTCGTCGTCGAACATGGCGCGGACGCGGCCGTGGGCCGTGCCTGCGACGATCGTGTCGCCGACGTGCAGGGTGCCGGACTGAACCAGGACGGTAGCAACCGCGCCGCGGCCCTTGTCCAGGTTGGCTTCAATCGCGATACCGCGGGCGTCCTTGTTCGGGTTGGCGCGCATGTCCAGGGCAGCATCCGCGGTGAGCAGGACCGCCTCGAGCAGCTCGTCGATGTTGAGGTTCTGGCGGGCTGAGACCTCCACGAACATGGTGTCGCCACCGTACTCTTCCGGAACCAGGCCGTACTCGGTCAGCTGGCCGCGGACCTTGTCCGGGTTGGCGCCTTCCTTGTCGATCTTGTTCACGGCCACGACGATCGGCACGTTGGCCGCCTGGGCGTGGTTGAGGGCCTCGATGGTCTGCGGCATCACACCGTCATCGGCTGCCACCACGAGGATGGCAATGTCGGTGACCTTCGCACCACGGGCACGCATAGCGGTGAACGCCTCGTGGCCCGGGGTATCGATGAAGGTGATCTTGCGATCGGTGCCTTCGTGGTTGTGCGTGACCTGGTAGGCACCGATGTGCTGCGTGATGCCGCCGTGCTCGCCGGCCATAACGTCCGACTTGCGGATGGCATCGAGCAGGCGGGTCTTACCGTGGTCAACGTGACCCATAACGGTGACAACCGGAGGACGTGCCTCGAGTTCCTCGTCGCCTTCGGCTTCCAGCTCGGCGTCGAAGTCGATGTCGAAACCGGAGAGCAGCTCGCGCTCCTCGTCTTCCGGGGAGACGACCTGGAGCTTGTAGCCAAGCTCCTCGCCGAGCAGCGCGAAGGTCTCTTCATCCAGCGACTGGGTGGCCGTGGCCATTTCGCCGAGGTGGAAGAGGACCGTCACCAGTGCTGCGGGGTTTGCCTCGATCTTGTCGGCAAAGTCCGTGATGGACGAGCCGCGACGGAGCCGGACTACGGTGTTGCCGTCGCCGCGGGGTACGCTCACGCCACCCAGCGACGGAGCACTCATCTGCTCGAGTTCCTGACGCTTGGCACGCTTCGACTTGCGCTGCTTGCCACGGCCTGCGCCGCCCTTACCGAAGGCACCCTGGGTGCCGCCGCGACCGCGGCCACCCTTGCCGAAGCCACCACCGGCCGTAGCGCCGCCACCGGCACCGGGAGCACCGGTACCTGGAGCGCCACCCGGACGGCCCGGGCCACGCCCGCCGCCGCCGGGACGGCCTGCACCGGCGGGTGCGGGACGTTCGGTGCGGTTGGGCATCATGCCGGGGGTCGGACGGTTTCCGCCGGCGCCGGGACGGGCGCCGGGTGCGCCAGCCGGACGCGGTGCGCCCGGACGTGCGCCGGCAGCGCCGGCCGGACGGGGAGCGCCCGGACGGGGACCGCCGGGGCCTGCTGCAGGACGCGGGCCGCCGGGGCGTTCGCCCTCGGTGCGGCTTCCGCCCGGACGCGGCATGCCCTGCGAAGGTGCAAACGGGTTGTTGCCCGGACGCGAGGTGCGTTCGTTGTCGCCGCCGCGGCCGCGGGGCATGCCCTGGGACGTGGCGAACGGGTTGTTGCCGGGGCGGGGGCCGCCCGGACGCGGCGCCGAACCACCCTGGCGTGCCGGAGCAGCAGGGGTCTCAGCCTTCGGGGCCGGACGTGCGCCGGGCTTTGCGCCGGCGGACGGAGCCGCCGGTGCCTCGCCAGCCGGTGCGGCAGCAGGTGCTGCTGCCGGCGCCGGGGCGGCCGGCGCGGGCGCCGGAGCTTCGGTCTTGGATTCGGCAGCCTTCGGCGCAGCCGGGGCCGGCGCGGGCGCCGGCGCTGAAGCTGCGGGGCTGGCCTTGGGGGCGGACGCGGGCGCTTCGGCCTTCGGAGCGGCGGGCGCGTCGGGGTAGGCGTTGCGGAGTTTCCGCACAACCGGGGCCTCAATGGTGGAAGAGGCGGAGCGAACGAATTCGCCCAGTTCCTGCAGTTTGGTTACTGCATCTTTGGAAGTAATACCGAGCTCTTTAGCAAGCTCATGTACGCGGACCTTGGCCACATTTCTCCTGTCTCGGTCCGCACCGAGCCAGGCACGAACCGTCTACTTCTTACTGCGGGCCTCCGCCGCGAGTGCAGCTGAAAGGCCCATTGCAGAGCGCAACAAAGTTGTCATCGTTGCGCACTCATCGCTGGGAACTCATCGGGTTTCCATCAGTTTTCTGACCCGCTTTCAGGTTGGACGGTTGTTGCTGCGGCCACCGGGGTGCCCACTGCTTGCGTGCCTGCCAGGATCCGGCGTTCGACGTCGGCGGTGCCGGAGGCCCCGTTGAGGGCGCGTCCGAACGCTCGACGTTTGACCGCCAGTGCCAGGCACTTTTCGCTGGGGTGCAGCCATGCTCCCCTGCCAGCCATCCGGCGTCGTTCATCCACCACGACAGCGGATGAACCGCTGGCGCCGGCGACGAGCCGGAGAAGCTCCGACCGCAAACCCTTCTGCCGGCATCCGATGCAAGTGCGTTGCGGCTGATTCTCGAGGTGTTGCACTTCTGCCACGTCCGAGTATCTTCCTGCCTGTACCTGACTGCCTGCCCGAGGGCACGCGGACACCGGCCCTTGGGCGCGGTCATGTCTATTCTAGCCCCTCCGGCGCCCGGACCCCGAACTGGCGCGGATTCCGGGGCCGGCGGACGGGGCCCACGGTGTGACTTATTTGTCGCGGTTCTCCGCGGCGTCGGAGACGATGTCGATCCGCCAGCCGGTGAGCTTGGCGGCCAGGCGGGCGTTCTGGCCTTCCTTGCCGATGGCGAGGGAGAGCTGGTAGTCCGGGACGACCACGCGGGCGGACCGGGCGGCCTCGTCCGTGATGGTGACCGAATTCACGCGCGACGGCGAGAGCGCACTGGCGATGAACGTCGCCGGGTCGTCGCTGTAGTCCACGATGTCGATCTTTTCATCGTTCAGCTCGGTCATCACGGCCCGGACCCGGGAGCCCATTTCGCCGATGCAGGCGCCCTTGGCGTTGATGCCGGGGGTGTTCGCCTTGACCGCGATCTTGGTGCGGTGGCCGGCTTCGCGGGCCAGGGCCACAATCTCGACCGACCGGTCCGCGATCTCCGGCACCTCCAGTTCGAAGAGCTTCCGCACGAGGCCGGGGTGGGACCGGGAGAGGGTGATGGAGGGGCCCTTGGTGCCGCGGTGCACGTCGATCACGAACGCACGGAGCCGGTTGCCGTGGGTGTACTTCTCGCCGGGAACCTGCTCGGGCGGGGGCAGCAGCGCCTCCACGGTTCCGAGGTTCACCTGGATCATGTGCGGGTTGTTGCCCTGCTGGATGGTGCCGGCCACTAGTTCGCCCTCGCGGCCCTTGAACTGGCCCAGCACGTTGTCGTCCTCGGCGTCGCGCAGGCGCTGCAGGATGATCTGCCGCGCGGTGCTCGCCGCGATCCGTCCAAACCCTGCCGGGGTGTCCTCGAATTCGCCGATGGGGGCGCCGTCGTCGTCGATCTCGGTGGCCCAGATGGTCACGTGGCCGCTCTTGCGGTCCAGCTCCGCCCGGGCCTTCTCGAAGGCGCCCGGCGTCTTGTGGTAGGCCACCAGGAGGGCCTGCTCGATGGTCGGAATCAGGAGATCCAGCGGGATTTCGCGCTCACGCTCCAGGAGCCTCAGTGCGCTCATGTCAATATCCATTAGGCCTCCTCGGAAGGTCCATTGTCGTTCTCCAGCGAGGCCTCTTCGAGGTGGCTGAACTCTATCTCGACTTTTCCACTGCGGATCCTGTCGAAAGGAAGCTTGACGGGGTCGCCCTGCTTGGGCTTCATCCCCTTTTTGACGGTCAGTTCCGGGACCAGGGTCACGCCGCCGTCGTCCACGGACTGGATGCGGCCGGTGACGTTGTCGCCCTGGATCACGTTGACCGTGACGAGGCGTCCGCGGGCCCGGTGCCAGTGCCGCTCCTCGGTGAGCGGGCGGCCGACGCCGGGCGAGGACACCTCAAGATCGTAGGGCCGCGAGTCGGTGCTCGGGTCGTTGTCCAGGATGTCCGAGAGGGTCTTGGAGATCTCGGCGATAACGTCGAGGCTGACGCCGCCGGTTTCCTCCTGCGGCAGGTCCACCACCACGTGGACCACGCGGTTGGCCCCGGCAACGTGGATGGAAACGTCTTCCAGGTAGAGCCGGTTGGCCAGGACCGCAGGCTCGAGGAGCGCGTACAGGCGCTCGGCCTCCAGATTGTGAGCGGGGGCGGCTTCAGCCTTCCCCGTCCCGGTCCGGTCTGTTGAAGTCGTGGCTTCTGCGTTGGTCATGATGCCGCCCGCCTCCCGCTAGATGATGTTGTGTCTACTAGCCTAGCGATATTCCCGGCGCCGTGGTGCATGGAGTTCCCGGCCGAGCTGCCAACCATGACAACATGGTCTGTTGTGAAAGACGACAGCAGGGAAAAACGACGGCGGGCCCGGCTGCCCCGGCACCTCCCCCGCCTGGCCCTCCTTGCCTGCCTCGCCCTCGTGGTGATCAGCCTGGGCATGGTGTTGCAGCCCGGAAAACCGCAGGAACCGCAGGAACCGGCGCCCTCCGAGCGCGCGCGTGCCGCCGCCCTGGCCGACGCCCTGCAGCTGAGGGCCGCCGGCGAACAGCTCGGTGCCGCCCCATCCAACCCGGCCGTTCCCACCGCGGCGGCCGCGGCGCTGCCCGCCGTCACGCGCACTGTGAGTTTGCTGACAACGCAGGCCCGGGCCCTGCTGCCCGGCCGGGCGAAGGCAGCCGAACCGGCGCGGACTCCTTCCGCGCCGGCCACTTCGGCACCCGCCACCGTCGACAGCCTGGTTGCGGACCTCGCACGGAGCGGACGGCAGCGGCTCACCGATGCGGCCACGGCCGACGGCGGTATGGCCAGGCTGCTGGCCGCAGTCGGGACCGGGCAGTTGCTGCAGTCCTCCTCCCTTGCCGCCGCGGCCGGCATCCCTGACCCGGCGGCCGGACTGCCGGACCTTGGCCCATCCGCCGCGGCCACTGCCGTACCGTCCTGCCCGGCAGCGACGGCGTCGGCCGCGGCCGGCGGCAGCGGGGCCGGCACCGGCACGGACGGGAACACCGGCCTGGCCGGCGCCCTCGCGGCCCTCATCCGCACCGAGCTGGAGACGGTCTACGACTACCAGGTGGCGCTGACCCGGCTGGACGGCGCAGCGGCGAAGACGGCCGCCGAGGACCTCGCACGCCACGAGGCACTTGTCGCCGGCGCGGAATCGTTCAGCCGCGCGCACTGCGCCCCGATCCCGCCACGGGAAGCCGGCTACGCCTTGGACCCCGCGTTCCTGGCCTCCCCCGGACCCGGGCTGGCTGCGCTGGAGACCGCCGCGCTGCCGGCCTACGGCGATCTGGTGGCCTTCAGCGAGGGTGACACCCGGCGGTGGGCCATCACCGGGCTCGTGGCTGCCGCACGACGGGCCGCGTTCTGGGGCGCCACCACGGACGCGGTTCCGGGACTGGCCGCCGATCCGGCGTCGTTCCCCACCCTGCCCGCCGGCTGAGCGCACCTGCACCGACGGCAGCTTCCCTGACCGCAGCCTCAGGGCAAGGTCCGGCTTATTGTGCTTAGCCTTCCAATACTGGTCAGCCGCGGCCGCCAATGATTTGCTGTACCTATGGAAACCAGCGACGCAGCAGCGCTTCATGACAACGAACCCCACCGCAACGACATCGCGCACCGGCTGAACTGGCTCCGCGCCGGCGTCCTGGGTGCCAACGACGGCATTGTGTCGGTCGCCGCGATCGTGGTCGGCGTCGCCGGTGTCACCACGGATTCGGGCCCCATCCTGATCGCCGGTGCTGCCGGCGTCGTGGGTGGCGCCATCTCGATGGCGCTGGGCGAATACGTCTCCGTGAGCAGCCAGAAGGACAGCCAGCAGGCGCTGATCGAGAAGGAGCGGCGGGAACTGGCCGAGCAGCCCGAGGAGGAACTCGCCGAACTCGCCGCCATCTACCAGGGCAAGGGACTCAGCCAGGAAACCGCCCACCGGGTGGCCACCGAGCTGACCGCGCACGATGCCCTCGGCGCGCATTTGTCGGCCGAACTGCACATCGACGAGACGGACATCGTCAGCCCCTGGCATGCGGCCTTCGCCTCCGCCATGGCCTTTTTGGTCGGCGCCATCCTGCCCATGCTGGCCATCCTGCTCCCGCCGGAGAACATCCGCGTCCCGCTGACCTTCGTGGCCGTGCTGGTGGCCCTCGCGGCGACCGGGGCCATCGGCGCCTGGATCGGCGGCGGCTCAAAGATGAAGGCGGCCGTCCGGGTGGTCATCGGCGGCGCCGCCGCGCTGGTGGCGACATTCCTGATCGGCAGCTGGCTGGGTGCCAGCGGCGTGGTCGCCTAAGCGGCAACTACGCTGGAGCCGATGACCACGCCAGCACCTGTTCCGCTCCCGCCCGGACTCGGCCGCCGCTACAGCCGCAGCGCCGAGGGCCGGGCCTGGCTGGCCTCACTCCCCCAGCTCATCTCCGGCTGCCTGGCGCAGTGGGAGCTGGTCCCCGACCTCGCTCCCGGTGCCCTGCCGTGGCACGGCCACGGCGCCGTTGTGGTCCCGGTCCGCCGGCTCACCGACGGGGAAGCCACCGGCACTGCCGTCCTCAAGATCGCCTACCCGCATGACGAAGCACTTGTGGAACCCCACGCCCTCGCCCTGTGGCAGGGCAACGGCGCCGTACGGCTGCTGGCCAGCGACGCCGGTGCCGGTGCGCTCCTGCTGGAGAGGCTCGATGCCGGACGGTCGCTTCACGACGAGCCGATGGACGTGGCAGTTCCGGTCTGGGGCGGCCTGGTCCGCAAGTTGAGCCTGCTGCCGGACGGCCGGCCCCAGTGGCGGGAGTTCAGCATGATCGCCGCCCGCGCCGAACAGTGGAGCGATGAGCTGCCGGAGAGCTGGGAACGGCTCGGCCGGCCCTTCCCGCGCTGGCTGCTGGAGGCGGCGCTGGAGGTCTGCCAGACCCGCGGCGCCGTCGGCCGGCGGTCCGGCACGGACGTGCTGGTCCACACCGACCTACACTTCCTGAACATCCTCGCTGTGCCCGGCACTGCGGCTCAGCCGGGACCTGGCGGCTTTACGACCGCGGACTTCAAAGCGATCGACCCGCAGCCGATGGTCGGCGAAGCAGAGTTCGCGGTGGCCCCGCTGCTCTGGAACCGGCTGGCCGAACTGCCCCGCTCCGGCCCCGGCGAAGCCCTGCTGGAGCGTTGCATCGACTTCAGCGCGGCCGCGGGGCTTGACGGCGAGGCCGCCCGGCAGTGGGCCGTGGCCCGGGAGGTGGACAACGCCCCGTGGTACGCAGCCAAGCCGTGTCACGGCGGCGACCTGGCCCGCTCGCTATGGGTGGCCAGTACCCTTGCCGGCAACACCCTCGACGGCCTGCCCGCCGCGCATGAGCTGCCCGCGCCCGGAGCCTCCGCCACCCCGCCGGGCTAACCGGCGCGGTGTCCGCGCACGGCCGCCAAAGCGGCCTGCAGCCCGCGGGCCCGGTTGGGGCAGGACTACCCGAAGACGTCCTGCCAGACGTCGGAGCCAAGTTTGATGATCAGGACGCCCACCACCACAAGGAACACGATCCGGATGAACTTGCTGCCCCGGCTCACGGCGGTGCGGGCACCGAGGTAGCCGCCGGCCATGTTCGCGGCGCCCAGGACCAGGCCCAGGCCCCAGAGCAGCGAGCCGTGGGGCAGGAAGAACATCAGGGCGCCGGCATTGGTGGCCATGTTGACGATCTTGGCCTTGGCGCTGGCCTCCAGGAACGCGTAACCCATGGCGGAGACGAGGGCGATGATCAAGAAGGAACCGGTGCCGGGGCCGATCATGCCGTCGTAGAAGCCGATCACCGCCCCGATCAGGCAGGCCACAACATAGTGCCGGTGCCCGTCATGCCGCAGTTTGGTCAACTCGCCCACGTTCGGCCGGAATGCGGTGAACAGTGCGACGGCGACCAGCGCCGCGACGATGATCGGCTTGAAGACGCTCGCCGGCAGGGTTGCCGCAAGCACCGCGCCGCCGAAGCTGCCGGCCAGTGCGACCACCGCCATCGGCACCGCGGTGCGCAGGTCCGGCCGGACCCGCCGGTAGTAGGTGACGGTGCTGGTGGTGGTGCCGAAGATGGAACCCATCTTGTTCGTCGCCAGCGCCTGCACCGGGCTGATCCCGGGGACCAGCAGCATCACCGGCAGCTGGATCAGTCCCCCGCCGCCCACGACGGCGTCCACCCAGCCGGCGGCGAAACCGGCCACCACCACCAGGATCAGCGTGGCGAGCTGGATCGATTCGAGACCTGAGACCATCCTCGGTATCGCCGGCGGCGGGTCAGTTGTTGCGGACGGCGTTGACCACGTGGGCCACCGCCTTGTCCACGGCGACGTTCTCGGCTTCGCCGCTGCGGCGGTCCTTGATCTCCACCACGCCGTCCACCAGTCCGCGCCCGACGGCGAGGATGGTCGGCACACCGACGAGCTCGGCGTCGCCGAACTTGACGCCCGGAGACACCTTGGGGCGGTCGTCGTAGATGACCTCGAGGCCGGCGGCCTCCAGTTCCAGGGACAGCTTCTCCGCGGCGGCGAAGATTTCCTCACCGCGGCCCACGGCGACGACGTGGACGTCGGCGGGCGCGACGGCGCGCGGCCAGATAAGGCCCTTGTCGTCGTGGTTGGACTCGGCCAGGGCCGCCACCGCGCGGGTGACGCCGACGCCGTAGGAGCCCATGGTGACGACCACCTGCTTGCCGTTCTGGTCCAGGACCTTGAGATCCAGGGCCTCGGCGTATTTACGGCCGAGCTGGAAGATGTGGCCCATCTCGATGCCGCGGGCGGTTTCCAGCGGGCCCGAGCCGTCCGGGGCCTCGTCGCCGGCGCGCACCTCGGTGGCCTCGATGACGCCGTCCCAGCCGAAGTCGCGGCCTGCCACCAGGCCGAAGACGTGCTTGCCGGCCTCGTTGGCGCCGGTGACCCAGGCGGATCCGCTGACGACCCGGGGGTCCACGAGGTAGAGCAGTTTCGCGGCCCCCTCGGTACCCAGCAGGGGCGCGTCCAGGGACAGGCCGGGGCCGAGGTAGCCCTTGACGATGAGGGGCTGCTTCTTGAGGTCTTCCTCGTTAGCGGCCTCGAGCGTGATTTCGCCGGCGATGGGCAGGAAGGAGCCGATGTTCGCTTCGACGCGCTTGAGGTCCACGCCGCGGTCTCCCGGCACGCCGATGACAACTAGCTGGCGTTCGCCGGTCGGCAGGGTCACGGCCAGGACCACGTTCTTGAGGGTGTCCGCGGCGGTCCAGGCGCCGCCGTCGGCCCCGCTGCGGGGCACCAGCGCGTTGGCGGCGTCGACGAGGGTGTCGATGGTCGGGGTGTCCGGGGTGTCACGGACTTCCGCGGCGGGGGCGTTGGAGAAATCGATGTCTGCGGGAACCACGGTGGTGACGGCTTCGACGTTGGCCGCGTAGCCTCCGGCGGAACGCACGAAGGTGTCCTCGCCGATCTCGGTGGGGTGCAGGAATTCCTCGCTTTTGGACCCGCCCATGGCGCCGGCCGTGGCCGTGACCGGGACGACCTCAAGGCCGAGGCGCTCGAAAATCTTCAGGTACGCGCCGCGGTGGGCGGCGTAGCTGGCGTCCAGGCCGGCGTCGTCGACGTCGAAGGAGTAGGAGTCCTTCATGATGAATTCGCGGCCGCGCAGCAGCCCGGCCCGGGGGCGGGCCTCGTCGCGGTACTTGTTCTGGATCTGGTAGATGCTCAGCGGCAGGTCCTTGTACGAGGAGTACAGGTCCTTGACCAGCAGGGTGAACATTTCCTCATGGGTGGGGGCCAGCAGGTAGTCGTTGCCCTTGCGGTCCTGGAGCCGGAAGATGCCTTCGCCGTATTCGGTCCAGCGGTTGGTCGCCTCGTAGGGCTCCTTGGGCAGCAGCGCCGGGAAGTGGACTTCCTGGGCGCCGATGGCGGTCATTTCCTCGCGGATGATCTGCTCCACGCGGCGCAGGACGCTCAGTCCCAGCGGCAGCCAGGTGTAGATGCCCGGGGCCGCGCGGCGGATGTAGCCGGCCCGGACCAGCAACCGGTGGCTTGCCACCTCGGCGTCGGCGGGGTCTTCACGCAGGGTGCGCAGGAACAGCTTGGAGAGTCGAAGGACCACTGGAGGGGTATCCGTTTCTGAGGAAGTGCGGGGCGATCTGGGTGTTTACGAAAATTGTCCAGCTACTAATCTACCGTCTAGCCGCGCACCGGATTCCCGGCGGAAATGGAAGAGCCACGCCATGACGCGGAAGCCCCTGGCCGTTTCCGGCTGGTCATCCCGTGATGGCGTGGCCCCTGCGTCCCCAGTGCCGCTAAGTCCAAGGCTGCCGGTCTAGCTGATCCTGCCCTTCCGGGTGGTACCTGCAGCCAATGGTTCGATCCTCCCTGAGACCGCACGCGCCTGCTCGGCGCGGCTAGCTAGAACCTATGCGATCCGGGCGGTCAAAACAAGAGTTTGCAACCAGATTTCTGTCAACATTGTGTGTCAAGAAGGTGTCTAAAAAAGAACGGTCGCGAACGTTCCCACCTGGCGGAAGCCAACCCGCTCGTAGCTGGCCCGGGCACGGGTATTAAAGTCGTTGACGTACAGGCTGGTGACCGGCGCCAGCGTCTGGGCCAGGACCACGACGGCGGCCATGTAGCCGGCGCTCAGGCCCAGCCCGCGGAACGCCGGGTCCATCCAGACGCCCTGCACCTGCGTCACCTCGGGAGTGACCGCACCGAGTTCGGCTTTGAACACCACTTCGCGGTTGGGGCCAAGGTGCACCAGCGAGTGGCCGGCACGGATCAGGCCCTTGACCCGGCGGCTGTAGTACTCGCGGCCGCCGAGGTAGGGCGAATATCCCACTTCCTCCTCGAACATGGCCGCGCAGGCCGGCAGGATCCTGTCGAAGTCCGCGAGGTGGCCGAAGCCAAGGGCGGGGTTGGGCTCCAGCAGCGGCGGCCCGGTGATGGTCAGCAGCGGCTGGTTCCCGCGGATTTCCTGGGCATCGTGGCCCAGCTGCTCCAGGGCCGCGTGGAGTGCCCGGACTGTCTCTACCGGGCCGAAGATCGAGGCGTAGCGGCGGCCGGAGCGGTGGGCGGCGGCCGCGACGAGGCCGGCGAGTTCCGGGTCGAGCTGCACCGGCACCAGGTTGGCGCCGGCCCAGCAGGCCCCGAGCAGTGTCCCGCCGTCGAACACGCCGAAAATGCTGGCGCCGCCGGCGGTGGGAGACGCCGTGCCGGCGGTCTCGAGATGCGAGAGGATAAAGACGTTGGCGACGGCGTCCTGCCGGGCGAGTTCCAGCAGTGCACCGGTGTCCGCGCCCGTCAGGATCCGAAGGGTGAGGCCGGCGGCCGCACCGGCACCGTCCCTACGAGACGCTAACCACGGGGCTACCCTGGACAGCATCTTCGCCATCAGACTCCCCCATCTCTTCAGCGAGACGCATGGCCTCTTCGATCAGTGTCTCAACGATCTGGTCCTCGGGGACAGTTTTGATGACCTCGCCCTTGACGAAGATCTGGCCCTTGCCGTTGCCGGACGCCACACCGAGGTCAGCTTCCCGGGCCTCGCCGGGTCCGTTGACCACACAGCCCATGACGGCCACGCGCAGCGGGACCTCCATGCCCTCCAGACCCGCTGTGACCTGTTCGGCGAGCGTGTAGACGTCCACCTGGGCGCGGCCGCAGGACGGGCAGGAGACGATTTCGAGCTTGCGCGGGCGCAGGTTCAGCGACTGCAGGATCTGGTTGCCCACCTTGATTTCCTCCACCGGCGGGGCGGAGAGGGAAACCCGGATGGTGTCGCCGATGCCGCGCGAGAGCAGCGCGCCGAAGGCGGTGGCGGACTTGATGGTTCCCTGGAATGCCGGGCCCGCCTCAGTCACGCCGAGGTGCAGGGGCCAGTCGCCCTTTTCCGCGAGCATCTCGTAGGCGGCGACCATAATGACGGGGTCGTTGTGCTTGACCGAGATCTTGAAGTCGTGGAAGCCGTGCTCTTCGAACAGCGACGCCTCCCAGACGGCGGATTCCACAAGGGCTTCCGGGGTGGCTTTGCCGTACTTCTTCAGGATGCCCGGCTCGAGCGAACCGGCGTTCACGCCGATCCGGATCGAGGTGCCGTGGTCCTTGGCCGCGCGGGCAATTTCCTTGACCTGGTCATCGAACTTGCGGATGTTCCCCGGGTTCACGCGGACGGCCGCGCAGCCGGCCTCGATGGCGGCGAAGACATACTTCGGCTGGAAGTGGATGTCCGCGATCACCGGGATCTGCGACTTCCGGGCGATGATCGGCAGCGCCTCGGCGTCGTCCGCGGACGGGCAGGCCACCCGGACGATGTCGCAGCCGGACGCAGTCAGTTCGGCGATCTGCTGCAGGGTGGCGTTGATGTCCGTGGTGGGAGTCGTAGTCATCGACTGCACACTGATCGGTGAGTCGGAGCCGACGCCGACCGAACCCACCTTGATCTGGCGGGTTTTACGGCGCGGGGCAAGAACGGGGGGCGGTGCCGACGGCATTCCCAGGCTGACCGAGGTCACGTGGACTCCTCTGTGGATCGAATTCTAGGTCGAAGATCGATGGCGGGTGGGCGGGGCGGGTTAGGCCGCGTGCTCGGCCAGCAGGCCGGTCAGCGGGGCCCACACCATCGTGCGGGTGCCGGAGATGGCGCCTGCACCGGCAAAAGGGTCCTGCTTGAGGATTTCGTTGAGGGCTTGTTCGTCGGCCGCCTTGAAGATCAGCAGCGCGCCGGCGCCGTCCCCGTACGGGCCGCTCGCCAGGATCGTGCCCTCCTGGGCCAGGCCGGCGGTCCATTCGCGGTGGGCGGGGCGGGTGGCGTCGCGGGTTTCGGCGGATTCGGCGTCGTAAACGTACTCAACAGCAAAAACAGTCATACGGATACCCTATCGCCTGTCCGGGGCGTCAGCCGAGGAGCAGCACCTTGACCAGTGCCGCGACCCCGGCCGCCCAGAGCAGCGAGGTAAGGGTGCCGATGATGAACCGTTCGGCGGCCACCGGCGTTTCCTTGAGCTCCGCGAAGCGCCCCAGGCCCTTGATTGCGACGACGTAGGCGATCGCGACCGGCTGGCCGGTGAGGATGGCCAGGCAGACCGCCAGGCGCTCCAGGACGCCGATGATCGCGCCGCCGCGAAGAATCCTGGCGCTGCTGACCGTGGCGGCCTCGGAGCCGGCTGCCCCGGCTGAAGGGCCGGCGGTAACCATGGTGGATTCGGCATGCGCGGCGGGGTCTGCGGGCGCGGCGGAGTCTACGGTGGCATCAGCCGAGGGGTCATCGGCAGAGCCGGTGACATCCGCGGCGCTGACGGCTCCGGCGGCGTCGGCCCGGTCGTCGATGGTCCGGGCCAGCCGGAAGACGAGCGCGGTCACGGGCCAGCCGGCGAACCCGGCGGTGAGCAGGGCCAGGGTGATCCAGAGGGCGTTCACCGGTCTCCTTCTGTACTGTCCCGGGGGCGGGAATCCGGCTGTTCGCCGGCGTCCGGGGCCCCGGCGATGAGTCCGTGGGCGAAGGACAGCAGCATTTCCGCCGCCGGCCTCGCGGCCCATTCTTCCTGCCAGCCGGAGCGCAGCAGCGCACGGCTCACCGATTGTTCGGTGATTCCGAGTTTTTGGGCGGCGATTTTCTGTGTACCGTGCGTGCCGGCGTGGCCGTGCTGCACCGAGCGCAGCGCATCAACCACCTTCCACTGCGCGGCCGTCCGGTCCTGCACGAGCCGTCCGATCAGGCGCAGCACTGCCTCGGCGTTGGCGCAGGCGCGCGCGCCGGCGGATCCTGCGGGCGAGGGCGCAGCCTCCCCCCTGCGCAGCCCGCCGGAGACGACGGCGACCGGCACGTGCGCGGACCCGGACTTGGCATTCTCCACGGCCGCCCGGGCCGCCACGAAGGCCGGGCCGGAGCCTTCCCTGGGACTGGACGGCAGCGGCAGGTCCACGGCGCCCACCCCTATGCCCACGTACCAGCGGCCGCTCCGCAGGGCGTGCAGGGCAATACCGACGACTTCGTCCGGCCGCTCCACGACGCCCTGGACCTCATCGCCCACCGAGCGCTCGAAGCGCGCCGCCGTCGAGAGTTCCTGCAACTCGGCGAGCAGGCCGGGAACGCGGTCAATGTCGGCGCTGCTGCCGCGCTGGTCGATGGTCATCACGTACATAGCCCCCAGCCTAGGGGGCTGATTCCTTATAATCAATCGCTTTCAACTGATTATCTAAAATAAACCTAATATGGCTGATAATTCAGAATCACCCCGTTGGGGTTGCCGGCCCTGGGAGTCGGCGGATGACGTCCGGGGCGCTCCGGCGCTCCCGCCCAGTTACTCCGCCCCGCGGACCCGGCGCCCGCGGAATTACGCGGGCTCCGGCAGCGGGCGGCGGGTGCGGCCGCTGGTAACCGGGCGGGAACGTTGGCTAAGCCGGGCGCACCCGGCACTTGGCACGCCGCCGCGTCAGCCGAAGAGGTTGACCGGCTTGACGATATCCGCATAGATCAGCAGCGCGGACATGCCCATCAGCAGCACAGCCACAACATAGGTGACCGGGAGCAGCTTGGCGATGTCGAACGCGCCGGGGTCCGGCCGGCCAAGCAGCTTGGCGATCCGGCGGCGGGCGCCCTCGTACAGTGCCCCGGCAACGTGGCCGCCGTCGAGCGGCAGCAGAGGGACAAGGTTGAACACGGCCAGCGCGAAGTTCAGCCCGGCCAGCAGCCCCACCAGGGCGGCCAGTCGGCTCTGCAGCGGCACCTGCTCCATGGCGGCGACCTCCCCGGCCACACGGCCCACACCGACGACGCTGATGGGTCCGTTGGGGTCGCGGGGCTCCTCGCTGAAGGCAGCCTGAGCCACGCCGGCCACCCGGGCCGGGAGGTTGAGCACAACGCCGGCGATCTGCTTGATGTTCTCGCCTGCCAGCGGCAGCACGGCCGTGGCCGGCTGCGGCACAAGCGCGGTCTGGGCGCCGATCCCCAGGAATCCCACGTCCTGGTAGCGGGGCTTGCCGGCGGCGTCCTTGGCCTGCCGGCCGTCCTCACCCACCACCGGGCGGGCGGAGAGGACCGGCGTGACCGTGGTGCTGACCGGGCCGCCGTCGCGCTCCACGGTGAGGCTGACCTGCTTGCCCGCGGAGGCCCGGATCCAGCCGGTGAGTTCCTCCCAGCTGGTGACGGCCTTGCCGTCGAAGGAGGTGATCCGGTCGCCCGGTTTGAGGCCGGCGGCGGCCGCGGGGGTGAGCTTGCAGTCGGCGGAGCTGGGATCCACGGTTTCGCCGGCCTTGACCTGGCATTTGGAGACGTCGGCGACGGTGGTGGTGGACGCCGCCACACCGAAGCCCATCAGCAGCACGGCGGTCAGCACCACACCGATCAGCAGGTTCATCGCAGGCCCGCCCAGCATGATGATGATCTTTTTCCAGACCGGCAGCCGGTAGAAGACCCGGTTCGCGTCGTCGGGTCCGACTTCCTCATGCGCCAAGGAGCGGGCGTCGGCGGCGAGGGACTGGAACATGCCGGTGCTGGAGGGCCGGACACTGCCGTCGGTCTTGTTCGGAGGGTACATGCCGATCATGGAGACAAAGCCGCCCAGCGGGATCGCCTTCAGGCCGTATTCGGTTTCGCCCCGGCGCCGGGACCAGACCGTGGGTCCGAAGCCGATCATGTACTTCGTCACACGCACCTTGAAGAGCTTGGCCGGGACCAGGTGGCCGACCTCGTGCAGGGCGATGGACACGGCGATGCCGATCGCCACGAAGACGACACCGAGGATAAAGAGGACAACGGGGCTCATGCTGGGCTTTGCTTCTTCCTGGGCACTGGGGGCTACTTATTAGGCACTTCCAACGGCCAAACGTTCGAGGGTCCGCGCCCGTGCCCATTGTTCAGCATCCAGCACGGATTCGACCGTCAGCCCGGAGGATCCTGAGTGGCCGCTGAGGACGGCTTCGATCGTATCGACAATCTCGGTGAAGCGGATCCGGCCGGCGTGGAAGGCCATCACCGCTTCCTCGTTCGCGGCGTTGAAGACCGCCGGGAAGGTGCTGCCCTGCCGGGCGGCCTCTTTGGCCAGGCCGACGGCGGGGAACGCCTCGGTGTCCAGCGGCTCGAAGGTCCAGCTGGTCGCCTTGGTCCAGTCGCAGGGCTGCGCGGCCCCGGCCACCCGGTCCGGCCAGCCCAGGCCGAGGGCGATCGGCAGGCGCATGTCCGGCGGGGAGGCCTGCGCGATGGTGGAGCCGTCCACGAACTGGACCATGGAGTGCACCACCGACTGCGGATGGACCACAACGTCGATCCGTTCCAGCGGGATGTCGAAGAGCAGGTGGGCTTCGATGACTTCCAGGCCCTTGTTGACCAGGCTTGCGGAGTTGGTGGTGACCATCAGGCCCATGTCCCAGGTGGGGTGCGCCAGGGCCTCCCGGGGTGTGACGTTGTGCAGCTGCTCCCGCGTCCTGCCGCGGAAAGGCCCGCCGGAGGCGGTCAGCACGAGCCGGTCCACCTCCGCGGCGGTACCGGAGCGCAGGCACTGGGCGATCGCGGAGTGCTCGGAATCGACCGGGACGATCTGGCCCTCGCGGGCCGCGGCCTTGACCAGGGCACCGCCCACGATCAGGGACTCCTTGTTCGCCAGCGCCAACGTGGCGCCGGACTTCAGCGCGGCCAGGGTTGGGGCGAGGCCGATCGAGCCGGTGATCCCGTTGAGCACAACGTCGGCCGGAACTTCGGCGATCCGGGTGGAGGCGTCCGGGCCGGCGATGATCTCCGGCCGGTAGCCGGACAAACCGGCCGCACGGGCGGCGTCGTCGATCAGCTCCCGGAGGACCGCGGCGTCCCCGCTGGCGACGCCGACGGCGCGGGCCCGGGTGTGCACGGCCTGCCGGGCCAGGAGTTCGAGGTTGCCGCCGCCGGCGCTAAGGGCAACGATCTCGAAAAGGTGCGGGGCGCCGTCGACGACGTCGATGGCCTGGGTGCCGATGGAACCGGTGGATCCGAGGAGGACGATTGTGCGCGGCTGCATGGTTCCAGTATCCCGCACCGCGGTGGCACCGGTTCCACCCGGGGTCTTAACCACGAAATGGCAGATCGCGGCAGTGTTTCCCCCAAAAACACTGCCGTGACCTGCCGTTCCGGTGGGTCAGACGGACACGGACTCTTTCTCCGTCACCGCTTCCAGGGCGGCCTGGCGGCGGCGCAGCCACCAGGAGCCAAGGAAGATCAGGCCCATGGTCACGTACACCACCACGGCGAACGGGGTGGAGACCAGGGCCACGGGGTCGTTCTGGGAGAGCTGCAGCGAGCGCCGCAGCTGCACCTCGAACATCGGCCCGAGGATCATCGCCACCACCATGGGCGCCACCGGGTAGCCGTAGCGCCGCATGAAGTAGCCCAGGATGCCAACCACCAGCAGCACTCCGACGTCGCTCGGCGAGAAGTTCACCGAGAAGGCACCGAGCGCCGCGAAGACCAGGATGCCGGCGTACAGGTAGGGCCGCGGGATCTGCAGGATCTTCACCCAGAGGCCCACGAGGGGCAGGTTGAGCACCAGCAGCATCAGGTTGCCCACGTACAGCGAGGCGATCAGGGTCCAGACGAGGGCGCTCTGGTTTTCGAACAGGAGCGGGCCGGCCTGGATCTGGTAGCGCTGGAAGGCGGTGAGCATCATGGCGGCGGTGGCCGTCGTCGGGATGCCGAGGGTTAGCAGCGGCACCAGAACACCGGCGGCGGCGGCGTTGTTGGCCGCCTCCGGACCGGCGACGCCCTCGATCGCGCCCTCGCCGAACTGGGCCTTGTGGGCGCCCTTCGCCAGCTTCCGCTCGGCGGCGTAGGAGAGGAACGTGGAGACGTCCGCGCCGCCGGCGGGCACCGTGCCGATCGGGAATCCGATGAAGGTCCCGCGTAGCCACGGCTTCCAGGACCGCTTCCAGTCCTCCTTGGAGAGCCAGGCGTTCTTGCCCTTGCTGACCGGGATGACCTCCACCGGCCCGTGCCGCAGCTTGGAGGCGACGTACAGCGCCTCGCCGAGGGCGAAGAGGCCCACCGCCACCAGCACCATGTCGATGCCGTCCACCAGGTTGGGGTTGTCGAAGGTGAAGCGCTGCTGCGCCGTACTGTCGTCGATGCCGATCAGGCCGATGAACAGCCCCAGCGCCAGCGACGCCAGCCCGCGTAGCACCGAGGCCCCCAGCAGCGCGCCGACGGTCAGGAAGGCCACCACCATCAGGGCCACATAGTCCACTGGTCCGAGACCGACGGCGAGGTCCGCCACCACCGGGGCGAGGAAGGACAGCAGCACCGTGGCGATGGTGCCGGCGATGAACGAGCCGATCGCCGCCGTCGCGAGCGCCGCCGCTCCCCTGCCGGCCTTCGCCATCTTGTTGCCCTCGAGCGCGGTGACGATCGAGGAGGATTCCCCCGGGGTGTTGAGCAGGATGGAGGTGGTGGAGCCACCGTACATGCCGCCGTAATAGATGCCGGCGAAGACGATCAGGGCCGCCGCCGGGTCCAGGGCGTAGGTGATCGGCATCAGCAGGGCCACCGTCATGGCGGGGCCGATGCCCGGCAGTACGCCGACGGCGGTGCCGACGAAGACGCCGCCCAGGGCGTAGAGCAGGTAGACCGGCTGGAGGGCGGTGGTGAAGCCTTCGAGCAGGAGCATGAAGTTATCCATGGAGGAACGGCACCCCCTCAAGCAGCGGGCCCGGCGGGAGCGAGACGCCCAGCAGGCCGCCGAAGACGTACTGCAGCACCAGGGCCATGGCCACGGAGACGAGGACGGCCTTCCAGAGCGGTTTGGCCTCCAGGGTCCAGGCGGCCCCGCTGAACAGCACGGCCGCCGCCACGGGCCAGCCTGCCGGTTCGATCAGGAAGATGTGCAGGATGACGAAGCCGACGAGCTTGGCCAGGGCGATCCAGTCCGTCTTGGCGGTGACGTCCAGATCCTCGCCTTCCTCGGCCTGGCCGACCTTGCCCCGGAGGACCTGGACGACGATGCCGGTGCCGACGAGCACCAGGATGCCGCAGACGATGTAGGGGAAGGCCCGCGGTCCGATGCCGGTCTCTGACGGCGGGATCGGGATGGATCCCGCCGTCAGGAGCCCCGCCGCGCCCACGCTGACGAACAACAGGGCGAAAAGGATCTCCCCCGTCGGCCGCCTGGTGGGCGTAAGAGCGTGCGAAGACATTGTTACTTGACCAGGCCGATCTGCGTCAGGGTGGTCTTGACCTTGGTGATGTCCTCGGTGAGGAAGGTCTTGAAGCCATCGCCGGCGAGGAACGCGTCGTCCCAGTTGTTCTTCTTCAGGGTGGACTTCCAGGCCTCGGACTCGTGCAGCTTGGTGACAAGCTCGGTCAGCTTGGAGCGCTGGGCGTCGTCGATCGAGCCCGGCGCCACTACGCCGCGCCAGTTGGTCAGCACAACGTCGATGCCCTGGTCCTTGAGCGGCTTGATGCCGGGCAGGACGGGAACCTCAGCCTTGCCGGAGACGGCGAGCGCCCGGACCTTGCCGGCCTTGACCTGTTCGGCGTACTCGCCGACGCCGGAGATGCCGGCCTGGACCTTGTTGCCGAGCAGCGCCGCGAGGGATTCGCCGCCGCCGGAGTAGCCGATGTAGTTCAGCTTGTCCGACTCGACGCCCTGGGACTTCAGGATCTGCCCGGCCAGGATGTGGTCCGCGCCGCCGGCGGAGCCGCCGGTGATGGCGACGCCCTTGCCGTTGGCCTTGATGTCGTCCACGAGGTCCTTGACGGACTGGTACTTCGACGACGCCGGCACCACCAGCACCAGCGGCTCCTCAGTCAGCCGCGCGATCGGAGTGGTGTCCTCGAGGCGCGTCTTCGCGCCGTTGGTCTCCACGGCGCCGACCATCACGTAGCCCATCACCATCAGGGTGTTGACGTCCTTTTCGGTGGCGAGCTTGGCCAGGCCGTTGGTTCCGCCGCCGCCGCCGATGTTGGTGACCTGGGCCGAGGACACGAGCTTGTTGGACTGCAGGTCCGCCTGGATGGCACGGCCGGTCTGGTCCCAGCCTCCGCCCGGGTTCGCGGGGACGATGATGCTGAGCTTCTTGATCGGCTCTGCGCTGGCAGTTGCCCCGGCTGCTGCGCCGGTGCCGGTGCCGCCTCCGGCGCAGGCGGACATGGCGAGCACGAGGCCGGCTGCCCCGGCCGTCAGCGCGGCCCGGCGGGTGAAGTTGAGGTGGGACGTCATTATCTCTCCTTGTACGAATGTGATGCACATCATTGGAATCACTTCCCCGACCGTAGGGGCGGGCCCGGGCCGGGAACAGTATTCGGACGTAGAGGTAGTAGTGGTCATATTGGTCACGGCGGAACGGCGTCATCCGTCCGGGGCCCGCCCCACCGGATGGGAGACTTGTGACATGGTTCACAGGATTCCGCTGCGCTTCCAGCTGGTCGCCCTCCAGCTCGGAATCGTCCTGGTCGTGCTCACCGCCGTCGGCGCCGTGACGATCCGGATGCAGGAGGCGCAGCTGCGCGACGCCTACAAGGGCCGGCTGATCGGCGTCGCCGAAAGTGTGGCCAGGCTGCCCTCCGTGGTCGACGCCTTCGGCACCAGCTCCCCCGCGCAGACCATTGCGCCGATCGCCGAGGTGATCCGCCAGGCCTCGCACGTGACCTATGTGGTGGTGACGGACCGCAACGGGGTGCGCCAGTCCCACCCCAACCCGGAGGAGATCGGCAAGCCCGTCTCCACGGACCCGTCGGTGCCGCTGTCCGGGGACATCTATGTGGGCACCCAGACCGGGACCCTGGGCGAGTCCTGGCGGGTCAAGGTCCCCATCTTTGACCGCGCCGGCACGGTGATCGGTACCGCCTCGGTGGGCGTGCTGGAGAGCACCCTGGCCGCGGACCTTTACGAGGACCTCCCCCAGTTGTTCGGCTGGCTGCTCGGCGCCGCGCTGCTCAGTTCCCTCGGAGCCATGTACGTCTCGAAGCTGGTGTGGCGCCGGATCTACAAACTCGAGCCCGAGGATATTGCGGCCCTGCTGGAGACCCGCGACGCCATGCTGCACGGCCTGGGCGAGGGCCTGGTGGCCGTCGACGCCGAGGGCAGGGTGGTGCTGGTGAACGACGAGGCCCGCCGGCTGCTCGGCGTCGGCGAGGAGATTATCGGTTCGCCGGCGACTGCGTCGCTGGAGCCCGGGATCCACCGCCTGCTCGCGGCCGGCTCCAGCACTGAGGAACTGGTTCTCTCGGGTGAGCGGATCCTGCTGGGCAAGGTCAATGCGGCTACCGTCGACGGCCGCGAGGTGGGCAAGGTCCTGATCCTGCGCGACCGGACCGAACTGCACACCATGCTGCGGGACCGCGACGGCGCCCTGGACGTGACCCAGGCGCTCCGGGCCCAGGCGCACGAGTTCGCCAACAAGCTCCATGTCATCTCGGGCCTGCTGGAACTGGGCGAGCAGTCCAAGGCGGTGGAGTACCTGGGCCGCAGCCACAGCGACGCAGCCTTCGTGAACCGGCCGCTCGCCCCGGGCATCACCGACGACGGCGTCCGCGCCCTGCTGATCGCCAAATCCACCGTCTGCGCGGAGCGCGGCATCGACATTGTGGTGGATCCGGACTCCGTCTGCTCCCCCGACGGCACCGATGATGTCATTACAGTCCTCGGCAACCTGATCGACAACGCCGTGGATGCCGCCGGTTACGACAGCACGATCGCCGTCGTCCTGGCCGAGACGCCCGCGGGGCACCGGACCCTGACCGTGGACGACGACGGCCCGGGCGTTCCGGAGTCCGACCGGGAGGCGGTGTTCGAGGCGGGCGTAACGAGCAAGGAGCCGGACGGGATCAACACCCGCGGCTTCGGCCTGGCCCTGGTCCAGCGCGTGGCGCGGCGCCGCGAAGGCGCGGCCGCGGTGTCCCGTTCGGAGCTGGGCGGCGCCTGCTTTACCGTAAGTTTTACGACGGCGGGGCCCGGCGTCCCCGGACCGGGGACAGCCGTGCCCATAACTAAAGAGGCGGTACTGGAACGACTATGAGCGGCATACGCACCCTCATCATTGACGATGACGTGGCGGTGGCGGGGATCCACCACGGGTTCCTACTTGCCCGCGGCGGCTTCGACGTCGTCGGCACGGCCCACACCGGGCAGCAGGGCCTGGACCTCGCGGCGGAGCTGCTGCCGGAGCTGGTCCTGCTGGACATCCACCTGCCGGATATGTCGGGCCTGGACGTACTGCAGGGGCTCCGCAACCGGCCGCGGCAGCCCGTGGACGTGCTGGTCATCACCGCCTCGCGGGAGCTTGAGACAGTTCGTTCGGCGATGGCAGGCGGTGTCCTGCATTACCTGGTCAAGCCCTTCACCTCGCAGGCCCTGAACGAGCGCCTGGACGAGTACGTCGAGCTGCGCGACGAACTGGCGGCCGGGTCCTCGGCCGGCCCGCTGGACCAGGAGCGGATCGACCGGCTGGTGGCCCCCTCGCGCCGGGCTGCCGCGCCGGACGCCGCGGCCGATCCGGCGGAGGCGACGGCGGGAGGTCCGGCCGCGCGGCTGCCCAAGGGACTCGCCCGGCCCACCCTGGACGCTGTGATCGACGCGCTGCAGGCGAGCCCCGGGGACGTTTCCGCGGCCGGCTTGGCCCTGCAGCTGGGCCTGTCCAGGGTCAGCGCCCGGCGTTACCTGGAGTACCTCGTGGTCAACGGCTTCGCCCGGCTGACCCCGCGCTACGGTGCGGCCGGACGACCGGAGAACAGGTACCTCTGGAAGCGTTGAGCACGTCCGGGCCCCATCAGCTGCGATGAGCATGCCCATCCTTCGCGCCAGCCACGACGAGCATGCCCATCCCCCACCAGTAGCGACGAGCATGCCCATTCTTCGGAGTGGATACGGGCAGGTCTCGGCTGCGACCGACGCCCATTTGACACAGTTGGCCGCTATCGACCCTGCCATTCCGGCCATCTGTGGCGAATCGGTGCGAATTCAGGTCGAGACCAGGAGCTGCCAACGGTTCTCTCCGGGGTCGGGCCTGCCACGATGAGCATGTCCATTCTTCGGAGTGGATCCGCGGAGGTCTCGGCTGCAACCTGCGCCCATTTGACGGAGTTGGCCGCTAAGGACGCTGCCATTCCGGCCATCTGTGGCGAACCGATGGGAATTCGATCACCCGGCCGGCGTGGCTCCAGTGGGGGCAGGGGTGCGGCCGGGCCAGGCCACGCCAGCAGCCACGCAGGTGGCATCCGACGTCGCCTATTTGACGTAGTTGGCCGCTGCGGACGCTCCCATTCCGGCCATCTGTGACAAATCGGTGGGAATTCAGGTCGAGACCCGGCCATCTGTGGCGAATGGACGGGAATTCGGTCTCCCTGCCGGCGTGGCTCCAGAGGGTCCAGGTGTGCGGTCGGGCCGGGCCATGCCAGCAGCCACGCCGGTGACACTCGTCGGCATCCATTTGACGGAGTTGGCCGCTAAGGACGCTGCCATTCCGGCCATCTGTGGCCAATCGACGGGAATTCGATCGCCTGGCCGGCGCCTGAAAGCTACCGTCCGGCGCGGCGGAGCGTGGACTCGGCGTGCTTGAGGATGGGCCCGTCGATCATCTTGCCCTGGTATTGGAACACGCCGGTGCCCGCGGCAGCCGCGGCGTCGAGCAGTTCCGTGGCCGCGGCGACGTCGGACTCGGACGGGGCGTAGGCGGCGCGGACCACGGCCACCTGGTTCGGGTGGATGCACGCCTTGGAGCCGAACCCGGAGGCGACGGCGTCCCGGGATTCGGCGGCGAGGCCGTCAAGGTCCGGGATGTTGACGTAGACCGAGTCGACAGCGTCCTTGCCGAAGGCCCGGGCGGCCAGCAGCACCGTGGAGCGGGCGTGCAGGGCCACGGCCCGGTAGGTGCCGTCGTCGTCCCGGCTGGAAGTGCCGCCGAGCGAGGCAAGCAGGTCCTCGGCGCCCCACATCAGGCCCACAACGTTGGGTTCCGCGGCGATCGCGGCGGCATTGACGATTCCGGCGGCGGTCTCGCACAAGGCGATGACGCTGTAACCCTCGAGCTCCTTGAGCTGGGCGGCGCTCTCGGCCTTGGCCAGCATCACGTGCCGGTAAGGGGTGTGCTTGAGGCAGTGCAGATCCTTCTCGAACTCCTCGGTCCCCGCCGGGTTGATCCGGATAATCGTGCGGCTGGGGTCCAGCTCGGGGACGTCCCCCGCGGAACCGAGCTGGGCGAGGATGGCGCCGCGGGCACGCTGCTTGTCCGCCGGCGCGACGGCGTCCTCCAGGTCAACGATCACCGCGTCGGAGCGCTCGGCCGCCTTCTGGTAGCGCTCGGGGCGGTCGGCGGGGCAGAACAGCAGGGCGGGGCCCATCAGGAAACTCATGACCCTATTGTCCCCTTTTGCGCCGTTTCCGGCGCGGCCGCGGCGTGCGCCTCCCGCGTCCACATCAGGCAGCTGCGGGTGGCCAGGGCCACCACGGTGCCGTCCTGGTTACGGCCGGTGTGCTGCATGGTCACGATCCCCTGGCCGGGCCGGGAGGAGGACAAGCGCTTGCCGGTCACCTCGGTCTCCGTGTAGAGCGTGTCCCCGTGGTACAGCGGGTGCGGGAAGGACACATCGGTCAGGCCGAGCTGGGCGATGATGGTCCCCTGGGTCAGCTGCGGGACGGACTGGCCCACCACGGTCGCGAGAGTGAACATCGAGTTCATCAGCCGCTGGCCGAACGGCTGCCCGGCGCTCCAGGCGGCGTCCAGGTGCAGCGCCTGGGTGTTCATGGTCATGGTGGTGAACAGCACGTTGTCGGTCTCGGTCACGGTCCGGCCGGGCCGGTGCGCGTAGAGGACACCTTCTTCGAGTTCGTCGAAGTACAGGCCGCGCTGTTCGATCACCCGGCGGCCGCTTCCGGACCCGGGCGTTGTATTCGTTGTCATACGGTGAGTTCCTGGTCTTCCTCGAAAAGTTCGGCACCGGTGGCCGCTGCCACGTCCTCGGCCGTGACGTCGGGAGCCAGTTCCCGCAGCACCAGCCGGGATTTTCCGCCTTCGGTCACGACGTCGATCACGGCGAGGTCGGTGATGATCCGGTCGACGCAGCCCTTGCCGGTCAGGGGCAGGCTGCAGCGCTCCACGATTTTCGGGTTGCCGTTGCGGTCCACGTGGTCCATCATCACGATGACCTTCTTGGCGCCGAAGACCAGGTCCATCGCTCCGCCCATGCCCTTGACCATCTTGCCGGGGATCATCCAGTTGGCGAGGTCCCCGTTCTGCGCGACTTCCATGGCGCCGAGGACCGCGACGTCGACGTGGCCGCCGCGGATCATGCCGAAGGAGGCGGCGGAGTCGAAGAACGCGGCGCCCTTGTTGACGGTGACGGTCTCCTTGCCGGCGTTGATCAGGTCGGGATCCACCTGGTCCTCCCCCGGGTACGGTCCGACGCCCAGGATGCCGTTCTCCGAGTGCAGCACCACCTCGACCCCGGCCGGAATGTAGTTGGGGATCAGCGTCGGCATGCCGATGCCGAGGTTGACGTACTGGCCGTTGTGCAGCTCCTGGGCCCCCCGGGCGGCCAGTTCGTTGCGGGTCCAGCCCTTGCCTTGCACCCCGCCGGTGTGTTCGACGGCGGAGCGCCGGTATTCGTGGCGGACCGCTTCCGGCCGCGGCGGCGCGCCCTGGGCATTGTTGGTCTCCACGGTCAGGCTCCTGACTGTTCTGTAGTGCCGGAGGTAGTGCCGGAGGTAGTGCTGGAGGTGGTGCGTTTTTCGATGCGCTTCTCGGCGTGCGGCGCGAGGACCACACGCTGGACGAAGATCCCGGGGACGTGGACGTGCTCCGGGTCCAGTCCGCCGGGCTCCACGAGTTCCTCGACCTCGGCGATGGTGATCTTCCCGGCCATGGCGCAGAGCGGGTTGAAGTTCATTGCAGTGGCATGGAACACCAGGTTGCCGTGGCGGTCGCCCTTCCAGGCGTGCACCAGGCCGAAGTCGGGGGTCAGCGATTCCTCCAGGACAAAGTCGGCGCCCTGGAAGCTGCGGACTTCCTTGGCCGCGGAGGCAATCGCGACGTTCCCGTCGGCGTCGTACTTCTGCGGCAGGCCGCCGTCGGACACCTGGGTTCCCACGCCGGCCGGGGTGTAGAAGGCCGGGATCCCGGCCCCGCCGGCCCGCAGCTTCTCGGCCAGCGTGCCCTGCGGGGTGAGGACGACTTCGAGTTCGCCGGCGAGGTATTGCCGCGCGAATTCCTTGTTCTCCCCCACGTAGGAGCTGATCGTGCGGCGGATCCGGCCGTCCTTGAGCAGGACCCCGAGCCCCCAGTCGTCCACGCCGCAGTTGTTGCTCACGGTTTCCAGATCCGTCGCGCCGCTCTCGTGCAGCGCCTCTATCAGGGCCACGGGAATGCCGCACAGCCCGAAACCGCCGACGGCGAGCGAGGCGCCGTCGCGGATGTCCGCGACGGCCTCGGCGGCGCTGGCAACAACTTTGTTGATCATCGAAAGGATCCTTCCGGCCGGCTACAGTCCCAGTTCGCGGGCGATCAGCATCAGCTGGACCTCCGTGGTGCCCTCGCCGACTTCAAGGATCTTGGAGTCGCGGTAGTGGCGCGCCACGGTGAATTCATTGATGAAGCCATAGCCGCCGAACACCTGGGTGGCGTCCCGCGCGTTGTCCATGGCTGCCTCGCCTGCGACCATCTTAGCGATGGCGGCCTGCGTCTTGAACGGCTCGCCGGCGAGCATCCGGGCGGCCGCATCGTAGTAGGCCAGTCGGGCCGTGTGGGCGCGTGCTTCCATCCGGGCGATCTTGAACGCGATGGCCTGGTACTTGCCGATGTTCTGGCCGAAGGCGCTGCGTTCCTTGGCGTATTTCACGGCCTGGTCCACACAGCCCTGGGCGGCGCCGACGGCGAGGGCGGCGATCGCGATGCGGCCCTCGTCGAGGATGGAGAGGAAGTTGGCGTAGCCGCGGCCCCGGGTGCCGAGCAGGTTTGCCTCGGGGACGCGGACGTTGTCCAGGGTCAGCGGGTGGGTGTCGGAGGCGTTCCAGCCGACCTTATTGTAGGCCTTTTCCGCGGTGAAGCCGGGGGTGCCGGCGGGCACCAGGATGGTGGAGATTTCCTTTTTGATGCTGCCATCCGCGCGTTCCTCCTGGCCGGTGACCGCGGTGACGGTCACGAGCCGGGTGATGTCCGTACCGGAGTTGGTGATGAACTCCTTGTTCCCGTTGATGACCCATTCCCCGCCCTCTAGGCGCGCGGTGGTCTTGGTGCCACCGGCGTCGGAGCCGGCCTCGGGCTCGGTCAGGCCGAAGCCGGCGAGCGCCTTGCCGGAGGCCAGCAGCGGCAGCCATTCCTGCTTTTGGGCGTCGTTGCCGAAGCGGTGGATCGGCATGGCGCCGAGGGAGACGCCGGCCTCGAGGGTGATGGCGACGGACTGGTCCACCCGGCCGAGCTGCTCGAGAGCCAGGGCCAGGGCGAAGTAGTCCCCGCCCATGCCGCCGAACTGCTCCGGGAACGGCAGGCCGAACAGGCCCATGTCCGCCATCTGGGAGACGACCTCGTAGGGGAAGCTGTGCTCCTCATCGTGCTTGGCGGAGACCGGGGCCACCACCTGGTCGGCGAATTCGCGGACGGTGTCGCTGAGGTCCTGGTAGTCCTCGCTGAGTTCAAAATCTGGCATGGGGGTGACTCCTTGGTCTGTATGTCTGAAGCTGTGGCTAAGGCTGTGGTGCTGAACGTGTGGGGTGCTAGTCCGCGGCGCCCATGGCGATGACGGATTCTTCGACGGTGTCCTCCGCTTTCGAGGGTTCGTGCGGGTGGATCGTGGCGAGGACCTGGTCCGCCTTGACGAGGTCGCCGGAGCTGACACTGATGTGCACGGTCCCGTCGAGGGGCGCCACCAGCTGGTGCTCCATCTTCATCGCCTCCACGGCGAGCAGGGCCTGGCCGGCTGCGACGGCGTCGCCGTTGCTGACCGAGACGGACACCACGGTGCCCGGCATCGGCGAGCGCACCGCCGGGTCCGCGGCGCCTTCCTCGCGTTCGACGGCGGCCAGCACCCGGGCGAGCCGGGCTTCGCGGGTGAGCACCTCGAGCCGGCAGGACCAGCCCTTGTTGCCCAAGAAGAGTTCCGTCGGCGCGCCGGGTGCCGGGTTGTCCCAGCTCGGAATGACCGGTCCGGTGTTCACCGGCGCGAACGTGTACGCCGTGGTCTCGCCGTCGAGGTCTAGTTCCCCCTCGATGCGGCTGGTGGGCCTCCAGAGCGCCGTCCGCTGCGGACGGCCGTCGACGGACACCCGGAGGAGGCCTGCCGCCGGATCGTCGGCAACGGCCACCGTCGCGACGCCGCCGTCCGGCGTGCCCAGGCTGATCCGCTGCGGCACCCGGACACCGAGCCGCCAGCCGTCCCGGCGCTGCCAGGGTGCGGCTGCGGGGCCGGACTGGCCCTGCTGCTCCGTCTGCGCGAGCGCGAACAGGGCGGCGGCCACGAGTTCGGCCTCGCCGACGCGGCGGAAGCTGAAGTCCGGCATCTTGCGCTCGATCAGCCCGGTATCGAGCCGCCCGGCGCGGACGTCGGCGTCGTTGATCAGCAGACGCAGGTATTCGACGTTGGTGTCGATGCCCAGCGCGGTATACTCGGCGAGCGCCCTGTCCAGGGTGTCCAAGGCCGCGGTGCGGTCCTGGCCCCAGGCGATCACCTTGGAGATCATCGGGTCGTAGCTGGAGGAGATCTCCAGGCCCTGGACCAGCGCCGAGTCCACCCGGACGCGGCCGGTGGCTGTTTCGACTTCGTTGCGGGCTGCGGCGCCGGGCCGCTGCGCCGGGCCGGGGATCTCGTCCAGCAGCAGCACCGTCCCCGTGGAGGGCAGGAAGTTCTTCTCCGGCACCTCGGCGTACACGCGGGCCTCCACGGAGTGGCCGGTCAGCACGACGTCGTCCTGGGCCACGGTGAGTTCCTCGCCCGCGGCGATGCGGACCTGCCATTCGACCAGGTCGACGCCGGTGACCATTTCGGTGACCGGGTGCTCGACCTGCAGCCGGGTGTTCATCTCCATAAAGAAGAATTCGTCCGGGGCGTTGTCGGAGACCAGGAACTCCACGGTGCCCGCGCCGGAGTAGTTGACGCTGCGCGCGGCGTTGCAGGCGGCCTCGCCGAGCCGGGCCCGGATGTCCGCCCCGTCGGGCAGGGATTCCAGCAGCGGGGACGGTGCTTCCTCGATCACCTTCTGGTGGCGGCGCTGCAGCGAGCACTCGCGCTCCCCCAGATGGATGACGTTGCCGTGATTGTCCGCGAGGACCTGGACTTCGATGTGCCGCGGGGTGGTGACGAGCCGTTCCAGGAACAAGGTGTCGTCGCCGAAGGCGCTGGCGGCGACCCGGCGGGCGGTGGCGAGGGTTGCCTCCAGGTCCTCGGCGCGTTCCACGACGTGCATGCCCTTGCCGCCGCCGCCGGCGGAGGGCTTGATCAGCAGCGGGAAGCCGACGCCGGCCGCGGCGTCCATCAGCTGCGCGTCCGTCATCCCCGGTTCGGCGATGCCGGGGACCACGGGGACTCCGTAGCCGGTGACGTGGTTCTTGGAGCGGATCTTGTCGCCCATAACGTTGAGGGATTCGACGCCGGGGCCGATGAACGTGATCCCGGCCTTTTCCAGGGCACGGGCGAAGTCCACGTTCTCGCTGAGGAACCCGTAGCCCGGGTGCACCGCTTCGGCGCCGGTGTCGCGGCAGGCCTGGATGATGGCCTCGATCTTGAGGTAGCTCTCGCTGGCTGCCGCCGGGCCGATCCGGACGGCAACGTCGGCCTCCCGCACGTGGCGGGCGCCGGCGTCGGCGTCGGAATACACGGCCACGGAGCGGATGCCCAGGGCGCGCAGGGTGCGGATCACACGGCAGGCGATCTCGCCGCGGTTGGCGACCAGGACGGTGCCGAACAGCGGCGTCGCGGGGGTGGAGGCAGCGGGTGTGGAAATAGCAGTCACAGGTGGCTCACATCCGGAAAAGGCCGAAGGAGGTCTCCGGCAGCGGGGTGCGGGAGACGACGTCGAGCGCCAGTCCCAGGACGGTGCGGGTGTCCGCGGGGTCGATGATGCCGTCGTCCCACAGCCGGGCCGTCGAGTAGTAGGGGCTGCCCTGGTCCTCGTACTGGGCCTTGATCGGGGCCTTGAAAGCCTCCTCGTCCGCGGCGGACCATTCCTCGCCGCGGGCCTCATACTGGTCCCGCTTGACGGTGGCGAGCACGCTGGAGGCCTGGTTGCCACCCATAACCGAGATCCGGGACGCCGGCCACATCCAGAGGAAGCGCGGCGAGTACGCCCGGCCGCACATCGAATAGTTGCCGGCGCCGAAGGACCCGCCGATCACCACCGTCAGCTTGGGGACCCGTGCGGTCGCGACGGCGGTGACCATCTTGGCGCCGTTTTTGGCGATGCCGCCCTGCTCGTAGTCTTTGCCGACCATAAAGCCGGAGAGGTTCTGCAGGAAGATCAGCGGGATGCCGCGCTGGTCGCAGAGTTCGATGAAGTGCGCGCCCTTGAGCGAGGATTCGCTGAACAGCACGCCGTTGTTCGCCACAATGCCCACCGGGTGGCCGTGCAGCTTGGCGAAGCCGGTGACCAGCGTGGTGCCGTAGTTCCTCTTGAACTCGTGGAAGCGGCTGCCGTCCACCAGCCGGGCGATGACTTCGCGGACGTCGTACTGGGCGTTGACGTCCGTGGGGACGGCGCCGTAGAGCTCGTCCGGATCGGCGAGGGGTTCGACGGCGGTGTCGATCTCCCACGCGGGGGCGGCCGGCTTCGGCAGGGTGGAGACGATGTCGCGGACAATCTGCAGGGCATGCTCGTCGTTTTCGGCCAGGTGGTCGGTGACGCCGGAGATCTTCGAGTGCACGTCGCCGCCGCCGAGCTCCTCGGCCGTGACGATCTCGCCGATGGCGGCCTTCACCAGTGGCGGGCCGCCGAGGAAGATGGTGCCCTGGTTGCGGACGATCACGGTCTCGTCGCTCATCGCGGGCACGTAGGCGCCTCCGGCGGTGCAGGACCCCATCACCGAGGCGATCTGCGGGATCTTGGCCGCGGACATCCGGGCCTGGTTGAAGAAGATCCGGCCGAAGTGCTCCTTGTCCGGGAAGACCTCGTCCTGCTTGGGCAGGAAGGCGCCACCGGAGTCCACGAGGTAGATGCAGGGCAGCCGGTTCTCCAGCGCGATTTCCTGCGCGCGGAGGTGCTTCTTGACCGTCATCGGGTAATAGGTGCCGCCCTTGACCGTGGCGTCGTTGGAGATGACCAGGACCTGGCGGCCGTGGACCAGGCCGATCCCGGCAATCACGCCCGCCCCGGGTGAGTCGCCGTCGTACATACCGTCGGCGGCCAGCGGGGCGATCTCCAGGAAGGGGCTGCCGTCGTCGAGCAGCCGGTCGATCCGTTCGCGCGGCAGGAGTTTGCCGCGGGACACGTGCCGTTCCCGGGACTTTTCCGGCCCGCCCAGCGCGGCAGTGGCCAGGCGGTCCTTCAGCTCCCGGGCCAGGCCAAGCTGCGCCTCGCGGTTCGCGGCATAGCCGGTGCTGCCGGCGTCCACCTGGCTGGCGATTGTCTCCATTGACTGCTTCCGTCCTCGGCCGTGCGGCGTTCGCCCCGCGGGGCGCACCGGCCATTTCGGTTAGTAACGCATAACTGAGATTTAGGTTAGTCTCTATTAACTGTGATGTCCAACACAGCACAGTTAGATCAGGACATTCGAGAAGAGGGACGCGCCGGTGACCGAGTCAAGCCAGACCACCCAGCGAAGCCAGGCCAAGGAGAACCGCCGCAAGGCGCTGCTCACGGCTGCCGCCGCCCTCTTCGCTGCCGACGGTTTTAACCGGGTATCGCTGGAGGACCTCGGCGCCGCGGCGGGAGTCAGCGGCCCGGCCGTCTACCGCCACTTCGCCGGCAAGCAGGCCGTCCTCGGCGCGCTGCTGCTCAGCGTCAGCCAGGACCTGCTCGACGGCGGCCGGAGCGTGGTGGAGGGCTCCGCCGGGGCCGCCGCGGCCCTCGCCGGCCTGGTCGAGTTCCACGTCGACTTCGCCCTCAGCAACCCGGACGTCATCCGGGTCCAGGACCAGGACTTCAGCAACCTCGACGACGACGACGAGGCCGAGGTCCGCACCCTGCAGCGCAACTACGTTGAACTCTGGGTGGACGTCCTGGCCAGCCTGCATCCTGACACCGATCCGGCCGAGCTGCGGATGCGGGCTCACGCCACCTTCGGCCTGATCAACTCCACGCCGCACTCGGTGCGGAACCACGGCCGCCGGATGGCGCTCAAGCGTGCCCGGCCGCTGCTGGAAAGCATGGCGCTTGCCGCCCTGATGGCGCCGGCAACCCCGCACACCGTCGCCTAGGTCCCGCGCGCCGTCGCTCAGACCGGCCGCGCTCCGGGGGCACATTGGCGCGGACACGCCGACAACCGGCACCCGGCTGTCGAAAGTTGCCCGCAAAGTGCCCCGGACGGCAGAAGGCCGGGCACCCACGAGGTGGATGCCCGGCCTGTCGGCTTAGGGAACCTAGACCATCGCCAACGCCATGCCGGGGTCGGCGAGGATGCTGCCCAGGTCCTGCAGGAACCGGGAGCCCTGTTCCCCGTCGACCAGCCGGTGGTCGAAGGACAGGCTCAGCGTCATGACCTGGCGCAGTGCCACCTCATCCTGGTACTCCCACGGCATCTTTCGCACCGCACCGAGGGCGAGGATGGCGGCCTCGCCCGGGTTGAGGATGGGCGTGCCGGCGTCGATGCCAAAGACGCCGATGTTCGTGATGGAGATCGTCCCGCCGGAGAGGTCCGCCGGGGCAGTCTTGCCCGCCCGGGCGGTGTCGGTGAGCTCGGTCAGGGCCGTGGAAAGCTCCAGCAGCGACATCCGGTCCGCGTCCTTGATGTTCGGCACGGTCAGCCCCCGCGGTGTTGCGGCCGCGATGCCGAGGTTGACGTAGTTGAACTGGACGATCTCCTGGTTGGCTTCGTCCCACCGGGCGTTGAGCGTCGGGTGGTTGCGCAGCGCGATCAGCACGGCCTTGGACACCAGGGTCAGCGGTGTCAGCTTGTAACCCGCGAAGGCCCGGCTGGCCTTGAGCCGGCCCAGCAGTTCCATGGTGGGCGTGACGTCCAGGGTCAGGAACTCCGTGACATGCGGGGCGGTGAAGGCGCTGGACACCATGGCCGCAGCGGTGAACTTCCGCACGCCCTTGATCGGGGTCCGGGTTTCCCGCTCGCCCTGGGCCGGGGCGGCTGCCTGGCCGGCCAGTTCCTGGGGTGCAACCGGCAGGTCTCCGCCGCCGACGAAGTTCCGCACGTCGTCGCGGGTGATGAGCCCGTGCTCCCCCGTGCCGGTGACGGCAGCGAGGTCGACGCCGAGGTCCTTGGCGAGCTTGCGCACCGGCGGCGTGGAGCGCGGACGCTCGGCACTGCCGGCAGCGGCGGGCGCCGCAGAAGCCTCGACGGCCACGGGAGACGGTTCAACCACGTGAGCCGGTTCAACCACCGGCGCAGGCTCCGCGACCTGGGCGGCCACGGGGGCAGCCGTGACGGCCGGAGCCGCGGAGGCGAAGCTGCGGGCGCGGCGGGCCGGCCGGCCGGAGCCTTCCAGCACGGCGCCGTAGCCCACCAGGTTCGGCTCCCGCTTGGCGGGGGCATCCGCGGCGCCGGAACCGCCGTCGTCGCCTTCCACCTCGAACGAGACGATCGGCTTGCCGACCTCCACCACGGTGCCGGGCTGTTCATGCAGCGCCGTCACGACGCCGGCGAACGGCGAGGGCAGTTCGACGACGGCCTTGGCCGTTTCCACCTCGGCGATGATCTGGTTAAGCGTGACGGTGTCCCCCACCCCGACCTTCCACGCGACGATTTCTGATTCCGTCAGGCCTTCGCCGAGGTCCGGGAGCCGGAATTCCTTGATCATGGTGGCGGTCATCCTTCCAGCCCGCTAAGGGAGTTGGGGCGGCCCAGGGCCCGGTCGACGCCGTCGAGGATCCTGTCCAGGCCCGGCAGGTGGTGCAATTCAAGCTTTGAGTAGGGGTACGGCACATCGAAGCCGGTCACCCGGACGGGGGCGGCCTCGAGGTGGTAGAAGCAGCGTTCGGTGATGCTGGCGGCCACTTCCGCGCCGAGGCCGCCGGTCTGGCTGGCCTCGTGCGTAATGACGAGGCGTCCGGTCTTCCGGACCGAGGCCTCCAGCGTCGCGAAGTCGAGCGGAGCGAGCGAGCGCAAGTCGATCACCTCGATCGAGACGCCCTCGTCGGCCGCGGCCAGGGCGGCGTCGCGGGCGGTCTTGACGAGCGGGCCGTAGGCGACGAGCGTGACGTCGGTGCCCTCGGTGACAACACGGGCCTTCTCCATGGACAGGGCGGCGGAGAGGTCGAGCGTCTCATCCACCTCGCCCTTGTCGTGGTAGCGGCGCTTGGGTTCGAAGTAGAGCACCGGGTCGTCGGAGGCGATGGCCTGCTGGATCATGGTGTGGGCGTCCTGCGGGTTGGACACGCTGATCACGCGCAGGCCGGAGGTGTGGGTGAAATAGGCCTCGGGCGATTCGGAGTGGTGTTCGGGTGAGCCGATGCCGCCGCCGAACGGGACGCGGATGGTGATGGGCATCTTCACGGCGCCCTGGGTGCGGTAGTGCATCTTGGCGACCTGGCTGACGATCTGGTCGAACGCCGGGTAGATGAACCCGTCGAACTGGATCTCCACGACCGGCCGGTAGCCGCGGTAGGCGAGGCCGACGGCGGTGCCGAGGATGCCGGATTCGGCCAGCGGGGTGTCCACCACGCGGTGCTTGCCGAAATCCTTTTGCAGGCCGTCGGTGACGCGGAAAACGCCGCCGAGGGTGCCGATGTCCTCGCCCATGAGGATCACCTTGGGATCGTTTTCGAGGGACTTGCGCAGGCCCGAATTAATGGCTCGGGCAAAGGTCATCTGCGTCATCAGCGTGCACCTTCTTCGGAAGCGGCTTCTGCGGGATCGCCGAAGGAAGCCAGGTAACGGGTGTAGTGGTCCTGCTGGCGGTCCAGCGTGGAGTTGGGCGTGCTGTAGACGTGCTTGAAGATATCCAGCGGCTGCGGCTCGGCCATGTTGATGGTGCCGGCGCGCAGTTCCTTGGCCACGGCGTCCGCCTTGGCGGCGACGGCGGCCTCGAGCTCCTCGGTGAGCAGCCCCTTGCGCTCGAGCAGCGTCTTGAGCCGTTCGATCGGGTCCTTCGCGGCCCAGTCCTCAAGCTCGTTGGCGTCCCGGTAACGGGTGGGGTCGTCCGCCGTCGTGTGCGGGCCCATCCGGTAGGTGACGGCCTCGATGAAGGTGGGCCCGCCGCCGCGGCGGGCGCGGTCGACGGCGATCCGGGTGGCGGCCATCACGGCCAGCACGTCGTTGCCGTCCACGCGCATGCTCGGGATGCCGAAGCCGGAGGCCCGGTCCGCGATCTGGATGTGGGACTGCAGCATCACCGGCTCGGAGATGGCCCAGTGGTTGTTCTGGCAGATGAAGACCACGGGGGCCTGGAAGCTTGCCGCGAAGACCATGGCCTCGTTGACGTCGCCTTCGCTGGTGGCGCCGTCGCCAAAGTAGGCCACGGCCACGGAGTCGGCGCCGTCGTTCTGGATGCCCATGGCGTATCCGGTGGCGTGCAGCGACTGGGCGCCGATGATGATCTGCTGCGTTGCCACGTTCACGGTGTAGGGATCCCAGCCGGCCAGGGCGTTGCCGCGCCAGGCCTTGACGATGTCCGCCGGCTGCACTCCGCGGACGTAGGCGACGCCGTTGTCACGGTAGCTGGGGAAGACGAAGTCGTCGTCGCGGAGTGCCCGGGCCGAGCCGATCTGGGAGGCTTCCTGGCCCAGCAGCGGAGGCCAGAGGGCGAGTTCGCCCTGGCGCTGCAGGGCGGTGGCCTCGGCGTCGATGCGGCGGATCGCCACCATGTCCTCGTAGAGCGAGGCGAGTTGTTCGTCGCTTATGTCCTGGACCCAGGAGTCGAACTCCGGATTGCTGACGCGTTCACCTCCCGGGGTGATGAGCTGGACGAGATCGCCGCCCGTGCGCCTGTTTGATTCTGCACTGTTCCCGGGGCCGCCGGCGGCAATGCCGCCCTTGCCCGCGTCGTCGGTAAACACAGTTTGTCCGCAACCTTCTGACGTCGTCTGACCCTGCCCGCGGGACTCGTGATCCCTGCGCGCGACGGCCACCCGGGCGCCGTTGCCCCGGATAATTGTGACCCTACTCACAACTTCCATTGGGTACAACCACCCCCGAAAAAATTGAGCATTCTGCCCTGCCCGCGATGTTTGGACCGTGCTAATCTTGCGCATTATGCAACCCTTGGATGGCACCGACACCCGCCTGCTTTCGGCCATGGCCCGGGATCCCCGGCGGACCGTGGTGGCCCTGGCGCAGAAGCTGGGCCTGTCGCGGAACACGGTGCAGGCCCGGATGGCCCAGCTGGAGAAAAAGCACGTCTTTCTCTCCTTCGAGCGGCGGATCAACCCGGCGTCGCTGGGCTACCCGCTGATGGCGTTCATCTCCGTCCATGTCCAGCAGCAGAAGCTCGGACAGCTGGCCGTTGAGCTGGCCGGCATTCCGGAGATCCTGGAGGGCTACGGCCTCACCGGTTCCGCTGACCTGCTGCTGAAGGTGGTGGCGCTCGACGCCGAGGACCTGTTCCGGATCAATGGCAAGATCCTCTCCTGCGACGGCGTGGACCGGACCGACACCGCGCTGGCTATGAGCGAGCTGATTCCGTTCCGGATCCAGCCGCTGCTCGAACGCGGCCCGGCGGAGGCCTGACTGACAGGGTCCCCGGCCTCAGACGCCGACCCTGAGCTGGGAAGACGTTCCCGTGCCGGCTCCCGCCGTACCCATCCAAAACACCGCATGGTCCGAATCGTCCTGCAGAGAGTCCCGACCGGGACCCGCACCCGGCCGGCCACCCGCCGGCCCGATAGATAAGGATCCGGACCATGCGCACCTCACCGAACCGCTTGATCGCCACCGTTTTTGGCGCCGTCTACCTGCTGGTCGGCCTGCTGGGCTTTGCCGTCACCTCCGGGGTAGGCTTCTTCGCCACCGAAGGCGTCGACCTCATCATTTTCGAGGTCAACCCGCTGCACAACGTGATCCACCTCGCCATCGGCGCCGCCCTCCTCTACGCGGGGCTGAAGAACGTCCAGCTCGCCAAGGGCGTCAACACCACGGTCGGCGCCGTCTACCTGCTGGTGGGCATCGTGGGGCTGTTCCTGCTCAGCTCGCCGCTGAACATCATCGCCCTGAACGGCCCGGACAACGTTCTGCACCTGGCCAGCGCGGTACTGCTGCTCGGCGTCGGGCTGTCGATGGACAAGTCCGCCGCCGGTACCCACCAGCGCGCCCACGTCTAAGCGCCCGCGCACAGCAGCCATGAAACAGTTCACCAGCAGGATGACGGCGCTGCCGGAGGCCGCCGGAATGACCGGACGCAGCCAGGGCACGACGGCGGCCGCCGCCCTCTTGTTCGCGGGCTTCGCGGGCTTCGGCGCGGGTTCGGTCAACCTCGCGACCGCCTCCAGCCTGCTGCTCTCCCCCGCCGCCGGCGGCTTTGCCGTGGCCGGCGGGGTGGGGGCGGCCCTCTGGGGAACGGCGTTGCTGGTCTGGTCCGTCCTGTCCTTGCAGCGGGGCAGCCTGCTGCGGGCCCGGACGGCCACGGCGCTGCTGCTGGTCGCGTCCCTGGTCCACGCCGCGTCCGCGCTGGCGGCCATGGCGGCAGGCCCCTCGGGGCTCGCGCTTAGCCACCTCGCGGCGCTGCTGCTGAGCCTCATGATCGTGGCCGCGTCAGGCTGGTTGAAGCGCCGGTCCGGCGGGGATCCCGCCGGCACCGGGGTTGTTGCGCAGCCCCGGGCAGGCCGGCTGCTCCTGGCCGCGTTCGCCTCCGCGGTGCTGGTCGCCGGGATTGCGACGCCCGGGCTGGCGGCATCGACGGCCGGCCAGTACGCGGTGCCGCATGGCGAACACGGGCTTCCCGGCGTCGGGTCCCACCACGGCCACTGACAACGGCAGTGTCCACAACGCGAAGAGGAAGCCCCCGTGCACTTGTGCACGGGGGCTTCCTCTTTTGGTGCCGTCCGGAGCCCCGGGGGACTCCGGACCGGCGGGGGCGCTAGTGGTTCGTGGCCTTCTCGGCGCCCACCCCGGTCAGGGAGCGGACTTCCATCTCGGCCTGCTTCGTGGTGTCCTCCAGCTTCTTATCCAGGACCGTGCCCAGCCAGCCCAGGAAGAACGCGAGCGGGATGGAGACGATGCCGGGGTTGCTCAGCGGGAAGACCGCGAAGTTGGCCCCCTGGATCATCGAGGTCTTGGCGCCGGAGACCACCGGGGAGAGCGCGATCAGGAGGATGGCGGAGCCGAGGCCGCCGTACATGCTCCAGATGGCGCCCTGGGTGGTGAACTTCCGCCAGAACAGCGAGTAGATGATCGTCGGCAGGTTGGCCGATGCCGCCACGGCGAAGGCCAGCGCCACCAGGAAGGCGACGTTCTGGCCGTTGGCGAAGATGCCGCCGACGATGGCCAGGATGCCGATCACGACGACGGTGCGGCGGGCCACCTTGACCTCGGTGTCCGGGTCCGCCTTGCCCTTGGCGAGGACGTTGGCGTAGATGTCGTGCGCAAAGGACGCCGCCGCCGTGATGGTGAGGCCGGCGACCACGGCGAGGATAGTCGCGAAGGCCACCGCCGAGATGAAGCCGAGCAGCAGCGGGCCGCCAAGGTGGAAGGCCAGCAGCGGGGCTGCCGAGTTGACCCCGCCCGGGGCGCCCTTGATGGTGTCGGCACCGACCAGCGCCGCTGCGCCGTAGCCCAGGACCAGCGTGAACAGGTAGAACAGGCCGATCAGCCAGATGGACCACACCACGGACTTGCGGGCTTCCTTGGCGGTCGGAACCGTGTAGAAGCGCATCAGCACGTGCGGCAGGGCGGCGGTGCCGAGCACCAGCGCCAGGCCCAGGGACATAAAGTCCAGCTTGGTCGTGTCGGACTTGCCGTACTGCAGGCCCGGGTTGAGGACGGCCGGGTTCTTGGCCGTTTCCGCCGCGCCGCCGAGCAGGTCGGAGAGGTTGAAGCCGTAAATCGCGAGGACCCAGAAGGTCATCACGGCCGCACCCGCGATCAGCAGCATGGCCTTGATGATCTGCACCCAGGTGGTGCCCTTCATGCCGCCGATCAGGACGTACATGATCATCAGGGCGCCGACGACGATGATCACCAGGGCCTGGCCGCCCCAGTCGCTGATGCCCAGCAGCAGCGAGATCAGGCTGCCGGCGCCGGCCATCTGCGCCAGGAGGTAGAAGAAGCAGACCGCGAGGGTGGAGATGGCGGCGGCAATGCGCACCGGCCGCTGCTTGAGCCGGAAGGAGAGTACGTCGGCCATGGTGAACTTGCCCGTGTTGCGCAGCAGTTCTGCCACCAGCAGCAGCGCGACGAGCCAGGCGACGAGGAAGCCGATGGAGTACATAAAGCCGTCGTAGCCGTTGATGGCGATGGCTCCGGTGATGCCGAGGAAGGATGCGGCGGAGAGGTAATCGCCGGCGATCGCGGTGCCGTTCTGCGAGCCGGTGAACGAGCGGCCGGCGGCGTAGTAGTCGGCGGCCGTCTTGTTGTTGCGGCTGGCGCGGAACACGATCACCATGGTGACCGCGACGAACAGGGCGAAGATGCCCATGTTCAGCAGGGTGGTGTCTTTGAGGGCGGCGACGTTGACCGCGGGGACCATTAGTGTCATTTTGCCGTTCCGCTCACTGGGTTGCCGTGCTTGTCGAACTCGTGGCCTTCGATCTCATGGCGGATCTCGGAGGCGATCGGGTCCAGTTTCCGGTTCGAGTAGCTGACGTACCAGCCGGTGATGGCGAACGTGGACACGAACTGCAGCAGGCCCAGGATCAGGCCGATGTTGATGTTGCCCCAGACCTTGGTGGACATAAAGCCCACCGCGTAGTCGGCCAGCAGGACGTAGGCGAAGTACCACAGCAGGAATGCGATGGCCATCGGGAAGACAAAGCTGCGGTGACGTTTGCGCAGTTCCTGGAACCGCTCCGTCGACTGGACTTCCTTGAAGTCCACGGACGCCGCTGCGTCCGTGTGTTGGGCGTCGTGACCCATCGTTCCTCCTCATTGAGACTGGCGAGCCACCGCCGGGTACCCCGGGCTCCGGAAAAGAGTCCTCCGGCGCTGTGTGACTGCAATCACTGTGCATCGTGATGCGCGTTACATTCCAGCACCGCCGCGTTTCCCGTCGCTCAACGGTCGCGATGCTGCGCTCAACGGCGTTCGACGGCGACGGGCGGCGTTCGATAGCGCCCGGCGGCCCGGACGCCGCGCTACGCTGGCAGCATGCCGGACTCTCCCCTTTTCACCGCGGCGGCGATCGCCGTGATCGCGCTGGCGATCGCCGTCGTCGTGGCCGTTGGACTTAAAGTCCTGCGCTCCTTCCGCGAGCTGGGCACCGACGCGGAACGCGCAACGTACAAGACCCTGCACGCCGCCTCCCGTGCGGGGCAGTACCTGCGCACCGGCCTGAACCCGGCGGGCGCCGCCAAGGCGAGCCGGCAGCTGCGCAGCCTGCTGGGCTGCGACGCGCTGGCGATCACCGACACCACCGGCGTGCTGGCCTGGGACGGTGCCGGCGAGGAGCTCAAGCCCGCCCTGATGGGGCTCGCCGCCAAGGTGCTCGAGGGCGGCCACACCGCGGTGATTCCGGCCGGCGAACTGCAGCTGCTCGCCGCCGGCCGGGCCGCCGCGCCGCTGGCGGAAGGCGTGGAGCGCGCCGTCGTGATCGCCCCGATCAAGGCCGGCACCCGGGTGGTGGGGGTGGTGGCCGCCTTCGCCCCGGCGGCCGGGTCGGGCCTGGTCCGGGCCACCAGCGAGGTGGCCGACTGGGTGGCGACGCAGGTGGAGCTGGCCGAGCTGGATGCCTCCCGGACCCTGCTGATGGAGGCCGAGGTCCGGGCGCTCCGGGCACAGATCAGCCCGCACTTCATATACAACTCACTCAACGCGATCGCCTCCTTCATCAACACCGACCCGGTCCGCGCCCGCGAACTGGTGGTGGAGTTCGCCGACTTCACCCGCTATTCCTTCCGCCGGCACGGCGACTTCACCACCCTCGCCGAGGAACTGCGCTGCATCGACCGGTACCTGCTGCTGGAACGGGCGCGCTTCGGCGAGCGGGTCCAGGTGAGTCTGCGGATCGCGCCGGAGGTGCTCAGCACCGTCATCCCGTTCCTGAGCCTCCAGCCGCTGGTGGAGAACGCGGTCCGGCACGGCTTGGAGGCCAAGGAGGGCCCAGGCCACATCACCATCACGGCCAACGATTCGGGCGCCTTCGCCGAGGTCACCATCGAGGACGACGGCGTCGGCATGGATCCGGAGAAACTGCGGGCCGTCCTGGCCGGGCACGGCGAAGGCGACCATGTGGGGCTGCGGAACGTCGATGCCCGGCTGCGGCAGGTCTACGGCGAGGACAACGGCCTGATCATCGAGACGGCCCCGGACGAGGGGACCCTGATCACCATGCGGGTGCCCAAGTCCCAGCCGCGGCACGACGCCTGAGCCCGGCTCGGCGCCGGGCCCCGCGCCGGGCCCCGCGGCGGCGCTGGTGAAATGCCCCGCGGCGGTACCCTAGGACCATGATTAACGTCCTCGTCGCCGATGACGAGCTGCCCGCCGTCGAGGAACTGGCCTTCCTGCTGGGCCGGGATGACCGGATCGGCACCATCCACCGAGCCTGCTCCGGCGCCGAAGCGCTGCGCGCCCTGGAGGCCGAGGATGTCGACGCCGTCTTCCTGGACATCCACATGCCGGCCCTCTCCGGGCTGGACATCGCCCGGGTCATTTCCCGCAGTGCCCGGCCGCCCGCCGTCGTCTTTGTGACCGCCGACGAGGACTGCGCGCTGGAGGCCTTCGAGCTCGCGGCGGTGGACTACCTGCTCAAGCCGGTCCGCGCCGAGCGGCTGGCCCGGTCGATCGGCCGGATCAGTGAGCTGATCCGCGAGGGCGCCCCGCCGCCGGAGATGATCACCGTGGATCTTGGCGGCACCACCAAGATGATCCGGCGCGACGACGTCACCTACGTCCAGGCCCAAGGCGACTATGCCCGGCTGCACACCGCGGATGCCAGCTACCTGATCCGGGTGCCGCTGGCGGACCTCGAACAGCAGTGGGCCGACGCCGGCTTCCTGCGCATCCACCGGTCCTACCTGATCGCCCTGAACCACCTCAGCCACATGAAGCTCGCCGCTGCCCGTCCCAGCGTGACCGTGGCCGGGGCCGAACTGCCGATCAGCCGCCGGCACCTGCCGTCCGTCCGGGAGAAGCTCGAGGCGACCCGGATCCGGCCGCAGGCATGACCCGGGTCCGCGTCACCGCGCCGCGCAGTTTTCATCCAGGCGGCCCCGCCACCGCGGGGAGTATCACCGCCGGCGGCGCGGCCGCCGGACGCACAGCCGTCGAGACGCGCGAGGCCGCCGAGGAGTCCGACGCCGGGCAGGTGTTCATCCGCTCACTGATCCGCTCGCAGCTGCGGCTCGGCATTGTGGTGGCGGCGGGGTTCCTGCTGATCCTGCTGGCGTTCGCGCTGCTGCTCGGGCTGGTGCCGGGCCTGGCGGAGCTGCGGATCGCCGGGCTGCCCTTTGACTGGGTTCTGCTGGGCGCCGGCATCTACCCGGTGATCGGGCTTAGCGCGTGGTTGTACGTCCGCACGGCGGCACGGAACGAGTCCCGCTACCGCGATCTCGCCGGGGACAAGTGAGGCACGGGTGAACCCGGTCGTTGGCATCGCGGCCTTCGTGGCCGTCTCCCTGGCCACCGCCGTGATCGGTTTCTACGGCCTGCGGATCTCGCGCACCACCGGGGACTTCTACGTCGCCTCCCGCACGGTTCGGCCCTGGTGGAACGCCTCGGCAATCGGCGGCGAGTATCTTTCCGCGGCCAGTTTCCTCGGCGTCGCCGGGCTGATCCTCCTCTCCGGCACCGACGCGCTGTGGTTCCCGGTGGGCTACACCGCCGGCTACCTCATGCTCCTGCTATTCGTCGCCGCGCCGCTGCGCCGCTCCGGCGCCTACACGATTCCCGACTTCACCGAGGCCCGGCTCGACTCCCGGGCGGTGCGCCGGGTGACGAGCCTGGTGGTGGTGGTCGTCGGCTGGCTCTACATCGTCCCGCAGCTGCACGGCGCCGCGCTGGCCATCCGGATCACCACCGGACTGCCCGCCTGGGTGGGGCAGGTGGCCGTGGTCGCCGTCGTCTGCGTGACCGTGGTGTCCGGCGGGATGCGCTCAATCACCTTTGTGCAGGCCTTCCAGTACTGGCTGAAACTGACCGCGCTGGCGGTGCCCGTGCTGTATATCCTGTTCGTCCTCGCCGGAACCGGCGCCCCCGCGGTCGCCGAGTCGAACGTGAACCCGACTGCGCTGGCCCCTGCGGGTCCGTACCAGAACATCTCGCTGCTGGTGGCGCTGCTGTTCGGGACCCTGGGGCTGCCGCACGTGCTGGTGCGGTTCTACACCAACCCGGACGGCCAGTCGGCCCGCCGGACCACCCTCATCGTGCTGGGCCTGCTCTCGGTCTTCTACCTGTTCCCGACGACGTACGGGTTGATCGGTCGGATGTTCGCCCCGGGCCTGGCGCAGAGCGGGCAGGCGGATGCCCTGGTGCTGCTGCTGCCCGGCCGGCTGGTCGGCGGCCCGGCCGGGGACCTGCTGTCGGCGCTCGTGGTGGCCGGGGCGTTCGCCGCCTTCCTCTCGACCACCTCGGGGCTGGTGGTGTCGCTGGCGGGCGTGATCAGCCAGGACATCCTGGGTGGGAGCGTGCGCGGGTTCCGGCTCGCCACACTACTGGCCGCGGTGGTGCCGCTGGGAATAGCGGCGATGACGGATTCCACGGCGCTGGCCGGCAGTGTGGGCCTGGTGTTCGCGTTCACGGCCTCCACCATCTGCCCGGTGCTGCTGCTGGGCATCTGGTGGCGGGGGCTGACCGACGCCGGCGCGATCGCCGGGATGCTGACCGGGGCGGCGTCATGCGGCGGCGCCATGCTGGCCGGCGCCCTGCTGGGACCGGCCGGCACGCCGCCGTGGCTCGCGCAGCCGGCCGCCTGGACGGTCCCGGCCGCCTTCGCGGTGATGGTGCTGGTCTCCCGGGCCACCCGGGGCCGGGTTCCGCGGACCATCACCCGGCTGATGACCCGGCTGCACACCCCGGAACGGCCGCTGGCGACCGAACGGTAAGACTGCGGCCGCTGAGCGTTAGTCGATGGCGGCCATGAGTTCGACGACGCGGTCCAGGAAGGCGTCGACCTGGCTTTCCTCGTAGCCTTCGCGCCCGACGGCGGGCCGGAACGTGGCGCGGCGGACGTTGTCCACGCTGAGCGGCTGGTCCTCCTCGAGGTAGCCGATCAGCTCGTGGCAGAGGTCGTCGACGTCGGTGGTGTTGTAGCTGCGCACCTTGCCCTTGGCGGGGCGCCGGAAGCGCTGGCCGTCAGGCCGGTGCAGGCGGCCGCGGAGCAGCCCGGCGAGCCGGCCGATGTCGCGCAGCCAGGCGTCCTCGCCGCGCTCACTGATCAGTTCGTCGCGTTCCCGTCGGGCCAGGGCGTCTTCAAGGCGGTCCAGGGCCGCGTCCACGCCGGGGGCCGCGTAGCCGCCCTTGACCGGGTCGAAGGAGACCGCTCGGACATCGGCGCTTTTGACCGCCCGGGACGCGGCGTGGGGTGTTTCAAACGACACCCGGGCGCGCTGCAGGAACTGGTCCACCTGCTTGGCGTTGTAGCCGTACTGGTTCCGCTGCACGCGGTCAAAGGAGGCAGGGATCTGCCGGTTGATGTCCACTGTAACTATGTTTCCTTCGAGGCCGTTCGGCGCTGGTTGCGCCGACGTCGGGGTGTGGTTGCTGTACAACCGGCACCATTCTAGGCGCCGGAAGGGAGTGGGCGCTTGCTAGCCGCCGGCGGCGGCGGAGAAGATCATAAACGCCACCGGTGAGGCGAACACGATCGAGTCCAGGCGGTCCATCACTCCCCCGTGGCCGGGCAGGCTGTTGCCCATGTCCTTGATGCCGAGTTCGCGCTTGACCATGGATTCAGCCAGGTCACCGGCCGTGGCCGCACCGACGAGGCCCACCGCCAGCGCCGCGCCGAACCACCACGGCTCGCCGAGGACAAAAATGCTGGCCAGGACACCGACCAGCACGGCGCCGGCCACCGAGCCGCCGAAGCCCTCCCAGGATTTTTTGGGACTGATTTTCGGGGCCATCGGGTGCTTGCCCAGCGAGGCGCCCACGAGGTAGCCGAAGGTGTCGTTGGAGACAACCAGCAGCAGCAGGGTTCCGATCTGCCAGGCCCCGACCGGCACCACCCCGCCGGGCCACGGCCCGATCGGAGCGGATCCGCCGGTGGCGTGCAGGGGCAGCACGGCGAAGCTGATCAGGAACGGCACCCAGGCGAGAGTGAAGACGCCGGCGAAGATGCTGCGGGCGGAGCCGGCCGCCCCCTCCAGGGAGCGCCACAGGAGCACCGCGACGCTGCTGAGCAGCAGCGCGAAGAGCAGGCTTTCGGTACCGCCGAAGTAGGCGGCGAGCGGCATCGCCACGGTGCCCGTCATGGCCGGGATGATCGGCAGGCGCGTGCCGGAGGCTTCCAGCGCGCGGAACACCTCCCAGACGCCAAAGATGGCGAAGGTGGTGACGATCAGCACAAAGGCCAGGGGCAGGAACAGCAGACCGCCGAGGACGGCGAAGAGCATGCCAAGGCCGACCACCGTCGCCGCAGGAAGGTTCCTGCCGGCCTTTGGCGTCGGGTTCTTCCGCTCTCTCCCCCGCACCCGGACGCGCGGTCCGGGTGCCTGCTGTTCATCCGCCATCAGACCTCGAGCAGCTCGGCTTCCTTGCGCTTGAGCAGCTCGTCGATGCCGTCGACGTGGGCCTTGGTCAGCGCGTCGAGTTCCTTCTCGCCGCGGGTGCCTTCGTCCTCGCCGGCTTCGCCGTCCTTGACCAGCTTGTCCAGGGTTTCCTTGGCCTTGCGGCGGATGTTACGGATGGACACCTTGGCGTCCTCGCCCTTGGACTTGACGATCTTGACGTACTCCTTGCGGCGCTCCTTGGTCAGCTCCGGGATGGTGATCCGGATGACGTTGCCGTCGTTGGAGGGGTTGGCGCCGACCTCGGAGTCGCTCAGCGCACGTTCGATGTCGCGCAGGGCGGTCTTGTCGAACGGCGTGATGAGGATGGTGCGCGCGTCCGGGACGGCGAACGAGGCCAGCTGCTGCAGCGGCGTCGGTGAGCCGTAGTAGTCCACCAGGACTTTGTTGTACAGGCCGGGCGTGGCGCGGCCGGTGCGGATCGAGGCGAAGTCTTCCTTGGCTACCTCAACCGCCTTGTCCATCTTGTCCCCGGCTTCGAGCAAGGTTTCTTCGATCACGTTCTCTCCTCAGAAATTAGTGCGCGCCCCAGTGCCCGGGGAGCTGAACTGTCCTAAAAAACATCCTAGCCGCAGCTAGGGGGTGACGACGGTGCCCAGGTCCTCGCCCCGGATGGCCCGGGTGACGTTGCCTTCACCCTCCATGCCGAACACCACCATGGTCAGGTTGTTGTCCTTGCACATCGTCATCGCTGTCTGGTCCATGACCCGGATGTCGCGACGCAGGGCCTCGTCGTAGCTAAGACGGTGCAGCTTCTCTGCGGTGGGGTCCTTCTTCGGGTCGGCGGTGTAGACGCCGTCGACCCCGCTCTTGGCCATCAGGACGACGTCGGCGTGGACCTCCATGGCGCGTTGCGCCGCAACGGTGTCAGTGGAGAAGTACGGCAGGCCGGCGCCGGCGCCGAAGATCACGACGCGGCCCTTTTCCATGTGGCGGATGGCGCGGCGCGGGATGTACGCCTCGGCCACCTGGCCCATGGTGATGGCGCTCTGCACGCGGGTCTCCACCCCGGCTTGCTCGAGGAAGTCCTGGAGGGCGAGGCAGTTCATGACGGTGCCGAGCATTCCCATGTAGTCCGCGCGGGAGCGGTCCATGCCGCTCTGGGACAGTTCGGCGCCGCGGAAGAAGTTCCCGCCGCCGACGACGATGGCGACCTCGACGTCCGGAACTGCGGCCGCGATCTGCTTGGCAACCCCGCGGACGGTGTCCGGGTCAACGCCCAGTTTGCCGCCGCCGAAGACCTCGCCGGAAAGCTTCAAGAGTACGCGGCGCCTGGTCTTCTTTGGCTGGGCAGAATTGTTGACGGTATCCATGGTGCCTTCCCGTTGGTGAGCTCTGAAAAAGGGTATCGTGCCGTGGACCAAAGGCAGCATTCGGCCTGAGTGGCCCGCGTTTTGCGGGTGCATGCAAAAGGGGTGGCCACCGCAGTGACCACCCCTTCAGCGGAGCTTACTTAGGAACCGACGCGGAAACGCGTGAAAGCAGTTGCCTTGACGCCGGCCTCTTCAAGGACCTGCGCGACGGACTTCTTGGCATCCTTGGCGAACGCCTGGTCAACGAGGACCTCGCCCTTGTAGAAGCCCGTAACGCGGCCTTCCACAATCTTGGTCATCGCTGCCTCGGGCTTGCCCTCGGCCTTGGCGGTTTCCTCGGCGATGCGGCGCTCGGACTCGACCAGCTCGGACGGGACGTCCTCGCGGGTCAGGTAGTTCGGGGCCATCGCGGCGATGTGCACGGCGACGTCGTGGGCGGCGGTGGAGGCGGCTTCGCCTTCGCCGTCGACGGCGAACAGCACGCCGACCTGGGCCGGGAGGTCCTTGGAGGTCTTGTGCAGGTACGCGTCGACCGTGGGGGCCTCGATGCGGGCAATGCGGCGGACGACAACCTTCTCGCCCAGCACTGCGCCTTCCTCGATGACAACCTCGGACAGCGGCTTGCCGTCGACGTCGGCGGCCAGCAGGGTGTCGAGGTCGGCAGCGCCGGACTCGACAGCAACGGCAAGCACCTTGTCGGCGAGCTGGATGAACTTGTCAGCCTTGGCGACGAAGTCGGTCTCGCAGTTGACCTCGATCATCACGCCGACGCCGCCGTCGACCTTGGCAGCAACCAGGCCTTCAGCGGTGGAGCGGCCCTCGCGCTTGGTAGCGCCCTTGAGGCCCTTGATGCGGATGATTTCGATGGCCTTCTCGGCGTCACCGTTGGCTTCGTCAAGAGCCTTCTTGACATCCATCATGCCGGCGCCGGTGCGCTCGCGCAGAGCCTTGATATCAGCGGCAGTGTAGTTCGCCATGTGAACCCCTCTGTCTAGAAATTTGTGTGGTGTACGGACTGACAGGACGGCCGCCCACCCTGGGGGTGGGCCGCCATCCTGTCAGTACCCCGTGCGCCGCCGCCAACTGCCTGCGGCGCACAGGGAGATCCAGATTTATTTGTCTGACTACTTGGCTTCGTCGGCGGCCGGAGCAGCCTCGGCAGCGTCAGCGGCCGGAGCAGCCTCGGCAGCGTCAGCGGCCGGATCCTCTTCGGCGGCGGGAGCCTCGGCGGCTTCCGGAGCAGCTTCAGTGGCGGCCGGAGCGGCTGCCTCTTCGGCCTTGCTGCCTTCGAGGAGCTCGCGCTCCCACTCGGCCAGCGGCTCTTCCGGAGCTTCCGTGGTCCCGGTGGCGCGCTGGTTGCGGGCGATCAGGCCCTCAGCAACGGCGTCGGCGACAACGCGGGTCAGCAGGTTGACGGAGCGGATGGCGTCGTCGTTGCCCGGGATCGGGAAGTCGACTTCGTCCGGATCGCAGTTGGTGTCCAGGATGGCAACAACCGGGATGTTCAGCTTCTTGGCCTCGTCAACGGCGAGGTGTTCCTTCTTGGTGTCGACAACCCAGAGGAGCGAAGGCGCCTTGGTCAGGTTGCGGATACCGCCGAGGTTGGTCTCCAGCTTGGTCAGCTCGCGGCGAAGGAGCAGCAGTTCCTTCTTGGTGTAAGCGGAACCGGCGACGTCGTCGAAGTCGATCTCTTCGAGTTCCTTCATGCGCTGGATGCGCTTGGAGACCGTCTGGAAGTTGGTCAGCATACCGCCGAGCCAACGCTGGTTGACGTAGGGCTGGCCGACGCGGGTGGCCTGCTCGGCGATGGCTTCCTGTGCCTGCTTCTTGGTGCCGACGAAGAGGACGGTGCCGCCGTGTGCAACGGTGGCCTTCACGAACTCGTAGGCCCGGTCGATGTAGGACAGCGACTGCTGCAGGTCAATGATGTAGATGCCGTTGCGCTCCGTGAAGATGAAACGCTTCATCTTCGGGTTCCAACGACGGGTCTGGTGTCCAAAGTGGACGCCGCTGTCAAGCAGCTGGCGCATAGTTACGACGGGCATGCCGACGCTCCTTCCGGCAGGTCATTCATGAGAGAGCCCACGGGCTCTCTTACCCTGCCAATAGTTGACGGTTATTTAGCTCCACCCGGTCGGGTGTTGCTCCTGGCATCCACCGCACCCCTCATCCGGACCCTGGGGCCGGACCGTAAGAGGCGCAGTCCTCCGCACCCGGAAGCCGGGCTTCGGACAGGGAGGGCTGGATACGCGTAGTCAGCCGCTGCTCCCGCACTCCTGAATGAGACGTGCTGCTTCTGTCCGCGTAAGCGGACTAGGCATGAGGGCACAGCAAACTGCTCCACCAAGTGTACTACAGCGGACCCGCCCGGCAGGACGGTTTCCGGGTGATCCCGGGGATGGAACTACAGGCGGAAATCCACATAGGCCTGCCGGGATCTTCCTCGTCGCGGCAGGCCGGCCGAAGCTGGCGGCATGAGGGTTTCCATCGTCCCGGCAGCGCTGCTGCTTGTGCTGGCCCCGGCTCAGGCTGCGCCGCCGGCTTCCCCGGCCGGCGGCTGGAGCTGGCCGCTCTCCCCCAGGCCGGCCGTGCTGCGCGGCTTCGACCCGCCGGAGCGGCCCTGGCTCAGCGGGCACCGCGGGGTGGACCTTCGGGCGGCGTACGACGGCGCCCCGGTCACCGCCCCGGCGTCCGGCAGCGTCAGCTTCGTCGGCGTAGTGGTGGACCGCCCGGTGGTGACCATCGACCACGGCAACGGCCTGCGGAGCAGCTTCGAACCGGTGGAAAGCACCCTTCGGCCCGGCGACGCCGTTGCCGCGGGGTCCGTGCTGGGCCGCTCGCTGCCCGGGCACTGCGGCGCAACCCCCTGCGTCCACTGGGGTGTCCGGCGCGGCGGGGTGTACCTGAATCCGCTGGCCTTCGTGATGGACCTTCGGCCCTCCATCCTGCTTCCGCCCGTGCGCCCCGGGGCGGGGCAGGGCGGTTCCGGATGAAGGGCCGCGAGGGTGCTGCGGGGAACGGCCGGCGTGGACCGCCCGGCTGCCCTGTGTCCAGGCAGTGCCTGCCTGGACGGTGGCCGCCTAGACGATGGCCGAGATTCCGGTGATGGCCCGGCCGGTGACGAGGGTGTTGATCTCGTGGGTGCCTTCGTAGGAGTAGATCGCCTCGGCGTCGGAGAAGACCTTCGCCATCTCGTAGTCCGTGACGATGCCGTTGCCGCCCAGGAGGCTCCGGCCGATGGCGACGCTTTCACGCATCCGTGCGGTGGTGAAGGCCTTGGCCAGGGCGGACTGCTCGTCCTTGGCCTCGCCGGCGTCCTCGAGCTGGGACAAGCGGACCATCATGCCCATCGAGCTGACGGCGTTGCCGAGCATCTGGACGAGCTGGTGCTGGACCAGCTGGAAGGAGGCGATCGGGCGGCCGAACTGGCTGCGCTCGACGGCGTAGCGGCGGGCGACGTCGAACGCGGCAAGCTGCTGGCCGACTGCCTGCCAGGCGACGGCCAGGCGGGTGACCTTCAGGACCTTGTTCGTGTCGCGGAAGCTGTTGGCGTTGGCCAGCTTGAAGAAGTCCGGCACCACAACGTTTTCCAGGGTGATGTCGGCGTTCTGCACGGTGCGTAGCGAGATCTTGTTCTCGATCTTGGTGGCGCTGTAGCCCTCGGTCTTGGTGTCCACGAGGAAGCCCTTGACCTGGTTGTCGGCAAGGTCGCGGGCGTAGATGACCACCCAGTCGGAGAAGGTGGCGTTGCCGATCCAGCGCTTGGCGCCGTTCAGGATCCAGTTGTCGCCCTCGCGCCGGGCCGTGGTGCGGGTGCCGCCGGCGACGTCGGAGCCGCCGAGGGGTTCGGTGAGGCCGAAGGCGCCGATCTTCTTCAGCGAGTAGATGTCCGGCAGCCATGCTTCCTGCTGCTCCTGCGACGCGAGCGCCTCGATCGAGCCGGTGAAGAGCCCGTCGTGCACCCCCATGAAGGTGGCAATCGACGTGTCGGCCCGGGTCGCTTCGGCGTGCAGGATGCCGGCGAAGAGGTTGGAGTAGCCCTGGCGCTTGACCGGGCTGACGAGGTCGATTTCCGCCAGCTTGGGAATGAGCTCCATTGGGAACTCGGCGCGGTTCCAGCAGTCCACGGCGATCGGCTTGACCTCTCGGGCCAGGAACTCGCGGACCTCCGCCAGCCGGTCCTGCTCCTTGCCGCTGAGCAGCTGCTCGAATGCGAAGAAGTCGCCGTCGGCGTAGGGCAGGTTGTTGATGTCGATTGCAGCTTTGGACATGTTTTTCCTTCACTCGTGATCAGCGGCGATCAAAAGGGCACGGGCAGCGCGCCGCCGGTATGTTACTCATGAGTAACATACCGCAGCTTTCGGCCGGCTGGCAAGTGACGGAGGCCACGCCGCGCTCAGCAAAAAGGGGCCGCAGCCGGCGTGTGAACGCCTGCTGCGGCCCCTGAGCCATGGACTGTGCGGGACATGTCCGCAACGGTGTAGGGCTACTCGGACTTGAACCGAGGACCTTAGGATTATGAGTCCCGCGCTCTAACCAGCTGAGCTATAGCCCCGTGGGTCCGGGCGGACAGGCCCTTGCGGGCCGGATCGTTCCGGGGAAAAACACTCTAGCAATAGTAGTCGCCGGCGCCTGGGCGGCAGTGCCGCCCGCGGCGCCGGGTGCGCCGCCCGGGCGGCAGCGAGCACCGTGAGGCGCCTAGACGACGAGGTCGTCGTAGCTGGCGCCGCGGTAGATGTCCTCGAAGGTCTGCAGGGTGCGCTCGATGCTGTGGCTTTCCACCATGTTGCGGCTTGCCTTGCCCATGGCGGCCCGCTCGTCCGCGGGCAGCGAGAGCACACGTTCGATCTTGGCGGCGAGGTCGTCGCTGTCGTTCGGGGTGAACAGGAAACCGTTCTCGCCGTCGCGCACCAGGTGGGGCAGGGCCATGGCGTCGGCGAGCACCACCGGGGTGGAGGCGGACATGGCTTCCAGGGTCACAAGCGACTGCAGTTCGGCGGTGCCGGGCATGCAGAACAGGTCAGCGCTGAGGTAGGCGCGGCGCAGTTCCTCGTCGCTGGCCAGGCCGAGGAATTTCACCCGGCCCTGCAGGCCGAGGCGTTCGACCTGGGCCTCGAGGGCGGGCCGGACCTCGCCGCCGCCGACGATCTCCAGGTGGACGTCCAGCCCGGCCGGCGTCTTGGACACGGCGTCGATGAGCACGTCGATGTGCTTCTCCTCGGCGAGGCGGCCGACGAACAGCACGGTGGGGCTGGTGTGCTGCATCGCTTCCTCGCCGGGCTGCAGTTCATAGGCGGCCGCGTCGATGCCGTTGGAGAGCGGCAGCACCTTGCGCAGGAAGGCGTGCTGGTGCATGGCCTTGGCGGCGAGCGGCGTCGGGGTGGTGACGACGTCGGCCTGGCCCATGACCTTGCCCATGTCGCGCCAGGATACGCGGCCCACGATGTCCTTGAACCACTGCGGGAAAGGGAGGAACGGGTTCAGGTTCTCGGGCATGAAGTGGTTGGTCGCGACGATCCGGATGCCGCGTTTGACGGCCTCGTAGAGGACGTGTTCGCCGATCATGTAGTGGCTCTGGATGTGCACGACGTCGGGCTGGATCCGGTCGAACAGCAGGGCGATTTCCTTCTTGATCTCCCACGGGAACGTGATCCGGAAATATTCGTGGGTCGGCACCGAGTGTGAGCGCAGGCGGTGCACGGTGGCCTCGTCGCGGAACTCGCTGAAGCTCTTGCCCTTGCCCGGCCGGCAGGCGAGGACGTGGACGTTGTGGCCGCGGCCGGTCATGCCCTTGGCCAGGCGGTAGCCGAACTGCGCCGCACCGTTGACGTCCGGCGGGTAGGTGTCCGCGGCAATCAGGATGGTGAGCGGTTTGTCGTTCTCGGGCATGGTCACGGGGATAGCTCCTGGTGGTCACGGTGCGGTCAGCGGGTCCTGGTGTGGCCGGCTGGCCGGGGCGCAGGCGCCGGGCCTGCGCCTGAAGTCTGTGGCGCCGCCCTAGGACACCCGTCCCGCGGCCTTGCGCGCGTCCTTCTTGCGCTTGGTGACCTCGGGGTGGTGCCGGGAAAGGGCGATCACTCCCACGATAGCAAGGGATGCGGCCGCACCCATGGCAATCGCCGTCACGGCGTGGACGTCGGGCCGCAGTTCGCCCAGGATCACGATGCCGATGGCGATGCCGATAATCGGGTCGATCACGGTCAGTCCGGCGATCACGAGGTCGGGCGGGCCGCCGGAGTAGGCACTCTGCACGAACCACGATCCCAGCCCGCCGGCGGCCGCCATCGCCACCAGCGTGTACCACTGCACATTGAGCAGGAACAGCCCGTTGGGATCGAGCAGGTGTTTGCCGATGATGCGGGTCAGGACCGCGACGAAGCCAAAGAGGACCCCGGCGCCCAGGATGTAGACGAAGGCGCTCATCCGGTGCTTGAACAGCAGCGCCAGGGTGCCGAAGAGCCCCACGGCCAGGGCCAGCAGCAGCACGATCGTCAGTTCGTCGGAGCCGCTGACGTGGTGGTTTTCCTGGGTGACATTCACCGCGAGGATCACGAACAGGGCCGAGCCGGTGACACAGGAGCTGATGGCCACCACGGTGGCCCGGTTCATGCTGAGCCCCTGGTCCTTCGCATTGATGATGGTGGTGATGACGAGGGCGATCGCGCCGATCGGTTGCACCACGGTGAGGGGCGCCGAGACGAGGGCGACGGCGTTCATCGCCGTCCCCACGCCGAGCAGCAGCAGGCCCAGGACCCAGCGGGGGTTCCGGATCAGGCGGAGCAGGCCGTGGGTGCTGAGCGCCAGGCCGCCGGTATCGGCCTTGACCGCACTCCCCTGCCGCTGGGCTCCGAAGGCCAGGAAGAAGGCGCCCGACACCGCCAGCAGAACTGCGAACCAGACCATCAGCGGAGGCCGCCGTCGTCGTCGGGGTTTTGGGTCCTGGGCTCCGCAGCGGGAGCCGCGGCGGCGGTGGTGCCGGCGGCGGCATTTACGCCGGCCCTGCGCTCCCGGCCCTTGCGGATGATGGCCCAGAAGTAGTTGTAGGCGGCGATCCAGTGCCCCACCAGTCCCAGTCCCAGGCAGATCCAGGCGGCCACGAAGTAGGCGTCGGTCCCCGCGATGGGCAGCTTGGAGAGCACCAGCAGCGGCGTGCCGACCAGCAGCAGTGCGGTGCGGATCTTGCCGATCCGGCTGACGGGCAGGTCGGGGTGGCTGCGGAAGTAGAACAGCGAGGTGGAGAGCAGCACCAGGTCCGGGACGAGCAGGGCGGTCAGGTACCACCATTCGACGACGCCGGCGATCACGAGGGTCACCGCGACCGCAATCAGGGACAGCCGGTCAGCGATGGGATCCATGATGCGGCCCAGGTTGGACATCTGGTTGAAGCGGCGGGCGATGTAGCCGTCCACCCAGTCGGTGCTGCCCATCACGGCCAGCACGAGCGCGGCGGTGCCGTATTCCTGCTTGGCCAGGACCAGCCAGATAAAAAGCGGGACACCCAGGAATCGGACCACGGTCAGCAGGTTGGGGACCGTGAAGATGACGTCGTGATGGATCTGGGGCTGCCCGGGGCGTGCCCCGGCGCCGATGAACTTCATCAGGTCCCCCTTTCCACGGCCGGCAGCGGGTGAGCGTCGGAGTTCAGGGTGTTGCCTAGCCCTTGAGCAGCCGGCGGAGGAGGAAGACGAGGGCGGCAGTCGACGCGGCCAGGGCGGCCAGCGGCTTCCAGCGCTTGCCAAGCTCGGTGGCGGCACCGGAGCCGCTGGGCGTGCCGGAGCCGCCTTCCGTCGTTGGCGCGCCCGTTGCGTCGGCGTGGCTGCGGAAGGCGGCAATCCGATCGTCCACCAGGTCCTTGCCGTCCTCCAGCCGGTGCGCGGTCGCGGCGAGCAGGGCCTGGGCCTGGGTCTTGACGTCGAGTTCCTCGCCGAGTTCGTCGCGGACCCCGGTGAGGTGGCGGCGGCGCGTCTCGAGGCGGCGGCGCAGATCGGCCTCGGTCGGGGCGGGTCCGAGGTCGGGCTGTTCTGCGGCCTTCTTCGCTTCCTTCTCCGCCTTGGCCTTGGCGGCGGCCTCTTCCTTGGCGGCCTTGGCAGCCTTGGCCTGCGGGGACTTGGGATCCAGGACGGCGGCGTCGAAGGATGAGCCTTCCTTCGCGATGCCGAGATCGTACTTGAGGCCGCGGATCGTTTCTTCCGGCATCAGCGGCATGGCCTTCTTGAACCGGCCGTAGCCGATCAGGCCCACGATCAGGGCAATCACCAGGAAGGCGGCGCAGACCAAGAGGGCCGCGAGCCAGGCCGGCATGATGGTGGCGAGGCCCATGATGGCGGCCACGATGAGGCCGATGACCAGGAAGGCGACAAAGACCAGGGCGACGGCGAAGAAGGCGGCGGCGACGCCGAGCTGGATGCCCTTGCGCTTGAGTTCGACCTTGGCGAAGGCAATTTCGTCGTTGAGCTGCCGGGGTGCGAGCTTGAAGATCAGCTTCAGGGTCTTGGGCAGCGCGGAAAGGCGCAGCCCCCCGTTTGTCCTGCCGGTGTGCCGTCCGCTCATCTGTGCCGCCTCACTGGTTCCATCTACGATTGCGCTGGATGCCGGGCCTGCGCGGCCTCACGCATCCCCAAGTGTCAAAACTATCATTCAGGGTACGGACGGCGGCGCGGCGGGCCGCGCGGGCCTAGGATTGGCTCCTGTGCATATACCCAGCAATCCCGGGGATTCCCTCAGCCGCCGTCGCAAGCTCCTCTACATCCTGATGCTGGGCGCCCTGACGGCCCTTGGGCCGTTCACGGTGGACCTCTACCTGCCGGCGTTTCCGGCCCTGGAGGCGAGCCTGGGCGTGACCGAGGCCGCGGTGCAGCTGACGCTGACCGGCACGACGGTCGGTTTCGCCCTGGGGCAGCTGGTGGTGGGGCCGCTGAGTGACAAGTTCGGGCGGAGGCTTCCGCTGATCCTGGCCACAGCCGTGCACATCGGGGCGTCCCTGGGCGCCGCCCTGTCCACGGACATCGCCACGCTGGGCTTGTTCCGGGTGCTGATGGGCATCGGCGCGGCCGGCGGCGGCGTGGTGGCGATGGCGATGGTGCGGGACCTGTTCAGCGGCTACGCCATGGTCCGGATGTTCTCCCGGATGGCGCTCGTCAACGGCCTGGCCCCGATCCTGGCCCCGGTGATCGGATCCCAGCTGCTGCTGCTGATGCCGTGGCCGGGGATCTTCTTTTTCCTCGCCGGCTACGGGACCTGCGTGATTATCGCCGCGCTGTTCGTGGTGCGCGAGACCCTGCCACGTGAGCTGCGCGGCACCTCCGGGCTGACGGCGCGCCAGCGCTACGGCGTCCTGTTCGCCGACCGGATCTTCGTGGGCATGCTGCTGCTGGGCGGGATGAACTTCGGCGGCCTGTTCACCTACCTCTCGGCGTCCCCCTTCCTGTTCCAGGACGTCTACGGATTCTCGCCGCAGCAGTACGGCCTGCTGTTCGGCGTCAACTCGCTGGGCATCGTGGCGGGCGTACAGACCAGCTCGCGGCTCATCAAGCGCGTCCCGCCGCAGTGGATCCTCGCCTGTTCGACGGCGTGGATGTTCCTGATGGCCCTGCTGATCGTGGCGTTCGACCAGCTGGGCTTCGGGCTGTGGGGCGTGATGGTCCCGCTCTGGTTCTACATCCTGGGTGCCGGGTTCACCTTCCCGTGCGTTCAGGTGCTCGCCCTGGCCAAGCACGGGGCGCAGGCCGGGACCGCCGCCTCGCTGCTGGGCGCGGCAACGTTCCTGATGGCCGGCATCATCTCCCCAGTCGTCGGTTGGCTGGGCCTCGGCTCCGCGACGCCGATGGGCGCGGTCCAGGCCGGCTGCATCCTGCTGGCCGCCGCGGCCCTGTGGCTCATCGTCCGGCCCCGGACCGTGCCGTCCATCCACTAGCAGCACCGCGATGGACATGCCCGTCGGCGAGCGCGGGACTTGGACATGCCCCCCCGACGGACATGCCCAACCCCGGCACTGAACTGGTCCCCAAAAGTTGGACTGGGAAATTCAGTT
>NZ_JBEEQE010000020.1:0-81372 GCF_040137805.1 Pseudarthrobacter sp. B907 | reverse complement strand
AAGCTGGATTAACGACCCCAAGAAACGAACCCACGAACTAGCGGGTCTGTCTCAAGGAGGTTGACAAGTTCCGGAGCCGGGTAGCCTTCGTCCGATCCCGTAGCGCTTATCCGTTTCCGCAGCGCATTTCCAATTCGCAGCACACGTGGCCACCGCCTGGCCCCGACGCCGGCCCGGCCACCACGGCACACCCTGCCACGTTTCCGCACCGATTCCGGACCGACGCACCCCGGAGCCGGGAAGCCCTCGTCCGATCCCGTAGCGCAACTCCGCTTCCGCAGCCCCGCGGCGGCCGACGGCCAGCCCGACGACACCGGCCCGTTCCCGTCGGCGATGTCACGTGGCGCAGAGTGTTGGGCCTGCGCCCGCCGGGTTAGGCCGGTTTGTCGGGGTCGCGGTGGACGGGGCTGGTTGGAAGTCTGCGCTGCGTGACGCCGGGGCCCGGTCGCGTCCTCCGCCGCCACTCCCCTACATACTCCGAATACACAAAAGACCCCGTCCGGGAGGACGGGGGTCTTTTGTGTGTCTGGGTGGAATCCGGTGTTAGAGCTTGCCGAATTCTTCCTTGACGGGCTTGTAGGTGTTGTCATCCTGGAACTCGTAGATGCCAATGTAGGCCTCCGTCGGGTCCCCGGCGTCGGAGAACGTTACGGGGCCGGACTGGCCGTCGTAGTCGATGTCCTTGCCGTTGCGGAGCAGGGTGACGCAGGAAGCGAAGTTGTTGCACTTCTCGCCGCCTTCGGAGACCGCCTTGAGCTGCTTGGCGATGTCCACGCCCTTGGTGCTCTTGGCCGCTTCGGCGGCCAGTGCGATCAGGTTCACGGCGTCGTAGGACTCGCCTGCGTAGCTGTAATCCTTGAGCGCGGGATCAATCGCGAGGAGCTTCTTCTTGAAGTCATCCTTGGCGAAGGTACCCGGGATGGTGCCCTGGGCGCCCTTGAGGGTGCCGGGCTTGAAGTCCTTGCTGTAGTCGGACATGTTGCCGTCCACCATGAAGATCTGGGTGGGCTTGATGCCCTTGCCCGTCATCAGCGGCACGATGCTCTTGGCCTGGTCGAAGGTGATCAGGGCGATGGCATCGGGCTTGGCCGCGAGGACCTTGTCCACCTGGCTGGAGAACTGTGAGTCGCCTTCGTTGAAGAGTTCCTGCGCCACAACCTTGCCGCCGGCTGCTTCAACCGCCGCCTGCACGTTCTTGGCCAGGCCGGTGCCGTATGCGTCATTCAGTACGATCATGCCGACGGTCTGGGCGCCACAGGTGGTCATGTAGTTGCCGAGGACCTTGCCCTGCAGGACGTCCGAGGGGGCGGTGCGCCAGTAGAGGCCCTTGTCGTCCCAGGCGGTGAAGTCCGGCGAGGTGTTGGCGGGCGAGAACTGAATCACGCCGGCGCCGGTGATCTGGTTGATCACGGTCTTGGAGACGCCCGAGGAGGCGGCACCGATGATGGCGCTGACGCCCTGGCCCAGGAGCGCAGACGTGGATTGGGTGGCGATGTCCGTCTTGGTATCGCCCGAGTCGCGGTGGATCACCTCGACGGGCTTGCCCAGGACGCCGCCGGCGTCGTTGATCTCCTTGATGCCAAGGTTGACACCCGCGATTTCGGGCGGGCCGAGGAAGGCGAGGGAGCCGGTGGTCGGCAGCAGGGAGCCGAGCTTGAGCGGGGTCTCGGTGGTGGTCGAGGAAGGGGGCACGGCGCCGCCGGCGCCAGCCGCGGTGGTGGCCCCGCCGGTTGCACTCGGGGCCGGGCATGCGATGCCTGCTGCCTGGGCTGTAGCAGAACCGGTTGACGACGGTGTGGACGAACCGCCACAAGCCGTAGCCAGAAGGGCGACGCCGAGGCTAAGCGCTGTGAGCTTAGCGATGCGCGGCGCCACCTGGGGGAGTGAAGTCATAGAAAATCTCCTCGATCGAAAGGTGCGAACGGCCTTTGACGCGAAAGATCAGGTGTTCCTGATTTAGATTCAAGCTAGTGCAATTTCCGCGCGAAGATAAGTGACTACGGTCACATCCTTATAACACTCGTTGCCTAGGGGGAATCAGGCCAATGAGCGGGGCCCGCAGGCCGCCTCAGGACGGCCCCTAGGCCGACGCCGCCTACCGCCACCGCCACGGGCTCCACGGCCTTCCCCACGGACCCCACGGCCGCGCACGACGCCCCCGCAAACAGCGAAAAACGCCCCCGCACCGGTCATTGCGACTCACGGTGCGGGGGCGTCTTTTGGTGTTCCCCTGCCGTTGGGGGGATATGGAGGAACTGCACAAACATATGTTGCGAAAATGCGCAAGTCAAAAGCGCCCGGTGAAGCGGGACTGCTGATCTTGTGCCCCAGGTGGGACTCGAACCCACAACACGCGGATTTTAAGTCCGCTGCCTCTGCCAATTGGGCTACTGGGGCGCCCGGTCAATGGTATCCCGGCGCAGGGCTGCTAGGAGGCCGCAGGCGGGCCGTTGAAGGGCTCGGCGTAGCGGAACGCTCCGCTGACGCCGCCGGGCCAGAGGGCCAGCGGCAGCAGCTGGAAGTGCTCGCCCCAGGCAGAGTCCGGGGGCTGCACGCCGAGGGAGGTGGAGGGCACAAAGCCGAACCGTGCATAGTACTCCGGGCTGCCCAGCAGGGCGATGCCCCGCTCCCCCGCCGCGTTTGCCCGGTCGATGGTCTCCTTCATCAGCGCCGATCCGATTCCGTGGCGCTGGAGCCGCGGGGCCACCCCGATCGGGCCGAGCCCCAGCAGTTCCAGCTCCCCCGCCCGGCCCCGGGTGCTGATCACATGGCCTACGATCTCGCCGTCGAGCTCCGCCACGATGCTGAACTCGGGCAGGTACTCCCGGCATTCGAAGAGCCGCCTCAGCAGGTCCACCTCCCCCGGTTCCCCTTCGACCGGCAGACCCGTGACGGGCGAGATGGCGAACGCCGCCGCGGTGAGGGCCAGGATGGCCTGCCGGTCCTCCGGCTCCTCGGTGCGGAGCAGGAGGGTGGGCGCTGACTGCTGGCCGCCGCCGTTCGCGGTGCGGCTGGCCGCGGAGAGCTCGTGCAGGACCTCAAGCGCGCGTTCGGCGTCGGCCACGGGAACCAGCAGGTGGTCATGGTGGAAGCCGGCGAGGACGTTGCAGCTGATCTTGGCTTCCGTCAGGGCCGCGCTGACGGCGGCGGTCAGCCCCAGGGCCTCGAGCGAGGAATGCACCTGCAGGGTGATCCAGGCGGCCACGAAGTCGTACTGCAGGCCCAGGGCATCGGCGTCCTCGTGCGGCAGGACCACCGTCAGGCCCTCGGCTTCGCGCACGGCGGCCGCAATGTGGCCGGCCAGCGGTTTGCCGTGCTGCCAGAGGGCGTAGACATACTCGCCCTCGCGGATTACCGGCTTCATGGTCGCGAGCAGCGTGTGCAGGTCCTTCTCGGCAGGAGTCATGGGCCAAGTCTAGGCGGGGCTCCCCGGCCGCCGGCCAAATCCGGCCCCGCACCAACGGCAGCGGCACCAACGACGACGGCGGCCGTCCCCCGGAAGGGAACGGCCGCCGTCGTCGGGCTGCTGGCGACTACTTGGAGTCGGCCACAACAGTCTCCTTGGCAGGTGCCTCGGCAGGCTTGTCGGCCGCCGGAGCCGTCGGCGCGGCGGCGGGCTTCGGAGCCGGCGTCGCCGCTGACACGAAAGCGCCGCGCGGGTTGTCCAGGTCCATCAGCTGGGTGGTGTCACGACCCATAAAGAAGGCGAGGATCCAGCCAAAGATCACGCGGACCTTGCGCTCCACGGTCGGCATGGCCAGGCCGTGGTAGCCGCGGTGCGCCAGCCAGGCCAGCGGGCCCTTGAGCCCGATCCGGCCGATGAGGTTGATGTTGGCGACACCCTTCCATTCGCCGAAGCCGGCGACTGCGCCCAGGTTCTTGTGCTTGTAGTCCTTGAGCTCCTTCTCCCAGCGGGAGGCCCAGAGGTTCTTGGCCAGGCGCTTGGCCTGGCGCAGCGCGTGCTGGGCGTTCGGGACGCAGGTGCCGTCGGGCAGGCCGCTGCCGGTGAGGTCCGGCACGGCGGCGATGTCGCCGGCGGCCCAGGCGTTCTCGATGATGCCTTCGTCGCCGGAAATACGGAGGTCGGGGAGGACGCGGACGCGGCCGCGGGGCTCGAGCGGGAAGTCGGTGGAGCGGACCATCGGGTTGGCCTGCACGCCGGCAGTCCAGACGAGGGTGTCCGATTCGAATTCCTGCGCGGGCGTCTTGTCCGGGAGGTTGATGAGCTTCAGCGAGCCCTCGGCGTTGTCCAGCGAGGTGTTCAGCAGCACCTCGATGCCGCGGCTGCGCAGGTGCTCGACAACCCATTCGGCCTGCTTGGCGGTGACCTCGGGCATGATCCGGCCCATGGCCTCGACCAGGACGAAGCGGACTTCCTCCTGCTTGACGCGCGGGTTGTTCTTAACCGCGGCGCGGGCCAGGTCCTCCATTTCGGTGATGCATTCGATGCCGGCGAAGCCGCCGCCGACGACGACGAAGGTCAGGGCGCGGGCGCGTTCGACCGGGTCGGTCATGAGCGAACCGGTTTCGATGCGCTCCAGGACACCGTTGCGCAGGGCAACGGCTTCCTCGATGGTCTTCAGGCCGATGCCCTTCTCCGCGAGACCCTTGATCGGGAACGTGCGGGTGATCGCACCGGCGGCCAGCACGACGTCGAAGTAGGGAATCTCGAAGTTCTCGCCGCCGTCGGCCGGTGCCACCACGGCCGTGCGGTTGGCGTGGTCGATCGAGGTGACGCGGCCCTGGATCAGCTCGGTCTGTTTGAGGTGCTGGCGGTGCGAGACGACGGCGTGGCGTGCCTCGATGTTGCCGCCGGCCACCTCCGGGAGGAAGGGCTGGTAGGTCATGTAGGGCAGCGGATCGACGACGGTGACGATGCCACCGGCGTTCGCGATCTTCTTCTGCAGTTTGAGGGCTACGTACAGGCCGACGTACCCGCCGCCGACGACGAGTACCCTGGGACGGTCCTGGAGCTGAGGGGTGGATGCCATGCGTCCAGAATACCGTAGTTTGTGAAAAACTTCACTAACTCGCCGGGGTGCCGGAATCCACGGAATCCAGCGCGCTCGTTTCCGGCCCGGCGGGCCTGTCCGCCGGGCTGCGGACAGCCCTCCGGAGCTGGATGGCGGCCGCGGCGATGATGCAGACAAAGAGCCCGCCGAAGCCGAGCACCACCATCGCCGGGACGGCACTGTCGGCAGGCGACGGAGCCTGCGCGGCCGGAACGGTCGCCTCGGGAAGCGTCGGCGCCGCGCTGGAGGGGCTGGGCTGCGCAGCGGGCCCGGAACTCACCGGATTGCCCCTGCGGTGGACGCGGATCCAGTCCGAGATCGACCCCAGCGGGTTGACCGCGCTCTCCGGGACATCGGCCTTCAGGGCAGCCTCGGCGTTGAGTACGCCGAAGCCGTAAAGCGGGTCCTTGCCCGGCAGTCCTGCGTCCTTCGCCGTGCTGACGATCCGGTTGATGACCTGGCTCGCCGGCATGTCCGGCCACTTGGACCGGATCAGGGCCGCGACCCCGGCCACAACCGGGGTGGCGCCCGAGGTTCCCGCCCACTCGGCGTAGCCTCCGCCGGGCATACCGCCAACGAGGTTCTCGGCCGGGGCGGCGACGCCGATGCTGATGCCCTGGGAAGACGAGTCGATGCTGGCGACGCCCTTGCGGTCCAGGCCGGCCACCGTCAGCACACCCGGGATCGTGGCCGGGGCCCCCACCTGGATGTTTCCGCCCACGCGGTTTCCGGCGGCGGCGACGATCACCACATCCTTCTGCTCGGCGTAGAGGAACGCCGCATCCCAGCTTTGCGGCCATTCCGGGGCGGTGCTGCCGAGCGAGATGTTGATGACGCGCGCGCCGTTGTCCACGGCCCAGCGGACCGCCGCGGGAATCTGGTCCTGGTCGCTCTTGCCGCCCGGGTTGGCCGATCCCAGCCAGGTGGACACGGAAAGGATCTGCGCTTCGGGGGCCACACCCACGATCCCGTCGGGGCCAACGCCCGTGCCGGGCGTTGGACTGGGGCTGGCGCTGGCGGCCGCAGGCTGGTGGCCCCGGCCGGCCAGCATCGTGGCGACGAGCGTGCCGTGCTCGGGCTTGGCCCCGATGCTCTTCTGGCCGTCGGCGGCCCCCGCGCCGGAGACGTCCACTCCCCCGGCCAGCACGCCCTTGAGGTCCGGGTGCTTGCCGTCGATGCCGCTGTCGATCACGGCGACTTTGACGTTGGCGCCCTTGGAGACTTCCCAGGCCTTGGTGATGCCGGATTCGGCCAGCCAGTATTCCTTATCCCGGGTGGCATCGGCGTGGGCCGCCGGGGCACCCGACAGCGCTCCCGCGGTGCTGCCGCCGGCAAGGACCAGGGCCATTAACGCGGAGGCGGTCCGGCGGTGCCGGGCTGTTGCTCTGGTCATTCGAGTCCAATCGGCGGTCTGTCCGGGCGCAAAAGCTGGCTGATGCTCACGGCAGGATGCTAAGGGCGATCCCGTCAAGAATATCGTGTTCGCTGCTGACGGCCGACGTGATCCGGCCGTCGGTGGCGTCCGCCATCCGTTCCAGCACCCGGCGCCAGACGAGGCCGCCGGCGCCGATGACGTCCACGCGTCCGGGATGCATGTACGGCAGGGCCGCGCGGTCCTCCCGTGCCATTTCCAGCAGTGACGTGCACGCCTCCCGGGCGGTGGCCAGGTCCAGTTCCGTGCCGTGGATGGCCGCCGGGGAGTACTCGGCCAGCTTCAGCGCGTGGGCGGTGATGGTGGTGACCGATCCCGCCACGCCGATCACCGCGGTGGCGCGCTCCAGCGGGACCGTCAGCGCCGCGTGGCTGATGGCGGCGTCGACGTCGGCTTCCGCGGCGGCGATCTGCGCGGCGGTGGGCGGGTCGCCGACCAAGTGGCGTTCGGTCATCCGGACGCAGCCGACGTCGACCGATTTGGCGGCGATAACGCCGTCGGCGTCGCCGAGCACGAATTCGGTGCTGCCGCCGCCGAGGTCCACGACGAGGACCGGGTCCTTGCCGCGCGAGGGCAGGACGCTGCTGGCACCGGCGAACGAGAGGGCGGCCTCCTCGTCGCCGCTGATCACTTCGGGTTCGACGCCGAGCAGCTCGCGGACGCCGTCGGTGAAGACCTGCCGGTTGCGGGCGTCCCGGGTGGCGGAGGTGGCCACGAAGCGGATCTTCGTGGCGCCGTGGCGGCGGATCAGCTCGGCATAGTCGCGGGTCGCCTCGAGGGTGCGTTCCAGCGCCTCCTGGGCGAATTCGCCGGTGGCGTCGACGCCCTGGCCGAGCCGGACCACGCGCATTTCCCGCACGACGTCGGTGAGCCGGGGGGTGGTGCCGCCGGCGTCCGCCGCGTCGGCGATCAGCAGGCGGATGGAGTTGGTGCCGCAGTCGATCGCGGCCACGCGGGTCACTGGCCGGCTCCGGCGCCTGCGTCGGCGGCTGCGCCGGCGTCTGGGTCCGCGTCGGTGGACTCCGCGCGGGCCTTGCGGACCGGGGCGGGCCGGCCGACGATGTCCGGAAGTCCCTGTGGGCCGTGGCGGCTCAGGTCCTGGGAGGGGGCCTCTCCCCCGGTGTCCCAGGCGCCGTCGCAGTAGCAGCGCTCCCGTGTCCACCACTGGCTGATGTCGGCGATGGCCTCGTCGCCGAGCGGGTTGACGCCGGGCCCGGCCGCGAGGGAGTGCCCCACCAGGACGTGCAGGCACTTGACGCGGGTGGGCATGCCGCCGGCGGAGACCCCGTCGATCTCGGGCACGGAGCCGATGCCGGACCGGGCCCCGATGTCGGCGCGGGACTGCAGGTAGGCCTCGTGCGCGGCACGGTAGCCCGCCGCCAGGGCGGGATCGGCGCCGAGCCGGTCGTTCATTTCGTTCATCAGCCCGGCAGCTTCCAGCCGTGACACGGCGGAGGTGATGACCGGGTGGGTGAGGTAGAACGTGGTGGGGAACGGCGTGCCGTTGCTGAGCCGCGGCGAGGTGGCCGCCACGAGCGGGTTGCCGCAGACGCAGCGGGCGGGGATTTCGACGACGTCGCGCACCGGCCGGCCGAGCTGGCGGCTGAGGACGTCCAGGTCGCGGGCCGATGGCCGGCGCGGCTGTCCTGCGATCTCGGACGCCGCGGCCGGGGCCGTTTCGGCGGGGTCCCCTGCCCGGGGGGTGTCCACTCGGTTCTCGTCCACTGGCGCGGCACCTTCCTGCCCTGTTGGGATCACCGGCCTGCGGTAATCGGCGGCGGGCGCCGCTCCTAGTCTGTTGCCGAACGCCTGATGGACTCCCAGAGGGAATCCACCCACGGCAGGTTGGCGGGGTCTGTGGCTGTGCCTGGCGCGGTACCGGCACCGGACGTTCCGGCAGGAAGATCGCTGCCGAAAACCCAGTAGCCGGTTTCGCCGGGCATAACCATGTTAATGCGGTCGCGGGCCTGCTGCTTCACGTAGTTGGGGTCCTGCCAGCGCGAGACCTGGCGCTTGAGGTCTGTCTGCTTCGCCTGTTTGGCCGAGATGTCGGCTTCGAGTTCCGCGATTTCGGCGCGCTTTTCGAGGAAGATCTTGACCGACGGCGCCAGCAGGATGGTGATCGCGATCATCACCAGGCCCAGGGCCAGCATGCGGCCGGAGAAGGCCTTGGCCGGGACCGGATCGGAGTCTTCCGCTGCGGCGGAGTCCGCGGACCGGTCCGCCGCGGTGGCCGTGGCCGCACGGCCCGCGGCGGCCCTGGCCGCACCGGCCGCCGCCCCGGCGGGGGCGCGGCCGCCGCCGTCGGATGCACTGTTTGGCTGGGATTTGGGGTGGGGACGGGCAGCGGCGCCGGGTGCGGAGCCCTGCCGTGTCCCGCCGAAATCGGCCCGGATGACGTCGGCGCCGTCGGTTTCCGCCCGGCCGGCGGGCTGGGACGCCGGAGCCGCAGCGGCGGCCCGGGGAACCTTGGGACGGCGGGTTGCCATGTCACTCCTCCAAACAGGCCACAAAACAGGGCCAGAAACCGGCCAGGAAAGGACCGGCCAAAACAGAACCGGCGGCCATGGTCATTCCACCATAGCCACCGGTTCCGGGATTTAGCGGGTACTAGCCTTTGAAACGCGGGAACGCGCTCCGGCCGGCGTAGCGTGCGGCGTCGTCGAGTTCCTCTTCGATGCGCAGCAGCTGGTTGTACTTGGCGACGCGCTCCGAGCGGGCCGGGGCGCCGGTCTTGATCTGGCCGGCGTTGGTGGCCACCGAGATGTCGGCGATGGTGGTGTCCTCGGTTTCGCCGGAGCGGTGCGAGGTGATGGTCGTGTAACCCGCGCGCTGGGCGAGGGACACGGCGTCGAGCGTCTCGGTCAGCGAACCGATCTGGTTCACCTTTACCAGCAGCGAGTTGGCGGTCTGCGAATCGATGCCGGTCTGCAGGCGCTCCGGGTTCGTCACGAACAGGTCATCGCCCACGATCTGGACCTTGTCGCCGATCGTGTCCGTGAGGGTCTTCCAGCCCTCCCAGTCGTTCTCGTCCAGCGGGTCTTCGATCGAGACCAGCGGGTAGTCGGCCACCAGTTCGGCGTAGTAGGCGCTCATCTCGGCGGAGCTGAGGGTCTTGCCTTCGAACTGGTAGGCGCCGTCCTTGAAGAACTCGGAGGACGCGACGTCCAGGGCCAGGGCGATGTCCTTGCCGGGGGTGTAGCCGGCGTTCTTGATGGCTTCCTGGATCAGGTCCAGGGCCGCGCGGTTGGACGGCAGGTTCGGGGCGAAGCCGCCCTCGTCGCCCAGGCCGGTGGCCAGGCCCTTGGACTGCAGCACGGCCTTGAGCGCGTGATAGACCTCAACGCCCCAGCGCAGGCCCTCGGAGAACGTCTCGGCGCCGAGCGGGACCACCATGAATTCCTGGATGTCGACGTCGGAGTCGGCGTGCGATCCGCCGTTGAGGATGTTCATCAGCGGCACCGGCAGGACGTGCGCGTTCGGGCCGCCCAGGTACTTGTACAGCGGCAGGTCGGCGGAGGCGGCGGCTGCGTTGGCGACGGCGAGCGAGACGCCGAGGATCGCGTTGGCGCCAAGCTTGCTCTTGTTGGCGGTGCCGTCCAGGTCGATCATCGACTGGTCGATGCTGCGCTGGTCGGTAGCGTCGAAGCCGATCAGCGCGGGGGCGATCTGGTCGATGACGGCGTCGACGGCCTTCTGGACGCCCTTGCCGAGGTAACGGCCCTTGTCTCCGTCGCGGAGCTCTACGGCCTCGTGTTCGCCGGTGGAGGCGCCGGAGGGGACTGCTGCGCGGCCGATCTGGCCGTCGGAGAGCAGGACTTCAACTTCTACGGTGGGGTTGCCGCGGGAATCGAGGATCTCGCGGGCGTGGATGGCATCGATAAGCGCCATGAATATGCTCCTTTGGGTGAAGCGATCTGCTGGGAATCTGACTGCTGGGAATCTAGCGGTGGATCAAGCCGAAAACCGACGTCCTCGTCGCCTCTAGCCTAGTCGAGAGTGGGAAAAGTTACGGAAAGCTATCCAGCCTCCGGACGCTGGCCCGGAGAGCCCGTGCCGCCCGGGGGTGTGTCCTGGAAGCGGCGGTTGGCCGCGCGCAGCGCCCGTTCGGCATCCAGGCCGTCGCGGCGGGCCGCGGCGACGATGCCGAACAGCAGCTCGCCGAGCTCCTGTTCGGTGGCGGGGGCGGGTGCGGCGGGTGCGGAGGTGACGCCGGGCGCGGAGGTGGCGCCGGGCGCCGGCAAGGACCCGGTGGTGACGGGCAGTCCGGCACGTTCCGCGCGGTCCAGCAGCTTCTGCGCGCGGGCCAGGGCCGGCAGCGCGGCGGGGACGCCGTCGAAGGCGTGGTCCCGGCCGGGCTTTTCCGCCCGTTTGACGGCGTCCCACTTCAGCACGATCTCCTCGACCGTGGCCGGGAAAGTGTCCTGCAGGGACCCGTCGGGGCGGAAGACGTGCGGATTGCGCCGGATCATCTTCTCGCGCAGGCCGCGGGCGACGTCGTCGAAGGCGAAGGCGCCGCGCTCCTCGGCGAGCCGGGCATGGAGCACCACCTGGAGCAGGACGTCGCCGAGTTCGGCCTGCAGTTCGGCGTCGACGCCGTCGGCCTCGATGGTTTCGGCCACCTCGTGGGCCTCTTCGAGGAGGTATTCCACGAGGGATTCGTGGGTCAGGGCGCCCATCCAGGGGCAGTGGACACGCAGCTCGGCGATGGTTTGCAGCAGTCCGCCGAGCTGCGCGTCCGTGGCGTCGGGGTCCTTAGCCAAGGTCGGCGTAGGCCTCGTTGATGTACTCGACCAGGGCTTCCTTCTCCTCCAGCGGCAGGAACGCGGCTTCGGCGGCGTTCAGGGTCAGCTCGAGCAGGTCGTCCAGGTCGTAGTCGAAGGTCTCCACGAGCAGTTCGAACTCGTCCGTGAGGCTCACGCCGCTCATCAGCCGGTTGTCCGTGTTGATCGTGACGTTGAAGCCGAGCTGGTAGAGCATGTCCACCGGGTGGCTCTCGATGCCCTCGCCGAAGCCGGAGATCGCGCCGGTCTGCAGGTTGGAGGACGGGCAGATTTCCAGCGCGATGCCGCGGTCCCGGACCCAGCTGGCGAGCTCGCCGAGGGTCACGAGGCCGATGTTGTCATCGACTTCGTCGCTCTCCGGGTCGACGGCAGCGTCCGCGGGGTCGGCTTCCTCGAACTCGACCGTGACGTCCTCGGCGATCCGCACCCCGTGGCCCAGGCGCAGTGCCCGGCCGTCGACCAGGGCGGACTGGATGCTCTCCAGGCCTGCTGCCTCGCCGGCGTGGATGGTGGCCGGGAAGTTGTGCTGGGCGAGGTAGGTGAAGGCGTCCTTGAAGCGGGAGGGCAGGAAACCGTCCTCGGCGCCGGCGATGTCGAAGCCGACGGCGCCCTTGTAGCGGTGGCGCACGGCGAGTTCGGCGATCTCCTGGCCGCGGTCCGCGTGGCGCATCGCGGTGATCAGCTGGCCGACCTGGATTTCCCGGCCGGTCTCGGCGACGGCGTCGACGCCGGCGTCCAGGCCTGCCTGGACGGCCTCCACAACCTCGTCCAGGGACAGGCCCTGCTGCAGGTGCTGCTCCGGTGCCCAGCGCACTTCGCCGTAGACGACCCCGTCGTCCGCGAGGTCCTCGACGAATTCCTTGGCGACGCGGAACAGTCCGTCCTTGGTCTGCATCACGGCGATGGTGTGGTCGAAGGTCTCCAGGTAGCGCACCAGCGAGCCGGAGTCGGCGGATTCGCGGAACCACTCCCCCAGCGCGACCGGGTCGGTGGACGGCAGCGTGTGGCCGACTTTTTCGGCGAGTTCAATGATGGTTGCCGGACGCAGTCCGCCGTCCAGGTGGTCATGAAGGGAAACCTTGGGGAGGCCCTTCAGGTCGAATTCGAGGTCAGGGGCAGCGTCAGGAATAGTCTCAGTCACGTTCCCACCATAGGGTGGGACGGCGCCGGGCGCTACTTGCGGGAGGCGTCGGTCGCCGCGGCGTCGTCGTCCGCGGCGTCCAGGGCCGCGGCGTCGTCGTCCGCCGGCTCGTCGTGCCGGCCGAGCCGTTTGTGCCACCAGCGCAGCACGTGGTCAACGGCGATGCCGAGGACAATCGCGAAGACGACGGCGATCGCGGCGCTCAGGAGCGGGTTGTGGTGCAGCCAGGGGAAGGAACTGGCCAGGATGCCGATCCCGATGGAGTAGATCACCCAGGTGAAGCAGGCAAAGGCATCCAGCACAAAGAACCTGCGGTGCGGGAATCCTGTGGTGCCGGCGACGTAGTTGACGGCCACGCGGCCCCAGGGGATGTAGCGGGCGGTGAAGATCAGCACGGCGCCGCGTTTCTCAAGCTCATAGCGCGCCCAGCCGAAGGCCCGCTGCACCTTGGGCTTGCGCATCCAGCGGAACCTCTCGAGGCCGATCTTGCGGCCGAGCAGGTACGCCATATTGTCCCCGGCGATGGCACCAAGCAGCGCCGTGAGGCCTAGGAGCCAGAGGTTGGGCTGCCCGCTGTGCCGGGAGTACGCGGCGAGGGCGACGATCAGCGTCTCGCTGGGAACCACCATGGCGAAGCCGTCGATGAAGAAAAAGAGCAGCAGGAGGGGGTAAATCCACCACTGGCCGGCTGCATGGAGCACGGCCTCATTAATGAACTCCACGCGGGCTGTGCTCCTAGAAACTGAAAGGGTCGGGACGTACCCGGAATGGACTGGCTGGCACTGGCGGGCCTACGGCACCGACGTGACGTGAATCGCACCCCAGTGTCCCATGGTCGGGGCACCTTGCGCTACGCGCCGGCGCCAATGTTTCCCGCGGTGGCACCGCCGGCGTCCTAGCCGTCGGCCGGCGGGGCGGGCTGCTCCGCCTCGTCCAGGACCGGTTCCTCCGGCAGGCTGCCGCGCAGCCGGCTGAGCGCGACGTCGATTCCGATGCCCAGCACAATGGCGCAGATGATCGCAATGGTGGCGCCCAGCAGGTGGTTGTCTTCGAACCATTGGCCGAAGAACAGCCCGACGGCCACCGAATAGCCGGACCACAGCGCCGCGGAGAGCACCGTCAGCCCGACGAAATGGGAGTGCGCGTAGTGCGTGGCGCCGGCGGTCAGGTTCACGGCCACGCGGCCGATCGGGACAAACCGCGCCACCATGATGAGCGAGGCAGGGCGCTTCCGGAGCTCGCGGCCCGCCCAGGTGAAGGCCCGCTGCGTCCGGTGCCCGCGCATCCACTTCCAGCGCGAGGTTCCGGTGGCCCGCCCGATCAAGTAGGCGATGTTGTCCCCGCAGAACGCGCCGGTGGCCGCCACGACGATCAGCAGGAGCGGGTTGGGCACATCGGCGGTCGCGGCGACGGCGGCCAGGCCGACCACCACCGACTCGCTGGGAACCGGCGGGAAGAAACCGTCGATCACACAGCAGGCGAACACCAGGAACAGCACCCACGGTTGGCCCGCTGCTGCCAGGATGAAGTCGTTGATTGCCTGCACAGTTTCCTAACGCACGGCGGTACCCGGTTTCTCCCGGAATTCTGTGGTGCCAGTGTACTGCCCGGGCGCAGTCCGTTGCCCTATCACTTGTGGCGGCTAAACCCGGGGCAAAGCAGCCATAAGTGATAGGGCAACCAGGGCCCTAGGCGATGCGGTCGATGATGAGCTGCTGCGCCGGGCGGGAGCCTTCCGGCGCGATTACCGCGGCGTGCTCGAGCGCTTCCTTGGAACGTTCGAACTTTTCCGGGGTGTCCGTCAGCAGGGTCATCAGCGGTTCACCGGCGCGGACCGTGGCGCCCGGTTTGGCGTGCATCCGCACCCCGGCCCCGGCCTGGACCTGGTCCTCCTTGCGCGCCCGTCCGGCGCCGAGGCGCCAGGCGGCGACGCCGACGGCCATCGCGTCGAGTTCTACCAGCACGCCGTCGGCCTGCGCGTAGATGGTCTCGGATTCCTTGGCGACCGGCAGCGCGGCGCGCGGGTCCCCGCCCTGGGCCTCGATCATCCGGTTCCAGACGTCCATGGCCCGGCCGTCCTTGAGCGCGGCGCGCGGGTCGGCGTCGCGGACCCCGGCGCAGGCCAGCATTTCCTCGGCCAGGCGCACGGTGAGCTCGACTACGTCCTCCGGGCCGCCACCGGCGAGGACCTCCACGGATTCCTCGACCTCGATCGCGTTGCCCGCGGTGAGGCCCAGCGGGGTGTTCATGTTGGTCAGCAGCGCCACCGTGTTGACGCCGGCGTCCTTGCCCAGGGCCACCATGGTCTCGGCCAGTTCGCGGGCGCGCGCCTCGTCCTTCATAAACGCGCCGCTGCCCACCTTGACGTCCAGGACCAGCGACCCGGTGCCTTCGGCGATCTTTTTGCTCATGATCGAGGAGGCGATCAGCGGGATGGCCTCGACCGTGCCGGTCACGTCGCGCAGGGCGTAGAGCTTCTTGTCCGCCGGGGCCAGTCCGGCGCCGGCGGCGCAGATGACCGCGCCGACGTCCTGCAGCTGGGCCATCATTTCCTCGTTGCTGAGGTCCGCCCGCCAGCCCGGGATGGCCTCGAGCTTGTCCAGGGTGCCGCCGGTGTGGCCGAGGCCGCGGCCGGAGAGCTGCGGCACGGCGACGCCGAAGACCGCCACGAGCGGCGCCAGCGGCAGGGTGATCTTGTCCCCCACGCCTCCGGTGGAGTGTTTGTCGGACGTGGCCTTCACGCCGCCGTCGGGCCGGCGCAGGCTGGAGAAGTCCATCCGTTCGCCGGAGTTGATCATCGCCGCGGTCCAGCGTGAAATCTCGGCGCGGTCCATGCCGTTGAGCAGGATGGCCATGTTCAGGGCGGCCATCTGTTCGTCGGCGATGGCGCCGCGGGTGTAGGCGTCGATGGTCCAGTCGATCTGGGCGGGGCTGAGGACTCCCTTGTCCCGCTTGATGCGGATGATGTCGACGGCGTCGAACGCGTTGGCGTTATCGGAAGCAGTGTTGCTGGTGTTCTGGGTCACCGGGTTTCCTCCAGGTGTTGGGGGCCAAATGCGTCGGGGAGCACCTGGTCCATCGTCTTGATGCCCTGTGTGGTCATGAGCTCCATGTCCGGGGCCCGGAATTCGTAGAGCAGTTGCCGGCACCGGCCGCACGGCATCAGCACGTTGCCGTGCGCGTCGACGCAGTAGAAGGCGCGCAGCAGGCCGCCGCCGGTCATGTGCAGGTTGCCGACGAGTGCGCACTCGGCACACAACGTGAGTCCGTAGCTGGCGTTTTCGACGTTGCAGCCGCTGACGATCCGGCCGTCCGCGGTGAGGGCGGCTGCCCCCACCGCGAACTTCGAATACGGCGCGTAGGCGTTCTGCATCGCCGCAAGGGCCGCTACCTCGAGTGCGGCCCAGTCGACGGCGGCGGTGTTCGCCGCAGCGCCGTCGGGGGTGTCGGTCACCTTCGTCACCCCTTGACGTACGGTATGCCGTCGGCCGCGGGCGGCCTGGACCGTCCCACCAAACCGGCCACCGCGATGACGGTCAGTGCGTAGGGCAGCATCGCCATGAACTGGCTGGGCACGGGCGAGCCGATGATGGTGATAATGCTCTGAAGGTTGTCGGCGAAGCCGAACAGCAGCGCCGCCAGGAACGCCCCAATGGGATTCCAGCGCCCGAAGATCATCGCGGCAAGGGCGATGTACCCTCGACCGCCGGACATGTCCTTGCTGAACGCGTCCACCGACACCAGGGTGAAGAACGAACCGCCGATTCCGGCGATGGCGCCGCCCATGAGGACGTTGATGAAACGTGTCCGGTTGACGTTGATGCCGACCGTGTCCGCAGCCTGGGGGTGTTCGCCGACGGCACGCACCCGCAGGCCCCACTTGGTGTGGAACAGCCCGACGTAGACCACGATAACGGCCACGTACATGAGGTAGCCGACCAGCGACTGGCGGAACAGGATGGGTCCGATGATGGGAATGTCGGCGAGGAACGGGATATCGACTGCCTGCAGCCGGCCGGGCTTGTTCAGGTGCTCGGGGTCCGCCGTGAGCAGGGTGGAGAACAGGAAGCTGGTGAGCCCGCTGATCAGGACGTTGAGCACCACGCCGACGATGATCTGGTTGACGAGGTATTTGATGCTCACCACGGCGAGGACCAGGGACACGAGGGCGCCGGCGACGGCCGCCGAGATGAGCCCCAGATAGACGTTGCCGGTCACGGTGGCCACGACAGCGGCGGAGAAGGCGCCGAGCAGGAGCTGGCCCTCGATGGCGATGTTGACCACCCCGGCCCGCTCACAGAGCACACCGGACAGCGAGCCGAACACCAGGGGCACGGCGAGAGTCACGGCACCGGCCATGAGGCCGCCGAGGGAAATGGAGGGCTCGGGGTCACGGCCGCCGGCAACGATCCAGATCATGAACCCGACCAGGAAGACCACTGCGAAGGTTCCGCCCAACCATCCCGGGGTGCGCCTGCGCTGCACAGTCAGGAAGCAGGCGTATCCGGCGAGGGCCAGCAGCAGCACGGAGCAAATCCAGCCCAGCGCCATCGAGGGCACGGTGATCTTCTCCACCCGGGCGACACCCAGGGCGGCGAGGCCCAGAACGACGATGGCCGCGATGGTGGTCGCGGGAATCCAACGGTCCACTCCCCCGCCGTCCCGCCGCTGGCTGATCCAGCGGTAGCCGACGTAGGCGGCGGCCGCCAGCGCCACGGCCAGGGTGATCCATGCCGCCGCGGAGGAGGCGTTGGGGTCTCGGGCCTCGGCGATCCGGAACCCTGCCGATTTGGTGTTGGCGAGGAATCCGAACAGGACGGTGCCGAGGACGGCCAGCAGGCCCAGCCCGATGCCGGCTTTCCAGTTCACCAGTTCGGCTGCGCGTGCCGGCGTGCCGGTCGGGCCGTCGCCGGGAGCGGTGTCGGTCCCCCTTCCGGGGCGCGGCTGCTTGCTGGCGGGAGATTGTGTTGTGGCGCTCATGCTGCCGCTCCGCTCTTAACGCCGCCGGTACGCGAACCGGCAGTCCCACTCGTGGTGGTCTTCCTCTTCTTACGGGGATTGAGTCCGAATATCGCACGAACCAGCGGCGGTGCTGCGATGAACAGCACGATGAGGGATTGGATGACGAGCACAATGTCGATCGGTGTCTGCGTCTGGGCCTGCATGGCCACGCCGCCGGCGCGGAAGGCGCCGAACAGCAGGCCCGCGAAGAAGGTTCCCCACGGCGTCGAGCGTCCCAGCAGCGCGACCGTGATGGCGTCAAAACCTATCGAGGCGGCGACGCCGCCGGACAGGTACTTTTCCGTGCCGGACACCTGGGCCACACCGGCCAGGCCTGCGAGCGCACCGGCGATCGCCATCACCAGGATGGTGCTGCGGGCGACGTTGATGCCCGCGGTGCGGGCCGCGTTGGGGTTCGCGCCGACGGCGCGGAACTCGAAACCGATCGTGGAGCGGTCCAGCAGCCACCAGACGAAGACGGTGGCCACGATCGCGGCGAGGAAACCAGCGTGCAGCCGGAACTGCGGTCCGAGCAGTTCGGGGAACAACGCGGTGGAGTCCAGGAACGGGGAGATCGGGTTGGTGGAACCCTTGCGCTGGAAGGCCGGGGTGGTGAGCAGGAACAGCAGGAGGAAGTTGGCGATGTAGTTGAGCATGATCGTCACGATTACCTCATGCGCCCCGGTGCGTGCCTTCAGCAGCCCGACGACGCCGCCCCAGACCGCGCCCCCGACCAGGCCGGCCACGATGACAACCAACAGGTGCAGGCCGATCGGCAGGTGCCAGGCAAAGCCGGCGTAGGCGCCGAAGAGCGCGCCGAAGACGATCTGCCCCTGCGCACCGATGTTGAACAGGCCGGCGCGGAACGCCAGGGCGACGCCGAGCCCGGCGCAGATCAGGGGGGTGGCGACGGTGAGGGTCTCGGTGATCGGGTACAGCTGCGCGCCGAGGTCGGCGCCGGCCCAGTTGAAGATGGAACCCTGCACCAGCGCGGTGTACGGACGGATAACTTCGGTCAGGAGGTCCCCGGGCTGCGCGAAGAAGTAGCCGGCAGCGGCAGCGACCTTGGGGTTGGTCACGGCCATCAGGATGCCGCCGAGCACGATGGCCAGCAGCACGGAGAGCGCGGACACCATGGCGTTGCCGGTGAAAATCTGGTGCAGCACGGACCCGCCGTCACCGTCCCGGTCCCGGCCGCGGCGCTGGGTCGCTGCCGGAACGGCGGACGGCGGCATCTGGCCGCCGGCGGTGTCAAGGACGACGTCGGAGGCCACAGCCTCGGGGCTGGTGCCGCCGGGTACCGGGGTTTCCGCGGGCTCGGCCGTGTCGTGGGTGCCCGGAGCCAGCGGCTCGGGGGTTGTCTTCTCAGACATGGGATTCTCCTTCGTGGCCGGCAGGCTCCGATGCCGCCGCCGTCGTCGTGCCGCTGGGGGCGTGCGCGGAGGCGCTGGCTTCGGCATCTGCGGCCGGGACGCCGGCCATCATCAGGCCAAGCACGTCGCGGGACGTGGTGGCGGGTACGATCCCCACCAGCCGTCCACGGTAGAGCACCGCGATCCGGTCGGCCAACTGCATCACTTCGTCCAGTTCGGTGGAGACGATCATGACGGGCGTGCCGTGGTCACGTTCGGCGATGACGCGCTTGTGCACAAACTCAATCGAGCCGACGTCGAGGCCGCGGGTGGGCTGCGAAGCGATAAACAAACGCAGCGGACGCGATAGCTCGCGGGCCAGGACGACCTTCTGCTGGTTGCCGCCGGACAGGGTGCCCACTGCGGCCGACACGGAGGGGGTGCGGACGTCGAATTCCTCCACCTTCTTGGCGGCGTTCTCCGCAATGACGCCCGGCTTCATGCCCACGCCGCGCGCGAAGGGCGCCTTGTCGTAGAGGTCCAGGATCATGTTCTCGGAGATCGTGAACGTGCCGACGAGCCCGTCGAGGGTGCGGTCCTCGGGGACGAAACCCACGCCGGCGCCGAGGACATGCTTGACGCTCTTGCCCAGCAGTTCCTCGCCGTTGAGGGTGATGGATCCGGCTACGTGTGGCTGCACACCCAGGATCGCCTCGGTCAGTTCCGTCTGGCCGTTGCCCTGCACGCCGGCGATGGCGAGCACTTCGCCCTTGGCGATGTCGAAGGACAGGTCGTCGACGACGTGCTGGCCGTTGTGGTCAGTCACGGTCAGGTTGCGGACTTTGAAGGCCACCTCACCGGTTTTGGCCGGCGCCTTGTCCAGCGTCAGGCTCACGGCGCGGCCCACCATGGCTGAGGCCAGCTCGGTGGGAGAGGCCGTGGGGTCGGCCTGGCCCACCACCTTGCCGCGGCGGATGACCGTGATGGTGTCCGAAATGGCTTTGACTTCACGCAGTTTGTGGGAGATGAAGACGATTGACTTACCGTCCCGCTTCAGCTGCCGGATGATGTCGAGGAGTTCATCGGTCTCCTGCGGCGTCAGCACCGCAGTGGGTTCGTCCAGGATCAGCACCTCGGCGTCGCGAACCAGGGCCTTGATGATCTCGACGCGTTGCTGGACGCCGACGGGCAGGTCCTCCACCATGGCGTCGGGGTCGACGTCGAAGCCGTACTGGTCCGAGATCCGCCGGATCTTCTCGCGCGTGGCTTCCAGGTTGAGCAGGCCTGCGGCTTTGGTGGTCTCGTTACCCAACGCCACGTTCTCGGCCACGGTGAAGACCGGGATGAGCATGAAGTGCTGGTGGACCATGCCGATTCCGGCAGCCATCGCCTCGCCGGGGTCCTTGAAGACGACCGGCTTGTCGTCGACCAAGATTTCGCCCTCGGTCGGGTCGTACAGGCCGTAGAGCACGTTCATCAGGGTGGATTTCCCTGCGCCGTTTTCTCCCAGCAGGCAGTGCACCTGCCCCGGTTCGACGACCAAATCGATGTGGTCATTGGCTACCAGGGACCCGAATCGCTTCGTGATCCCTTTCAGTTCGAGTTTCAAAACCCCAACCAATCTCTGTGTGTATGGATCTGCTCCGGCGCGCTGTCGGCGGCAGGGCAGCGGGTAATCCCAGCCTAGTGTCATGGGTGGTTCCTGGGCAGGGCAGGCTGCAGGCAAAAAGGGTTCCGGCAGGCCGCTGCTGGCTGTCCCTGGGCAGGGCAGGGCAGGTAGGTCAGCAAAACAGAACGCGCTGCCCTTCGGCCGAGGTTACGGCGGAAGGGCAGCGCGCCCCGCGGTTTGTGCTTACTTAGTCGGGCTGGACTTCGACTCGACCTTGACGGTGCCGGAGATGATGTCCTTCTTGAGCTGGTCCAGTTCGCTCTTCAGGTCTGCCGGCACAGCGGAATCGAGATCGTGGAACGGAGCCAGGGCCACGCCGCCGTTTTCGAGGGTTCCGACGTACGGTGTGGCGTCGAACTTACCGTCCTTGTCGTCCTTGATGACCGTTTCCACGGCGGTGGACATCGTCTTCTGGACGGAGGAGAGGATCACGGACTTGTAATCGGGAGCAGTCAGGTAGCCGTCCGAGTCAACCCAGATGAGCTTGGCGTCTTTGCCCTTGGACTTGGCGTCAAGTATCGCGCTGCCCGCGCCGCCTCCGACGGGTCCGGCCACGGGCAGGACGATGTCGGCGCCCTGGTCCAGGAAGCCCTGGGTCAGAACCTTGCCCTTGTCGACCTGCTTGAAGTCACCGACGAAGGTGCCGTCCTGCTTGTCCTTGTCCCAGCCGATGAGCTGGACGTTCTTGCTCTTCTTCTGGTTGTAGTACTTCACGCCGTCGGCAAAGCCGTCCATGAAGATGGTGACCGTCGGGATGTTGATGCCGCCGAAGGTGGCGACCTTGCCGGTCTTGGTGGTGCCGGCTGCCAGGTAGCCGGCCAGGAATGCAGCCTGGGCCGTGTTGTAGACGATCGGCTTGACGTTCTTGGGGAACGCGGGGTCGTTGTAGTCGATGATCGCGAAGTGGCTGTTCGGGTTGGCGGTCGCGATGGACTTCGTGGCGTCGCCGAGCAGGAAGCCGACGGTGACGGTGAGCTTGCAGCCCTGCTGGACCATGGAGCGGAGGTTGGGGTCGTAGTCCGTGTCAGCCTTGGACTGGACGTGCTTCTCCTGGATGCCGAGGTCCTTCACGGCGCTCTGCAGGCCCTCGTAGCCGGACTGGTTGAACGACTTGTCGTCAAATCCACCGGAGTCGGAGACCATGCAGGCGGTGTAGTCCGATTTGGTCGCTGAACTTGAGGCGCCGGACGAGGACGGGGCAGCCCCGCAACCGGTGAGCAGCAGGGCGGCCGCACCCGCGGTGGCGACGCCGGCCATTGAACCGCGCTTAAGAGTTGCGCGCAGTGAGTTCTTCAAAGTTCCTCCAGGAAGAAAGAGATAGGCGCTACGACGGGAGTTCAATGAGTGTCTGCTTCCGGTTTTCCCCCGAAATACTGTTGTCACTGACGGATTCGCAGCACTGCGCCGAGGCGCACTGATGGAAGCTACTTTAGTGTCATGGAACACGTCGAGTAACACACTTCACAGCCGTTTCCTAGATTGTTGAGAACTTGTTACCAAGCGGTACCCAACGGCGCGAACGTACACGTAAGGCCCCGAAATCCTTGGAAATCGGGGCCTCACGGGTACGTTAGCGCGGCGGTGACGGCCTGGCGGCCGCCCGGGTTGCTCAGAGCCGGACGAGCATCTTCCCGGTATTGGCACCGTCCAGCAGGTCCATAAACGCCTGCGGCGCGTTCTCCAGCCCGTCCACGATCGTCTCGTCGTAGCGGACCGTGCCGTCGGCCAGCCAGGCCGCCATCTTCCCGGCGAATTCGGCCGCGTGCTGGCGCTGGCCGTTGACCAGGAAGCCCCGGAGGGTCAGCTGTTTGCCGATGGCCAGCATGAGGTTTCGCGGGGCGGGCGTCGGCTCGGTGGAGTTGTACTGCGCGATCGCGCCGCACATGGCGACGCGGCCGCCCACGTTGAGCACCGACAGGGCCGCCTCCAGGTGCTCGCCGCCCACGTTGTCGAAGTAGACGTCGATGCCCTTCTCCCCCGCGGCCTCCTTCAAGAGGTCCCGGACCGGACCGTCGTGGTAGTTGAAAGCGGCATCGAAGCCCAGTTCCAGCAGCCGGGCGACCTTTTCCGGCGTGCCTGCACTGCCGATCACCCTCGAGGCGCCCATGGCCTTGGCGATCTGCCCCACCAGGGAACCCACGGCTCCGGCCGCCCCGGAGACGAACACGGCGTCGCCGGGCTTGAACTCGGCAACCTTGAGAAGCCCCGCGTAAGCCGTCAGGCCGGTCATTCCCAGCGCGCCCAGGAAGGCCGACGCCGGCGCCAGGTCGGTGCGGGCCGGTGTGGTGGCGGCGGCGTCCACGACGGCGTATTCCCGCCAGCCGAGCTGATGCACGACGGTGTCGCCCACCGCGCGGTCGGCCGAACGGGACGCGATCACCTCGCCCACCGCCCCGCCGTCGAGGGCGGCGTCGAGGGCGAACGGCGCGGAGTAGGATTTGACGTCGTTCATCCGGCCGCGCATGTACGGGTCCACGGAGATGTAGAGGTTGCGGACCAGGACCTGGCCGTCCCGCAGTTCCGGCAGGGGCGACTCGGCGAGGCGGAAGTTTTCCGGCACGGGGCGGCCATGCGGACGCGATGCCAGCTGGATTTCACGGGTGCTGGCGGGAAGGGTGGTGTTCTGGGTGCTCATGCGGCGACCTCCAGGATCTTGATGTCTACGGTGATATTGCCTCGGGTGGCGTTGGAGTACGGGCAGATCTGGTGGGCCCGGGCCACGAGCGCTTCGGCGGTTTCGCGGTCGACGGCCGGCAGGGCGATCTCGAGCTCGGCGGCGAGGCCGTAGCCGGGTCCATCCGCCAGCGCGCCGAAGTGGATTTTGGCGGCCACCGCCGAGTCCGTCAGGTCGGCGCCTTCCTTGCGGGCCACGAGCCGCAGGGCGGAGTGGAAGCATGCGGCGTAGCCGGCCGCGAAGAGCTGCTCCGGGTTGGTTCCTTCGCCGTTACCGCCCAGTTCCACCGGGCTGGCCAGCGTCACATTGAGTTTGCCGTCGCTGCTTTGGGCGTTGCCGTCGCGTCCTTCGCCGGAGGCCAGTGCCTCGGCCGTGTAGAGGGTCTTCATCAGGGGTCCGATCTGTTGGAAATTCAGGGAAAATTGGGTGGCGCCGAGCGGCGCGGGTCAGCGGCCGGACTGCAGGGCGGCGGTGAGCCGGCCCAGGGTCTCGCGGAGCTGGTCGAGCTCGGGGCCGGAGAGCCCGGCGGCGTCGGCGAGCCGCTGCGGGATTCCGGTGGCTCGGGCGCTGAGCGAGGTTCCGGCCGCCGTCAGGAATACCTCGACGCGCCGCTCGTCCGCCGCGGACCGCCGCCGTTCCACGAAACCGAGCGATTCAAGCCGCTTCAGCAGCGGCGAGAGGGTGCCGGAATCGAGGCCCAGCTCCTCACCGAGTTCCCGGACGCTGCGGGGCTGGTCCTCCCACAGCACCATCATCACGAGGTACTGCGGGTAGGTCAGGCCCAGCTCATCGAGCATGGGCCGATAGACGGCTGTGGCGGCCCGCGACGCCGCGTACATGGCGAAACACACCTGCCTGTCAAGGCGGGGAGCGTTGAGGCGGGGGGCGTCGGGCTCGGCGGCCCCGGGGGGAACGGTTTCGGTCACGCTAAAACAATAACCCACAATTTAGTTGTGCACAATTTAATCACCGGAACGGGGGCCCGGGCGTACACTTGAGGCCCGAAATCGCGGGGATTTCGGGCCTCATGTGTACGTGCGCGGGTTAGAGGTCGCGGAGGGTGCGGAGTGCGGCGGCGGTGAGCACCTGGATGCCGAGGCCCAAGGCGCGTTCGTCCAGGATGTAGTCGCCGCGGTGCAGGTCGTACTCTTCGCCGCCGGGGGTCTTGGTGCCGAGGCGCATCATCGCCCCGGGCAGGTCGGCGAGGAACCAGGCAAAGTCCTCCCCGCCCATCGACTGCGGCGTCAGCACCACCGAGCCCTCGCCGATCTCGGCCCGGGCTGCGGCCTCGATCAGCGCGGTTTCGTGTTCGGAGTTCACCACCGGCGGCACTCCGCGGGTGTGTTCCAGGTGGACGTCGACGCCGTAGGGCGCGGCGATCTGCTGCACGACCTCGTCGAGGATCTCTCCGGCGCTGTGCCAGGCCTCGCGGTCCAGGCAGCGCATGGTGCCGGCCATGTAGCCGCTCGCCGGGATGGCGTTCGGGGCTGAGCCGGCCGAGATGTGTCCCCACACCACTGAGACGCCGCTGCGGACGTCGACGCGGCGGGACAGCACGGCCGGGACGTTGATGGCGATCTGGGCGAGGGCGAAGACCAGTTCCTCGGTCAGGTGCGGGCGCGAGGTGTGGCCGCCCCGGCCGGTGAGTTCAATCTTGATGGTGTCCGACGCCGAGGTGATGGCGCCGATCCGGGTGCCGATCTTGCCCACCTCGATCCGCGGGTCGCAGTGCAGCGCCAGGATCCTGGGCACCCCCTCCAGCACACCCTGCTCGATGCAGGCGTGCGCGCCGCCGGGCATGGTCTCCTCGGCGGGCTGGAAGATGATCCGCACCGTGCCGCCCAGCGGCGAGGTCTCGTGCATCTGCTGCAGGACCAGGGCGATGCCCAGCATCGTGGTGGTGTGGACGTCGTGCCCGCAGGCGTGTGTCACGCCGTGGTTCTTGGACGCGAACTCCAGCCCGGTCTCTTCGATGATGGGCAGCGCGTCGATGTCGCCGCGCAGCGCCGTCGCGATCGGCCCCTCGCCGACGTCGACCGTCAGCCCGGTGCCCTCGAGCCGGCGGGGCTTCAGCCCGGCGGCCTCGAGCCGCCTGGCGAGCTTGTCGGTGGTGCGGAACTCTTTGAAGGACAGCTCCGGGTGCGCATGCAGGTCGCGGCGGAAGGCGATCAGCTCCGGCAGCAGTGGCTCCAGCCACGGGCCCACCAGGGTGGTTGGCTCAGCTTCAGTAGTGTAATTGCGCACACAATCACTGTAGCGAGAGTCCAAAAAATAGCGGCATCGCCGACGGCGCGTTACGGTTCCCGGACAGCGTCGTGTCCCCGGTCAGCGCACCTTCGCCAACCCTGGAAACGGACTAGAGCACGTCCGTGTCGCCGCTGGCCTTGAGCGCGTCCACCGCGGCCTTGACCCGCTGGGAGTTCGCCTTCGTGGTCACCAGCAGCGCATCCGGGGTATCCACGATCACCACGTCCTTGATGCCGATCAGGGCGATCACGCGTTTGGTGTCGGTGACCACGACGCCGCTGGCGTTTTCGGTGAAGACACGGGCGCCCTCGCCGATCACGGTGACGTCGTCGACTTCCTTGGCGCTGTTGAGGCGGCCCACGGAGGCAAAGTCCCCGACGTCGTCCCAGCCGAAGGTGCCGGGCACCACGGCGACGTCCCCGGCGGCGGCGGCCGGCTCGGCGACCGCGTAGTCGATGGCGATCTTTGGCAAGGTGGGCCAGACGCGGGAGGTGACCTCGTCGCGCAACGGGGTGTCCCAGGCTTTGGCGATTTCCTGCAGGCCGGCGAACAGTTCCGGCTGGTTGGCTTCCAGGTGCTTGAGCATGAGCGAGACCGGTGCCACGAACATCCCGGCGTTCCAGACGTACTCGCCGCTGTCCAGGTACTGCTGGGCGACTTCCTCGCTGGGCTTCTCGACGAACTCGACGACGGTGTGGGCGCTCGGGGCCCCGGGCACACTGAGTTTGTCGCCGGCGCGGATGTAGCCGAACCCGGTGGAGGGGTGGGTGGGCTTGATGCCGATCGTGACGATCTTGCCTGTGGCCGCGGTGTGGATGGCCTCGCGGACGGCGTCCTGGAACAGCTCGTCGGGGCTGATGACCTGGTCGGCGGCGAAGGAGCCCATGATGGTGTCCGGGTCGCGCTCGTACAGGATGGCGGCGGCGAGTCCGATGGCCGCGCCGGAATCCTTGGGCTCGTTCTCCAGGACCAGGTCCGCCTCGGCCACCTCGGGCAGTTGGCGGCAGACGGCCTCGCGGTGCGCGGTTCCGGTGACGACCAGAACGCGGCTGCCGGCGAGGGGTTCAAGGCGGTCGTAGGTGGCGCGCAGCAGGGTGCTGCCGGACCCCGTGAGGTCGTGCAGGAACTTGGGGGCTGCGGCCCGGGACAGCGGCCAGAGCCGGGTCCCCACTCCGCCGGCGGGAATCACCGCAATAAAGCGGTCGAGCGGGGAGTCCGCCGCAACGCCCTGGAGGGAGTCGGTGCTGGTCATTTTGTCTGTAGTCATCAGGGCTACTTTAGCCGAACGCCGCCCGTTCGCCCCGGGGCACGCGTGGGGCACGCGTGCCGGATGCGCAGTCGGGACCGCCCGCCAATCCGCGTCCGACGCCGGCGGATGTGGCGTTCGTCTCAAAAGCGGTCAAAAACCGCACCGGGTGCCGTCACCATCGATCCGCTGAATTGAATAAGCTGAGAGCGAAGCCTAGATTTAGGCTTGAGCTTACGAGTGCTCTCGCAGCAGGCGTTCCCCCCGCGTGGATCCCATGCCAGCGCCGCTGTGTTGCAGGGAGGTTTATTCAGTGCCGACAAAACCAGCTGGCACCTTGTACCGCGGCCGTGAAGGCATGTGGTCTTGGGTTGGACATCGCGTTACCGGTGTAGTGATCTTTTTCTTCTTGTTGGTCCATGTGCTGGACACCTCATTGGTGCGTGTGTCCCCCGAGGCCTACACCGCCGTGATCGGTGCCTACAAGAACCCCCTTATGGCCCTGGGTGAAACGGGCCTTGTCGCAGCGATCGTGTTCCACGCCTTCAACGGCCTGCGGATCATCGCCGTCGACTTCTGGAAGAAGGGCGCGAAGTACCAGCGCCAGATGCTGTGGACGGTCCTGGCCCTGTGGGTCGTCGTCATGGTCGGCTTCTCCATCCGCCACCTGTCCCTCGCCTTTGGAGGTCACTAAGCCATGACTGCAACCATTCAGAGTCCCCGTAGCGGCAGGATTGCACCGCAGTACCGCCGCAACGGCTCCTCCAAGGGCAACTTCGAGATGCTGGCCTGGCTCTTCATGCGGCTTTCCGGCGTCGTCCTCGTGGTCCTGATCTTCGGCCACCTGACCGTCAACCTGCTGGTGGGCGAAGGTATCCACGCCATCGACTTCGGTTTCGTCGCCGGCAAGTGGGCCGACCCGTTCTGGCAGGTCTGGGACCTGGCCATGCTCTGGCTGGCCATGCTGCACGGCACCAACGGCGTGCGTACGATCATCAATGACTACGCCGAAAAGGACGCGACGCGCCTCTGGCTGAAGATCGTGCTCTACGCGGCCGCCGCAGCCATCATCATCCTCGGCACCCTGGTGATCTTCACCTTCAACCCGTGCCCCGTGGTTGACGGCGTGCAGCTGCCCGGCGGGTTCTGCCCCGCCCCGTAGCGGCCCCTGCCTTCGGGCACTGATCCTCGTCTGCCCGCACGGAGCAAGGATCAGCAGTTCACTGCGCAGGCTCCGCCGGCGGTGTTTTACAGCGAATTTTGAGAGAAAGAGCATCTGGTATGCAGGTCCATAAGTACGACGTCGTCATTGTCGGTGCCGGTGGCGCTGGCATGCGCGCCGCGATCGAGTCCGGTCAGCGCGCGCGCACAGCGGTACTGACCAAGCTTTATCCCACGCGCTCCCACACCGGCGCGGCGCAGGGCGGCATGTGTGCAGCCCTGGCCAACGTCGAGGAAGACAACTGGGAGTGGCACACCTTCGACACCATCAAGGGCGGCGACTACCTGGTGGACCAGGACGCCGCCGAGGTCATGGCGAAGGAAGCGATCGACGCCGTCCTGGACCTGGAAAAGATGGGCCTGCCGTTCAACCGCACGCCCGAGGGCCGCATTGACCAGCGCCGCTTCGGCGGCCACACCCGCGACCACGGCAAGGCTCCGGTCCGCCGCGCCTGCTACGCCGCGGACCGCACCGGCCACATGATCCTGCAGACCCTGTACCAAAACTGCGTCAAGCACAACGTGGAGTTCTACAACGAGTACTACGTGCTCGACCTGCTGACCGTCGAGGAAGACGCAGTCCGCGAGGACGGCACCCCGTACAAGCAGAAGCGCGTCGCCGGCGTCGTCTCCTACGACCTCGCCTCCGGCGAACTGCACGTCTTCCAGGCCAAGTCCGTGGTCTTCGCCTCCGGCGGCGCCGGCAAGGTCTTCAAGACCACCTCCAACGCCCACACCCTGACCGGCGACGGCATGGGCATCGCGTTCCGCCGCGGCATCCCGCTGGAGGACATGGAGTTCTTCCAGTTCCACCCGACCGGCCTCGCCGGCCTGGGCATCCTGCTCTCCGAGGCCGCCCGCGGCGAAGGCGCTATCCTGCGCAACTCCGAGGGCGAGCGCTTTATGGAGCGCTACGCCCCCACCATCAAGGACCTCGCCCCGCGTGACATCGTGGCCCGTTCGATGGCCAACGAGGTCCGCGAGGGCCGCGGCTGCGGCCCGAACAAGGACTACGTCCTGCTGGACCTGACGCACCTCGAGCCGGCCCACATCGACGCCAAGCTGCCGGATATCACCGAGTTCGCCCGCACCTACCTGGGTGTGGAGCCGTACACGGAGCCGGTTCCGGTCTTCCCGACGGCGCACTACGCCATGGGCGGCATCCCCACCAACATCAGCGCCGAGGTCCTGCAGGACAACGACACCGTTGTCCCCGGCCTCTACGCCGCCGGCGAGGTTGCCTGTGTCTCGGTGCACGGGTCCAACCGTCTGGGCACCAACTCGCTGCTGGACATCAACGTCTTCGGCAAGCGCGCCGGTATTGCCGCCGCGGAGTACGCCAAGACCGCGGACTTTGTCGAACTGCCTGCCGATCCCGAGGCCTACACGCTGAACCTGCTCGAGCACGTCCGCACCTCGGACGGCACCGAGAAGGTGGCCCAGATCCGCAAGGAGCTGCAGGACACCATGGACGCCAACATGCAGGTGTTCCGCACCGCCGAGACGCTGAACCAGGTCCTGAAGGACATCGCTTCCTTCGAGGAGCGGTACCAGCGCATCAGCGTCCAGGACAAGGGCAAGCGCTTCAACCTGGAACTGCTCGAGGCCGTGGAGCTCGGCTTCCTGCTGGAGCTCGCCAAGGTCATGACCGTGGCTGCCCTGCACCGCGAGGAATCCCGCGGCGGACACTTCCGCGAGGACTTCCCCGAGCGCGACGACGAAAAATTCATGAAGCACTCCATGGCGTACAAGGATGACCACGCACCGGCGGATGGTTCCGCCGAGTCGATTGCCGGCATCCGGCTTGCCACCAAACCGGTGGTCTTTACGCGCTACGAGCCGATGGTGAGGAAGTACTAAGATGACCGCTGAACTCGCTGAGCCAGCCTCCAAGATCGAACTGCCCGCCGGCGTCGGCGGCGGCGGGGACATCCCGTCCTTCGACGTCCACCTGCGGGTGCGCCGCTACAACCCCGAGGTCTCCGACGAGTCCACCTGGGACGACTTCCACGTCACCATGTACGGCACCGACCGCGTCCTGGATGCCCTGCACAAGGTCAAATGGGAAATCGACGGCAGCGTCTCCTTCCGCCGCTCCTGCGCCCACGGCGTCTGCGGTTCCGATGCCATGCGCATCAACGGCCGCAACCGTCTCGCCTGCAAGACCCTGCTCAAGGACCTGGACACGTCCAAGCCGATCACGGTCGAGCCGATCAAGGGCCTCCCGGTGGAGAAGGACCTGATCGTGGACATGGAGCCGTTTTTCCAGTCCTTCCGCGAGGTCATGCCCTTCCTGATCAACCGCGGCCACGAGCCCACCAAGGAACGCCTGCAGTCCGCCGAGGACCGCGAGCGGTTCGACGACACCACCAAGTGCATCCTGTGCGCCGCGTGCACCTCGTCCTGCCCGGTGTTCTGGACCGACGGCCAGTACTTCGGGCCGGCCGCGATCGTCAATGCGCACCGCTTCATCTTCGATTCCCGCGATGACGCCGGCGATATGCGCCTGGAGATCCTCAACGACAAGGAAGGCGTGTGGCGCTGCCGCACCACCTTCAACTGCACCGAGGCCTGCCCCCGCGGCATCCAGGTCACGCAGGCCATCGCCGAGGTCAAGCAGGCCATCCTGGCCCGCAAGATCTAGCACCCCGTTTCACCTGCAGTTCCGCACCACGACGACGGCGCCTCCCACCTTTCCGGTGGGGGCGCCGTCGTCGTAAGCCCCCTGATCGAAAGGCCCCCGTGTCCCGCTCCGAGAAAGTCTCCTTCGAAGGTTCCACCGGCGATCTGCTCTCCGGCGTCATCGACCTCCCCGAGGGGCCGGTGAAAGGCTGGGGCGTGTTCTCGCACGGCTTCACCCTGGGCAAGGACAGCCCCTCAGCCTCGCGGATGTGCAAGGCGCTGGCGGACAACGGCGTGGGCATGCTCCGCTTCGACAACCTCGGCCTGGGCGAGTCCGCCGGGCACTGGTCGGAGGGTTCCTTCAGCCACAAGGTGGCGGACACCGTGAAGGCCGCCGAGTTCATGCGCGACTCCGGCCGGCCCGTCTCGCTGCTGGTCGGGCACTCCTTCGGCGGCGCCGCCGTCCTGTCCGCCGCGCGGCAGATTCCGGAGCTCGACGCCGTCGCCACCGTCGGCGCCCCGTTCTCGCCCAAGCACGTGGCCCACGTCTTTGACGCGGCACTGGACCGGATCCTGAGCGAGGGCAGCGCCGAGGTGGACCTCGGCGGCAAGCGGGTGGAGATCCGGCGGCACTTCGTGGAGGACCTGGAAAACGCGGACCTGACCGACTGCATCCGGCAGCTGCACAAGCCGCTGATGGTGCTGCACTCCCCCACCGACAACACGGTGGGCATCGAGAATGCCAGCAGCATCTTCCAGACCGCGCGGCACCCGCGCAGCTTCGTCTCGCTCGAGGGCTCCGACCACCTGCTCACGGGCAAGGGCCAGGCCGCCCGCGCCGCGAAGATTATTTCGGCGTGGGCCGATCAGTACCTCGACGCCGGAAGCTAGCGGCCGGGCGGCGGCGTGCCCGCGGCTCGGCCGGGGTCTTTCCCGGCTGCACCTGGCGGGCGCCCCAGCCGACCGTCTTTGCCGACGGCGCCGATTTCAGGTCCTCCTCGCGGACCGCGGACCACGCGGCCGAGACGAGGTAGACCTGGCTGACCAGGTTGAACCAGATGAGCAGGCCGATGATGATCGCGAACGGCGCGAGGATCGGGTTCCGGCCGGCGCTGGCGAGCAGTTCGGCGCTGAAGATCTGCAGGATGCTGGTGCCCACGGCGGCGAGGATGGTTCCCTCCAGCAGGGACCGGCGCTGCAGTTTCAGCCCGCCGGCGAGCCGGAACATAATCAGCGCGGTCACCCAGCCCAGCACCAGCGGCACGGCGATCTTGATCGACGTGGTCAGCGGGCCGGCCACCAGCGGGTCCAGTTTGAGCTGTTCGGCCACCCAGCCGGCGGCAGTGCCGAACACCAGCGAGGCGCCGGCGCTGATCACCAGCGCGACGCCGAGCAGCAGCAGGGTGCCGACGTCGTGCAGTTTCAGCAGGATCGGGTTCATCTTCAGTGGCCCGAGGCGCAGCACCCCGCGCAGGCCGTCGCGCAGGCCCGCGATCCAGCCCAGCGACGTCACCACGGTCACGACGGCGGCAATCACGGCAGTCCAGCCCAGGCCGTTGGGGTTCAGCAGCTCCTGCGGATCCACCAGCCCCTCGCGGCCGTCAACCTTGAGCAGGCCGGGGGCGCTCGTCGCGACGCTGCCGACCACCCGGTCCAGCAAGGCGGGCTGGCCGCGGAGCAGCAGCCCGGCCACGGAGAAGCCGGTGGCCAGCAGGCCGGTGATGGAGAAGAACATGTTGAACCCGATGCCGGCGCTCATCAGCGGGCCGTGCTGCAGGTTGTAATGCTGGAAGGACCGCATCGGCCGGAAGGCGTTGAGCCGGGCGAGCAGCCACTGGACCATCGCCAGCGGCGCGGCCAGGCCGCCGCCCGGGGAGCGGCTGGCCTTGCTCCAGTCGACCCGTTTCCGGCTCACTTCCAGCCGCAGCCGGGCCAGTTCGGTGGGAAGGGGAGGGTCAGCGGGCCCCCGCTGGGCCGGCCGCGCCTCGGTGGTCGTCAGATTCGGTGCCAAAGTCAAGCTCTTCCCGTAGCTGCCAGATGCCGTTGTCGTCGTGCTCGTAGAGTCCCATGCTAGCCACCGGGAAGCTGGCCCTGTAATCCTTGAGCACCGTTTCGGCCTCGTCGAGGCTTTCCGGGGCCACGTCGTGGGCCACCGTCACGTGCGGGTGGTAGGCGAAAGGCAGTTCGCGTTCCAACGGCCCGGCCTGCAGCCGGCGGTGCAGGTTGACGCACTCGCCGAAGCCGGCCTCCACGTTCAGGAAGACCACCGGCGAGACCGGCCGGAAGGAGCCGGTGCCCGCGATCGTCACGGTGAACGGCTCCTGCCGGCGCGCCACCTCACGGACGTGGCTGCGCGTGGCCTCCCAGTCCTGCGTCATGGTGGTGGTCACGAGCGTGATGTGCGCCGGCACCGTCGCGGCCATCGGATCCCCGAAGGAGGCCCGCCAGCGCTGCAGTTCCTCGGCGATTTCCGGCGGGAAGCCCAGGATGACGCCGATGCTGATGCCCTCGTCCGGGGTCTGCCCGTTGCCGGACGCCGTGCCCTTGTGGGGGGCGGCGGCCGAACCCTTGCGCGCGCTGAGGTGGGTGGCGCGTCCGGTGTCGCTGGCGGTGACTTTGCTGACGAAGGACATTGCGCTAGTGGACTCCCCGGGTTCCGGCGTAGGGCAGGAAGCCGACTTTGGCGTACACGTCCTTCAGCGTTACCGAGGCGATCTCCCGGGCCTTGTCCGCCCCCACGGCGAGCAGCCGGTCGAGCTCCGCGGGGTCGGCGAGCAGCTCGTTGGCGCGGTCCCGGATCGGCGAGAGGTGCGCGGTGACCGCTTCGGCCAGGTCCACCTTGAGGTGGCCGTACATCTTGCCCTCGTACGCTGCCACGAGCTGGTCAACGCTCTGGCCGGTGATGGCCGAGTAGATCGTCAGCAGGTTGGAGACGCCTGGCTTGGCCTCGCGGTCGAAACGGATTTCGGTTTCCGCGTCCGTCACGGCGGACTTGATCCGCTTGGCAATCACCTTCGGCTCGTCCAGCAGGTTGATCAGGCCCGCCGGGGACTCCGCGGACTTGGACATCTTCGCCGTCGGGTTCTGCAGGTCGTAGATCTTGGCCGATTCCTTCTGGATGAAGGGCTGCGGGACTGTGAACGTCTCCCCGAAGCGGGTGTTGAAGCGCTGCGCCAGGTCCCGGCTCAGCTCCACGTGCTGGCGCTGGTCCTCGCCGACCGGTACGCCGTGCGGCTGGTACAGCAGGATGTCCGCGGCCTGCAGGATCGGGTAGGTGAACAGCCCGACGCTGGCCTGGTCGGACCCCTGCTTCAGGGCCTTGTCCTTGAACTGGGTCATCCGGGAGGCCTCGCCGAAGCCGGTGATGCAGTTGAGCACCCAGGCCAGCTGGGCGTGCTCGGGGACCTGGGACTGGACGAAGAGCGTGCACTTGTCCACGTCGACGCCGCCGGCAATGTACTGCGCGGCGGTGACCCGGGTGCGGTGGGCGAGTTCGGCCGGGTCCTGCGGAACCGTGATGGCGTGCAGGTCCGGGATGAAGAACACGGCGTCGTATTCGTCCTGCATCCGGACCCAGTTCACCAGGGCACCCAGGTAGTTGCCCAGGTGCAGGGAGTCCGCGGACGGCTGCATGCCCGAGAGGATGCGGTGTCTGGTGCCGGCGACGGCGGGGGTCCGGCCGGCGGCCGAGAGGGCGGCGTCGGCGTCGGCGACTGCCACGGTCGGCGCGGTGGAAGGAGAAGTCATCAGGGGAACCTTTTGGCTAGAGCCGGTAGTCCACTACCAGCGGGGCATGGTCGGAGAAGCGGGTGTCCCAGGACGGCGCCCGGTCGACAACTGCCGACACCGCTGCAGCGGCGAGAGCGGGCGTGGCCATGTGGTAATCAATGCGCCAGCCGCTGTCGTTGTCGAACGCCTGTCCCCTCTGCGACCACCAAGTGTAGGGGCCGTCGACGGTACCCGCCAGGCCCCTGTGAACATCCTTCCAGCCGATTTCCTCGCCGAAGAAGCGGTCGAAATAGGCGCGCTCCTCGGGCAGGAAGCCGGCACGCTTGACGTTGCCCTTCCAGTTCTTGATGTCCAGCTCCGTGTGGCCGACGTTGAGGTCGCCCACCACGAGGGCGTGGTCGCTGTGCTTGGCCAGTTCCGGCAGCCGGGTCGCCATCATGTCCAGGAAGCGGAACTTGTCGTCCTGCTTCGGCGTGCCGGCTTCCCCGGAGTGGACGTAGGCGCTGGCCACGGTCAGCTGGGAGGCCTCGCCCGCGGCGTCACGGACGATGTAGTCGGCCTCGACCCAGCGGCCGGCGGTGGCGAAGTAGTCGTCGCCGATGCCGGTGCGGGTGGCGACGGGTTCGGCGCGGGAGGCGACGGCGACACCGGCACGGCCCTTGGCTTCGGCCTCGGCGTGCAGGATGTGCCAGCCCTCGCCGAGCAGCTCATGGACGATCGCGTCAGGCGCGCGGACCTCCTGCAGGCAGAGGATGTCCACGTCCCGCGGCGCCAGCCACTCCGCCATGCCCTTTTTGTAGGCGGCGCGGAGGCCGTTGACGTTGACCGATGCGATGCGAAGGTGGTCCTTCTTCAATGCCGAGCTCACCCGCTCCACTCTAGTCGATGATGGTTCCGCTGACGGGCTCGTCGGAGCCGCCCCCGGTCTTGATCATGTCCCGGGCATTGGTGGCCGTGATCTCGATGGTCTCCAGCGCACGGCGGATGGTGTCCTGGTCCGAGGCCTCGCCCTTGGCCCGTTCCTGCTCCACCACGCGGACCTGCACCTGCACAATTTTGAAGGAGTGGTCCAGCTTCATGTCGCGGATGTCGTCCGCCTCGCGGCGGTCCCCCACCAGGCGCGTGCCGCCGTGGTCGGCACTGCCGGACGACGGCGCCCGGCCCACCGCCGAGTTGAACGCGTTCTGCGCCTCGTTGAGCTTGGCTCCGGCCCTCTTCGCGGCCCGCTGGATGCTGAACACCACAAAGGCTGCCAGCGCGAGCCAGAACGCGGCGATGACGGCCACAACCCAGCCCACGACGTCGTTCTGGTTCGCCGCGAAGATGACCGCCACGAGGAAGGCGATGATAAAGACCGTCATCCCGAGTCCGCCGATGCGGAACATCGAGAACTTTCCGGTGGCGGCAGTGAACGCGGACGGCTTGGAGGTGGGGTTGCCCAGTGATCGCATGAGCCTATTATCGCAAACCGGCCGGGCGCCGGGCGGCGCTTCCACCCCGGGCGAACGGTGCGCGCATCCTCAGGAGCGGACCAGGCAGAACGGGTGGCCGCTGGGGTCGGTGTAGACCCGGAAGGCCTTGCCGCCGGCGAACATGTTCGTTGCGCCGAGCTTCAGCACCTGCGCCTCGGCGGCGTCCAGGTCCGGCACCATCACGTCGACGTGCATCTGCTGCGGGTGCTCGGCATCGGGCCACTGCGGCCGGACCAACCGGTCGACCCGCTGGAAGGCCAGGGCGGGGCGGTCGGCGGCGTCGCCGATCGAGATCCAGTCCGCGTCCTCCTGGACCCGGATCATGCCGAGCAGCTCCTGGTAAAACGCCGCGGCCGTGTCCGGCTGCTCGCAGTCGATGACGAGGGCGTGCCAGCGTCCGATCATGGGGTTCTCCTTAGCTACGGGGTGTCTCAGGTGGTGGCCGTGACCGCCGGTTACTTCAGGAACAGCCGGCGGAGCCGGCCGGTGGTGAGCGCGACGCCGAGGACGATCATGACGAGGTAGTAGCCGATGTGCACCGCGGTGGCCGGGGTGAACACGCCCACGCTGATCTGGCGCAGCAGTTCCACCCCGTGCCACAGCGGCATCGCCTGGATCAGCCACTGGATCCACTGCGGGTACACGGCCAGCGGATAGAAAGTCGCGCTGAAGAGGAACATCGGCAGCATCACGAAGTTGATCCAGTCCATCTGCTGGAAGGTCTTCATAAAGCTGGTGATGCCCATCCCGAAGCTGGCAAACCCGAAGGCAATCAGGACCGAGGCCGGGATCATCACGATGGCCCACGGGGTGGTGATCAGCCCCATCACGCCCATCACGGCGGTGAAACCGGTGGCATACATGGCACCGCGGAGCAGGGCGAGGAAGATCTCACCCATCGCGACGTCGATCGGCCCCAGGGAGGTGTAGAGCATCCCCTGGTAGAGCTTGGAGAAGTTCATCTTGAAGAAGACGTTCCACGTGGAGTCGTAGACGGCCCCGTTCATCGCCGAGACCGCCAGCAGCGCCGGGGCGATGTACGCGGCGTAGCTGATCTCCTGGCCGCCCGGGCCCTGGACGGATCCGACGATCACCCCGAGGCCCACGCCCATCGAGATCAGGTAGAGCACGGGTTCGAAGAAACCCGAGACCATGACCATCCAGTTGCTGCTTTTGGTGGCCATCAGCCCGCGGGCGACGACGGCGCGCACGTTGCGTGAGTAGAGCGGGCCGAAGGGGCGGTTGCGGGCGGCCTCGGTGACGCTGTGGCCGTCGGCTGGGTGTCCCGAATCGTGGTGTCCGGCGAGCAGGCTCATGATGCCATCCTTTTGGCGAACAGGCGCCGGCTCAGGACCCAGCCGATGACGGCGAGGCCGACCAGGAAGACGATGTGGACCAGGGTGAGCAGCGGCGCTTCCTCGTAGCCGTAGCTGACGACGCGGCCCAGTTCGGTGCCGTGCCAGATCGGCGAGATCCAGCCGATCCAGCGGACCGCCAGGGGCAGCGTGTCCAGCGGGAAGAAGGTGCCGGAGAACAGGAACAGCGGCATCACGATGAAACGCATCACCATGGCGAACTGGCCCTTGTCGGTGGTGACCGTGGCGGCGTAGGCCATCAGCGGCAGGCCGAAGGACAGCCCGGCCAGGGTGGCCACCAGGATGGAGACCCAGCCCCAGGCCCCCGGGGAGGCCCCGAACAGGGCCACGACGCCGAAGTAGATCGCGGACTGCAGCACGAACCGGATGGTGACGGCGATGATCTGCCCGGCGGCGATCTGTTCCGGCGTCAGCGGCGAGGCGTGCGGGCCGTAATAGACCCGGCGCCATTTGAAGCCGTCCATCACCGGGAAGGTGAATTCGTTCGCGGCGGTCATCACGGCGGCGGAAATCAGCAGCGCGGGGGCGATGAACGTCAGGTAGCTGACGCCGCCGAAGACCGAGGTGGAGTTGGTGTCCACGAGGGTGGCCAGGCCCACGCCCATCGCGAAGAGGTAGGCGACCGGCTGGCCCACGCCGTACATCACGATGGTCCAGCCGTAGCCCTTCATCACCCGCAGGACCTGCTCGGCGTAGTAGAAGGCCCCCCAGCGGCGGGCGCGGGCTGCTGAGACGGCCGGCGAGTGCGCGCGCAGGGCGGGCGCCGCCGTCGTCTCCGGACTAGTCAACGAGGCTCCGGCCGGTCAGGCGCAGGAAGACATCCTCCAGCGAGGAGCGGCGCACCAGCGAGGTGACGGGGCGAAGTCCGCGGTCCGAGACCTGCTCCAGGGCGGCTTCGCCGTCGTGGGCATAGATGAGGACGCGGTCCGGCAGGGTTTCGATCCGTTCGCCGATGCCTTCGAGCTCGGCGGCGACGGTGGCGTTGCGCTCGGAGCCGAAACGCAACTCGAGGACCTCGCGGGTGGAGTAGTCGCGGATCAGGCTCGCGGGGGAACCCTCGGCCATGATCTTGCCCTTGTCCACCACGATCAGGCGGTCGCAGAGCTGCTCGGCCTCGTCCATGTAGTGGGTGGTCAGGATCAGGGTGACGCCCTGCTCCTTGAGCCGGAACAGCCGGTCCCAGAGGATGTGCCGGGCCTGCGGGTCCAGGCCGGTGGTGGGTTCGTCCAGGAGCAGAATCCGGGGCTCGTTGATGAGGGAGCGGGCAATCGTGAGGCGGCGCTTCATGCCGCCGGAGAGCGCGTCCACCTTGGACTTGGCCTTGTCCGTCAGCTGCGCGAACTCCAGCAGCTCATCGGCCTTGGGCTTGAGGTAGCTCATCGGCAGGCCAAAGTAGCGGCCGTAGACCAGCAGGTTGTCCCTGACTTTGAGTTCCTCGTCCAGGTTGTCCTGCTGCGGCACCACTCCCAGGTGGGCGCGAACTTCCGGGCCGTGCTGCTCCGGGTCCAGACCCATGATGCTCAGGCTGCCGGAGGTGCGCTGCGCGACCCCGCCGATCATTTTCATCGTGGTGGACTTGCCAGCGCCGTTGGGGCCGAGCAGTCCGAAGGCTTCACCGGCCGGCACGCGGAAGGAAATGCCGTCGACGGCGGTGACGTCGCCGTAGGTTTTGGTGAGGTTTTCGGCGGTGATGACGTACTGCGGTTCGCCGCTTTCGGCGGGGCTGCTCACGAGAGCTTCTTTCGAGACAAGTTCAGACACCCGGAACACGGTAGTCCATCCCGGCAAACTATGAAAGAGTCTTTTCGTAAAAATATCAAGACGTTTGCCAATTCGTGATGATGCTTAACGGCGCAGGGGCGCCCGCTCCCTGAGGAGGGGCGCCCCTGCGCCGGCTACACACCCGCGGCCCTAGGCAGTGGCGCGTGAACTTTCCAGGTGGCGTTCGGCGGTTTCCACCACGTTCGCCAGCAGCATGGCTCGGGTCATCGGCCCCACTCCCCCGGGGTTCGGCGAGAGCCAGGCGGCGACGTCGGCTGCGGCGGGGTCCACGTCGCCGGTGACCACGGCCTTGCCGCTGCCGTCGTCGACGCGGCTGACGCCGACGTCGAGCACAATCGCCCCGGGCTTGAGGTCCGCGGCCTTGATCATGTGCGGCTGGCCGGCCGCGGCAATCACGACGTCGGCCTGCCGGAGTTCGGCGGGCAGGTCCACGGTGCCGGTGTGGGCGAGGATAACGGTGGCGTTGACGTCCTTGCGGGTCAGCAGCAGGCCCACCGGACGGCCGATGGTGACGCCGCGGCCCACCACGAGGACGCGTTTACCGCTAAGGCTGATGCCGTGCCGGGTCAGGAGCTCCACACAACCCTTGGGTGTGCAGGGCAGCGGCGACTTCATCGGAGAGTTGACGTTGGCGACCAGCCGGCCGAGGTTCATCGGGTGCAGGCCGTCGGCGTCCTTCTCCGGGTCCATGGCCTCCAGGATGACATCCTGGTCGATGTGCTTCGGCAGCGGGAGCTGGACAATGTAGCCGGTGCACTCCGGGTTCTCATTGAGCTCCCGCACCACCGCCAGGAGTTCGTCCTGCGTGGTCTCTTCCGGCAGGTCGCGGCGGATCGAGGTGATGCCCACCTCGGCGCAGTCCTTGTGCTTGCCGCCCACGTACCAGGTGCTGCCCGGGTCCGAGCCGACCAGGATGGTGCCCAGGCCCGGGACGATCCCCTTGGCCTTGAGCGCGGCGACGCGTTCGGTCAGTTCGGCCTTGATCGCGGCGGCGGTGGCCTTGCCGTCGAGGATCCGGGCGGCCTGCGCCTGGGTCTGTGCGGATTCCGAAGTCTGGGAATCAGTGGCTGTCATCGAATCACCACTGCTCGTGCTGCGGGTACAGCGGGAAGTCCTCGGCGAGCTTGTCCACGCGCGCCTGGAGGTCCTCGACGTCGGTCGCGGCGCCCGCCTTCAGCGCGGTGGCAATAATCTCGGCCACCTCGGTGAATTCCTTGGCGCCGAAGCCGCGGGTGGCCAGGGCCGGGGTGCCGATGCGCAGCCCGGAGGTGACCATCGGCGGGCGCGGGTCGAACGGCACGGCGTTGCGGTTGACCGTGATGCCCACCGAGTGCAGGAGGTCCTCGGCCTGCTGGCCGTCCAGCTGGGAGTTGCGCAGGTCCACCAGGACCAGGTGCACGTCGGTGCCGCCGGTGAGGACGGAGACGCCGGCGTCGGACAGGTCGGACTGGTTGAGCCGGTCCGCGATGATCCGGGCGCCTTCCAGGACGCGTTCCTGGCGCTCCTTGAATTCCTCGGTGCCGGCGATCTTGAAGGCCACGGCCTTGGCCGCGATCACGTGCATCAGGGGTCCGCCCTGCTGGCCGGGGAACACGTTGGAGTTGATCTTCTTGGCCCACTCCTGCTTGGCCAGGATGACGCCGGAGCGGGGGCCCGCGAGGGTTTTGTGCACGGTGGAGGTGACGACGTCGGAGTACGGGACCGGACTCGGGTGCAGCCCGGCGGCGACGAGACCGGCGAAGTGCGCCATGTCGGTCCAGAGCAGCGCGCCGACCTCATCCGCGATCGAGCGGAAGGCCTCGAAGTCGAGGTGGCGGGGGTATGCGGACCAGCCGGCGATGATGACCTGCGGCTTTTCGGCGATGGCCTGGGCCCTCAGCTTGTCCATGTCGACCCGGAAGCTGCCTTCCTCGACCTGGTAGGCGGCAACCTCGTAGAGCTTGCCGGAGAAGTTCAGCTTCATGCCATGCGTGAGGTGGCCGCCGTGGGCCAGCGAGAGGCCCAGGATCTTGTCCCCGGGGGTGATCATGGCGGACAGCGCGGCGGCGTTGGCCTGCGCACCGGAGTGCGGCTGGACGTTGGCGAACTCCGCGCCGAAGAGCTCCTTGACCCGGTCGATCGCAAGCTGCTCGGCGACGTCGACGTACTCGCAGCCGCCGTAGTAGCGGCGGCCAGGGTAGCCCTCGGCGTACTTGTTGGTCAGGACGGAGCCCTGCGCCTCCATGACGGCGCGCGGCGCGAAGTTTTCGGAGGCGATCATTTCCAGGGTGCCGCGCTGGCGGCCGAGCTCCTGGGCCAGGACGGCGGCGATTTCGGGATCGAGTTCAGCAAGGGGCTGGTTGCTCACGGCTGCTGAGGAAAGGCGAAGGGAAGTAGTCACGAAGAACTCCTGGCTTGGCAACGGTCACTGCTTTAAGGTCAGGTTACCGGCTGGCCCGCGGCAGCGCCGCAAAATTACGGCTCCCAAAAACGGGGCCGGACTGCGGGCGCGGCACCCCTCAGGGATACCGTCGGCGGGCCGGCAGCGGGCTGCCAACCGGAAAAACGTGACCCTCGGCCCAGGCGTACGATCCGTGGTCTGCGTGCGTGCCGCTCCCTGGTGGTTACCCACCCAACGCCAGTTGCGACGCGTCCAGCCTATCCCAGCCGCGGGTAGGCTGTCTTTCGTGACTGACGAGAAGCTGACTGCCTCCTACATCCTGACCCTCTCCTGCCCGGACCGGCCCGGAATCGTGCACGCCGTCGCCGGCGCCCTCCTGGTGGCGGGCTGCAACATTACGGATTCGCAGCAGTACGGCAGCCAGGGCACCGGCACCTTCTTTATGCGGGTGGAGGCCACGACGGCGGCCCCGCCCGCCGAACTGCACGCCGCTCTGGAACCCGTGGCCCAGGCCTTCGACATGCAGTGGAGCCTCAATCCCGCCGGCCGGAAGGTCCGCACCCTGCTGATGGCGAGCACCTCCGCACACTGCCTCAACGACCTGTTGTTCCTGCAGCGCTCCGGCACCCTGCCGATCGAAATCCCCGCGATCGTCTCCAACCACCGGGACCTGGCCGGCCTGGCCGAGTTCTACGGCATCCCGTTCCATCACATCCCGGTTACCAAGGACGCCAAGGTCGAGGCCGAGGACGAACTGCGCAAGCTTATGGCCGAGCACGACATCGAACTCACGGTCCTGGCCCGGTACATGCAGATCCTCTCCGACGAGCTGTGCACCGAGCTCACCGGCAAGGCCATCAACATCCACCACTCGTTCCTGCCCTCCTTCAAGGGCGCCAAGCCCTACCACCAGGCGCACGCCCGCGGCGTGAAACTCATCGGCGCCACCGCGCATTACGTCACCGCCGCCCTGGACGAGGGCCCGATCATCGAACAGGAAGTCATCCGGGTGGACCACCGGCGCAGCGCCGAGCAGTTCGTCCAGATGGGCCGCGACGTCGAGGGCCGCACCCTCGCCCAGGCCGTGCAGTGGCACGCCGAACACCGGGTGCTGCTGGACGGCAACCGGACCGTGGTGTTCAGCTAAGGGCGTTCAGCTGGGCCCTTGCCTTGGACGGCCGCCCGCCCTTGACTGGGACCATGGGTACAACACCGACGGAGGAGCTGGCCGGCTTCATCGCCCTGCTCAAAGCCGAGGGCCTGCGCGGCGTGCTGGGCCTGGACTGCGGGCCCGGCACGGACGGGATCGCTTTTGTCCGGGCGGGCATCCACTTCACCGGGGTGGACGCCTCGGAGGAGAACATCCATGCCGCCCGCGCCCGGGGGCTCTCGGCCTCGGTCGCGACCGGGGCCGCCCTGCCCTTTGCCGACGCGGCGTTCCCCGCCGTCTGGGCAGTGGACGCGCTGGCGGGCCTGCCGCCCGCGGAGTGCGACGACGTCGTCCGGGAACTCCGGCGCGTGGCCGAACCCGGCGCGCCGATCGCCGTCGTCCTCCCAGAGTCCGGGCACCCCGAACGCGGTTTCACGGTCCTCCGCTCCCCCGCCTGAGCCCTCCCTCACTTCCGGCAGGCATTCCTCCAACGCTCCCTCACGTCCGTCAGGCTCTCCTCCGACCCTCCCTCACGTGAGTCAGGCTTTCCTTCAACCCTCCCTCACGTCATGCGGGCTTTCCTCCAACCGTCCCTCACGTCATGCGGGCTTTCCTCCAACCGTCCCTCACGTCCTTTGGGCTGCGGCCGAACCCTCCCGCACCGATGACGGGATTGTCCCCGCAGAACTGTTAAATCTGCGGAAGGGTCAGATCAACACCCGCCCAATCTGCAGGAGGGTCACGTCAACACCCGCCAGAACTGCGGGAGGATCACGTCAACACCCACAAGAACTGCGGGAGGATCACGTCAACACCCACAAGAACTGCGGGAGGATCACGTCAACACCCACAAGAACTGCAGGAGGGTCACGTCAACACCCGCCAGAACTGCAGGAGGATCGCTTCGATACCCGCCGGACCTGCGGGAGGGTTTTCAGGGGCGCCGGACGCTGCGCATGTAGCCACCCAGGAAGCCGCCCACAATCAGCACCACGGCGCCCGCCCGCGCCAGGTTCACCCCCAGCCGGTGGCGTTCCTTGCGCCGCGCGCGCCAGGAGGCCAGGAAGATCAGCGTCCCGCCCAGGTTGGCGGCCGCATGCACGACGCCGATGCGCCGCGTGGCGGTGTCCGCCCGCGCCCACTCGGCCCAGCCGCTGAGTCCCGTCGGGGCCGCGGCGAGCACGCCGAGCCCCACCAGCCGGCGGGCGGCCCGGCGGGAGCCCTGGTCCGGGAAGAAGTCCAGGAACACCGCCATGAACCACGCCCCGAAGGGCACATCGGTGAGGATGGTGTGCGGCGGGATACCGGTGGCGTCGCCGCGGAAGAAGCGCCGCAGCCGGGCGTCGGCGATCAGCCGGGCGGCCAGCGGCTCCGCGGTCCGGACCGCCGGGTCGAGCGCCTTGGCCTCACCCAGGCGTTTCATCAGCTGCAGGAACATGGCGGCCACCTCCGGACGTGCACGGGAATGGCCACGATCCTACTCAGCGAAGCCGCCGCTGCAAGAGGCCGGTGTCCTAGGCTGGAGGCATGACTCCCGTTTACGCTTTCGCCGGCGATACCCCGGCTGTCCACGAATCCGCTTTCGTCGCCCCGAGCGCCTCGATCATCGGCAAGGCCACCCTGGCCGAGCACTCCAGCGCCTTTTACGGCGTGTCCGTCCGGGCCGACACCGCGGCGATCACCGTCGGCGCAGGCAGCAACCTGCAGGACAACGTCGTGCTGCACGCGGATCCGGGCTTCCCCTGCAGCGTCGGCGCCCGGGTCAGCGTCGGCCACAGCGCCGTGGTGCACGGCTGCACCGTCGAGGACGACTGCCTGATCGGCATGAGCACCACCATCCTCAACGGCGCAGTGATCGGCGCCGGCTCGCTCGTGGCGGCCGGGGCGGTGGTGCTTGAGGGCACGGTGGTCCCGCCACGTTCGCTGGTGGCCGGTGTGCCCGCCAAGGTCCGCCGCGAGCTGAGCGACGAGGAGTTCGAGGGGGTCAAGCGCAACGCAGCCCACTATCAGGAGCTCGCCCGGGCGCACCGCGAAATTCACAGCTGACTCACAGGGACCGGCCATGATTGCCGCCGGACACGGTCACGGCGGGTTGCGTTAACTTCTTGACTACAACGTCGTGATGGGGCACGCTTCATTGCATGCCCTCACCAACGCGCTCAACGAGGAGCCGCACCAAAAACCCCGGGTCGCAGTCCGCGCTTCGCCATCTCAACCAGCAGCGGATCATTGAATGCCTGCTGGCAGGGCCTTCCACGCAGGCCGAACTCGCCCGCCAGACCGGCCTTTCCACGGCCACCGTCTCGAACATCGTCAAGATCATGCAGGACGCCGGGCTGGCATCCACGGAGCCGATCACCAGCTCCGGACGCCGCGCCCTGAACGTCCGGCTCAACAGCAACGGCGCCGTCGCCGTCGGCATTGACTTCGGCCGGCGCCACCTCCGGGTCGTCCTGGCCTCGCTCAGCTACCACGTGGTCGCGGAAGAATCGGTCCTGCTGCCCCTGGGCCACCACGCGGAGGAAGGCATCGCCGCCGCCGTCGGGGTGCTGGACCGGCTGCAGGCCGGAAGCGGGGTGGAACGCAGCGCCCTGGTGGGCGCCGGCGTCGGCATCCCGGGCCCGATCGACCGCCGCACCGGCACCGTGGCGCAGGGCGCCATCCTGCCCGAGTGGGTGGGCATCAACATCCTCCAGCGGCTCGAGGAAGCGCTGGATCTCCCGGTTTTTCTGGACAACGACGCCAACCTCGGCGCCCTGTCCGAGGTCACCTGGGGACCGCACACCGGCATCAGCAACCTGATGTTCATGAAGATCGGCTCGGGCATCGGCGCCGGGCTGATCCTGAACGGCATGCCCTACTACGGGAACGTGGGCATCACCGGCGAAATCGGCCACGCCACGATCCACGAGCACGGCCTGGTCTGCCGCTGCGGCAACCGGGGATGCCTGGAGACGATCGCCTCCACCACCACCATGATCGAACTCCTCAGCCGGGGCGAAGACAAACCCCTGACCGCGGAGGACATCGTGCGCAAGGCCCTCGCCAGGGACTCCGCCACCCTCCGGGTGGTGGACGACGCCGGGCTCGCCGTCGGCCGTGCGCTAGGCAATGTCGCGAACCTCATCAACCCCGAGGTGATCGTGGTCGGCGGCCCGCTGGCAGGGCTCGGCGAACTGCTCCTGGACCCGATCCGGCGCGGCCTGGTGCGCCACGCGGTCCCCGTCATCGGCGAGACCACCACCCTGACAATGTCCTCGCTCGGCGACCGCGCCGAGGCCCTCGGGGCCACGGCCCTGGTGTTCCAGCATGCCGGAATCCGGCGAAACTAACGCAGCCGTTATCGTGCCGTTGCGTTAAAGACTTGACGACAACGGCGTGATCCAGTTTACTTTTTCATCAGACGGCCCTGCGGTTTGCAGGGGCGGACAACGAAGTCACGCATTGGAGGCGTAAGGGCAGATGACGTCCCTCAACACGCACAGCGATCCGATAATTCTCGAGATGCGCTCCATCACCAAAGAGTTCCCCGGCGTTAAAGCATTGGCCGAGGTAAACCTGCGGGTGAAGGCCGGCGAGATCCACGCCATCTGCGGCGAAAACGGCGCCGGAAAATCCACCCTCATGAAGGTGCTCTCGGGCGTTTACCCTTTCGGCAGCTACACCGGCGACATCGTTTACCAGAGCGAAGTCCAGCAGTTCAAGGACATCCGCGCCAGCGAGCACGCCGGCATCGTGATCATCCACCAGGAGCTGGCGCTCATCCCGGAACTGTCCATCATGGAGAACATCTTCCTGGGCAACGAGCCGACCAAGCGCGGTGTCATCGACTGGGCCGAGGCGCGGACCCGCTCCACCGAGCTGCTGGCCCGGGTGGGGCTGCGCGAGGATCCGGACACCCCGGTCAAGGAGATCGGCGTCGGCAAGCAGCAGCTGGTCGAAATCGCCAAGGCGCTGAACAAGAAGGTCAAGCTCCTTATCCTGGACGAGCCCACCGCGGCCCTGAACGAGTCGGACTCCCAGCACCTGCTGGACCTGATCCTGGGCCTGAAGGGCCGGGGCATCACCTCGATCATCATTTCGCACAAGCTCAACGAGATCGAACAGATCGCCGACTCCATCACGATCATCCGCGACGGCAAGTCAATCGAGACCCTCGACGTCAAGGCCGACGGCGTCGACGAGGACCGCATCATCAAGGGCATGGTGGGGCGCACCCTGGAATCCCGGTTCCCGGACCACGAGCCCAAGCTCGGCGAGACGTTCTTCGAGGTCAAGAACTGGAACGTGGGGCACCCGCAGATCCAGGACCGGCTGGTCTGCAAGAACTCGAACTTCTTCGTCCGCCGCGGCGAGATCGTCGGCTTCGCCGGCCTGATGGGCGCTGGCCGCACCGAGCTCGCACGCTCCCTCTTCGGCCGCTCCTACGGCCGCTTCATCTCCGGCCAGGTCTACAAGGACGGCAAGGAACTGCACCTGAAGACCGTCAAGCAGGCGATCGACGCCGGGCTCGGCTACGTCACCGAGGACCGCAAGTCCCTCGGCCTGAACCTGCTGGACGACATCAAGGCCACCACGGTCTCTGCCGCACTGAAAAAGATCAGCAAGCACAACGTCGTCGACGCGGACAAGGAATTCACCGTTGCGGAGCAGTACCGCAAGTCGCTGCGCACCAAAACGCCGTCCGTGGAGGAAGGCGTGGCCAAGCTCTCCGGCGGCAACCAGCAGAAGGTAGTGCTGGCGAAGTGGATGTTCACCGACCCGGACCTGCTGATCCTCGACGAACCCACCCGCGGGATCGACGTCGGCGCCAAGTACGAGATCTACGGCATCATCCAGCAGTTGGCCAACCAGGGAAAGGGCGTCATTGTCATCTCCTCGGAGCTTCCCGAACTGCTGGGGCTCTCCGACCGTATCTACACCATTTTTGAAGGCGCCATCACCGGCGTGCTGAACAAAGAGGAAGCCAGCCAGGAAAGCCTCATGAAACTCATGACTTCCGCCCGCAAGACCGCCTGACCCTCTGGACCATCCAGAACATTCCGGACAACAAGGACTGACAAAATGAACGCGCTCAAGAAGCTCTTTGGCGGCAATACCCGCCAATTCGGCATGATCTTCGCCCTGGTTGCACTGATCGTCTTCTTCCAGATTTTCACCGAGGGCCGCACGCTCACCCCGGGCAACGTCATCAACCTCTTCAACGGCAACTCCTACATCCTGATCCTCGCGATCGGCATGGTGCTGGTCATCATCGCCGGCCACATCGACCTCTCGGTCGGCTCGGTCGCCGCGTTCGTGGGCGTCAGTGTGGCCATCATGATTCAGGACTGGGGCATCCCTTGGTACCTGGGTATCCTGTTCGGCCTGTTGCTCGGCGCCTTGATTGGCGCGTGGCAGGGCTTCTGGACGGCCTACGTCGGCATCCCGGCCTTTATCGTCACGCTGGCCGGCATGCTGCTCTTCCGCGGTTTCAACCAGTACGTCGGCAAGTCCAACACCATCCCGGTGCCCAAAGACTTCCAGACCATAGGCTCCGGCTACCTGCCTGAGTTCGGCCCGAACACCGGCTACAACAACCTCACCCTGCTGCTGGGCCTGCTCGGCGCCGGCTTCGTGGTGTTCAGCGAGATCCGCTCCCGCCGCAAGGCCAAGGCCCTGGGCGCCGAGGTGCCCGAGACCTGGGTTACCGTCACCAAGCTCGTCCTGATCTGCGGCGCCATCCTCTACGCGACGTACCTCTTCGCGACCGGCCGCCCGGGCACCTCGTTCCCGATCCCGGGCCTGATCCTGGCCGTTCTGGTCCTGATCTACGGCTTCATCTCTTCCAAGACCATCATCGGCCGCCACGTCTACGCCGTCGGCGGCAACCGCCACGCCGCCGAGCTCTCCGGCGTGCAGTCCAAGAAGGTCAACTTCCTGGTCATGATGAACATGTCCATCCTCGCCGGACTCGCCGGCATGATCTTCGTCGGCCGCTCCACCGCCTCCGGCCCGTTCGACGGCGTCGGCTGGGAACTCGACGCCATCGCGGCCGTCTTCATCGGCGGCGCCGCGGTCACCGGCGGCGTCGGCACCGTGATCGGCTCGATCGTCGGTGGCCTCGTGATGGCCGTCCTGAACAACGGCCTGCAGCTTCTCGGCGTCGGCGCCGACCTGACCCAGATCATCAAGGGCCTCGTGCTCCTGATCGCCGTCGCCTTCGATGTCTACAACAAGTCCCAGGGCAAGAAGTCGATCATCGGCATGATGATGAAGAACTTCGGCCGCAGCAGCGAAAACAAGCCTGACGAGACCACCTCCACCAAAGAGGTCATTGCCAAGGAATCCTGACCGGCTTCCTGGCCCTGGAACCCCGATACTCCGAACACCATCTATAGAAAGTGAACCAAGCAATGCAACTGATTGGTAAAGCAGGAAAGGCAGCAGCGATCGCTGCTATTGCGGCACTGGCGCTGACAGCCTGCGGCCGTTCCGACAGCGGAACTTCCGGTGGAGCAAGCAGCGGCGGGGAGGCGTTCCCGAAGAACTCCTCGATCGGCGTCGCACTCCCCCAGAAGACCAGTGAAAACTGGGTGCTGGCAGAGAAGCTGTTCAACGATGGCCTCAGTGGTGCCGGCTTCAAGGCAGATGTGCAGTTCGCCAACGGCGGCGTCTCGGAGCAGCAGAACCAGATCAGCGCCATGGTCACCAAGGGTGCCAAGGTCATCATCGTGGGCGCCATCGACGGCGCCCAGCTGGGCACCCAGCTCAAGCAGGCCAAGGACGCCGGCGCCACCATCATCGCCTACGACCGTCTGCTCCTGAACACCGAGAACGTCGACTACTACGTCGCCTACGACAACTTCAAGGTCGGCGTCCTGCAGGGCCAGGCCCTGCTGGACGGCATGAAGGCCAAGAAGCCCACGGGACCGTACAACATCGAACTGTTCGCCGGCTCTCCCGACGACGCCAACGCGAAGGTCTTCTTCGACGGCGCCATGAGCGTGCTGAAGCCGAAGATCGACGACGGCACCCTCAAGGTCCTCTCCGGCCAGAACTCGTTCGAGCAGGCCGTGACCCAGGGCTGGAAGGCTGAAAACGCCCAGCGCCGTGCAGACACCCTGCTGACCGGCAGCTACGGCAGTGCCGCGCTCGACGGCGTGCTGTCCCCGAACGACACGCTGGCCCGCGCGGTCCTGACCTCGGTCAAGGCCGCTGGCAAGCCGCTGCCGGTGATCACGGGCCAGGACTCCGAGGTTGAGTCGGTCAAGTCGATCCTCGCCGGTGAGCAGTACTCCACCATCAACAAGGACACCCGCAAGCTCGTTGAGCACGCGATCACCATGGTCAAGGACATCCAGGCCGGCAAGAAGCCTGAGATCAACGATGAGAAGTCCTACAACAACAAGGTCAAGACCGTTCCCGCGTTCCTGCTGGCCCCGGTCATCGTGACCAAGGAAAACGTCAAGACGGCCTACGTCGACGATCCGGTACTCGGACCGCTGACCAAGTAGTCTCAACGCTCTAACACCAGGGCCCCGGCTCCCCCGCTGACCAGTTCAGGCACGGGAGGGCCGGGGCCCTTTTGCGCGCCGGGAACGGGCGGACCGCTTTCACAGCGCATCCATAGCATCGGCCGGACGTTCGCACAGCGCGCCGCACCAGTGTGGGAGCAGCCGCCGGCCAATTCGTCCGGCCCGATCCCCTAGGAGAACCGTGAGCGTCCTTGCCCGGAGTGTAGGCAACGCCTTTCGAAACAAAGTCAGGACCGCCGCCGTCGTGGCCGTCCTGGCCGTGGCCATCGGCCTTGCGCTAGCCATGCTGGTGGCCAACCAGGCCGTCGGCGGCAAGGTCGCCGAATTGAACGCCTCGGTGGGCACCGTCCTGACCGTCAACCCGGCCGGCGGCCAGGGCTTCGACGGCGGCGGCGAGCCACTGACCTCGGCCCAGGCAGCCACCGCGTCCGCCGTGCCCAACGTCAGCAGCGTCGTCGGCACCAAGGCCTTGCGCCTGCGCAACGAGGCCGCCGCAGCGGCCCAGCAGGCCGCCCAGTCGGGGCAGACACGCCCAGGCGGGACAGGCGGCCCCGGCGGCGCTTCCGCCACCACCGTCACGACGAACCTCACCGCCGCCGTCGACGCCGGAACGCTGGGCAACCGCAACCAGTCCTCCGGCAGCACCGGCACCACAACCCAGGCACCGGCGTTCTCGCTGCCGGTCACCGCAACGGGCATCGGAGCCGAGGTTGATTCCACCGGTAAAGCCCTGCAGCTGACCCAGGGAACCGGCCTCGGCGACTACACCGCACTGTCCAAGGGCGCCCTGCTCGGCACCACCCTTGCCGTAAAGAACGGCCTCGGCGTCGGCTCGACCTTCAACATCCAGGACCAGACCTTCACCGTCAGCGGCCTGTTCGACGCCGGCACCGCCTTCGGTAACAACGCCCTGTACCTGACGCTGCCGACGGCCCAGACCCTCGCGGCGCTGCCGGACGAGCTGTCCACCATGATCGTCACGGTCAACAGCATGGACAACGTCGACGCCGCCAAGAACGCCCTTCAGGCCGCGCTCGGCACCGACAAGGCCGACGTCAGCCAGGGCCAGCGGAACCTGCAGACCGCCGTCAGTTCGCTGGACAGCGTGAAGAATATTTCGTTCATCGCCTTTGCCGCCGCCCTGGCCACCGCCGGCCTGATCATCCTGCTGATCATGGTCATGCTGGTCCGCGAACGCCGCCGCGAGATCGGCGTATTGAAGGCGATCGGCGCCCCCAACCGGACCATCGGGCTGCAGTTCGTCCTCGAAGCCCTGGTGCTGGTGGCCCTGGGCAGCGTGGTGGGCGCCGCCGTCGCCTCCTTTGCCAGCGGCAGCATCGCCTCCGCGCTGATCAGCTCCAACAGCGCTTCGGCGGCGGCCACGGCACAGCGGGGAGTCCAGCGCGGCGGGGGCGCCTTCCCCGGAGGGGGCGCTTTCCCGGGCGGGAACCCCCTCGGCGGCGCCAACCAGCTGCTGGGCTCCGTGACAGCGAGCGCCTCCCCCGGCGTCATCGCCGCCGGCATCGCCGCGGTGTTCGGCGTCGCCATCGTCGGCGCGCTTGTCCCGGCCCTGCTTACCGCCCGTATCCGTCCGATCGAAGTCCTCCGAGGAGAATAGCCATGATTGAAGTCAAGAACCTGGTCCGCACCTTTAAGTCCGGCGACCGTACCATCACGCCGGTCAACGACGTCAGCTTCGCCCTCGAGCAAGGCACGCTCGCCTCGATCGTCGGCAAGAGCGGCAGCGGCAAAAGCACACTGCTGTCCCTGCTGGGAGCCCTCGACAAGCCCACCAGCGGCGACGTACTGGTTGACGGCGTGAGCCTGGCCAGCATGCCGGACGGTCAACTGACCCGTTACCGGCGTCGCGACATCGGATTCGTTTTCCAGCAGTTCAATCTGATCCCCAACCTGTCGGCCGTGGATAACGTAATGCTGCCAATGGAGTTTGCCGGCACCCGCAAGGCTGAGCGGCTTGAGCGCGCCCGGCAACTGCTCGAGCAGGTGCAGCTGGATCGGGAGAAGCACGGTCGGCGCATCAACCGGCTCTCCGGCGGCGAACAGCAGCGCGTGGCCATCGCCCGGGCCCTGGCCAACGAACCCAAGCTGATCCTGGCCGACGAACCCACCGGCAACCTGGACGAACACACCGGCGAGCACATCATCGAGTTGCTCAGTGCTCTCAGCCGGGACCACAACACAACGATCCTGGTGGTCACCCACGACCGCGCCCTGGCAAACAAGACGGACCGCCGCTTCCGGCTCCAGCAGGGCAGGCTTACCGAGGAGGCCGCGCGCAACCGGGCGACCGCAGGTCTGCCGGCTTAGTGCGGCCGCTGCGGACAGGTCACGTCCGATCCTCCCGCAGCTATGGCCGCCTCCGCGGCATCCATGCCGCTCCCTCCCGCACGCGGGGTGAGAAGATGACACCATGTCTGCCCCCATCGCGAAACCGTGGCTGTTCAGCCAGCCGGACCAGGACCCACGCACCGCCACCGGCGCCCGGCTGCGGTGGGGTGTAGTCGCCACCGGCGGGATCGCAGCGGCGGTGACCCGTGACCTCGAGCTCCTGGCCGACGCGGAGCTGTACGCCGTGAGCTCGCGCAGCCAGGCCGCGGCCGGCGCGTTCGCGGCCGACTACGGCTTCGCCCGCGCGTACGGCGACCAGGACGGGTCTGCCGGCTACGAGCGGTTGCTGGCCGACGACGCCGTCGACGTCGTCTACGTCGCCACGCCGCATGCCCAGCATCACACCATCGCGCGGGCAGCCCTGGCGGCCGGCAAACATGTGCTCTGCGAGAAGGCCCTCACGATCAACGCCCGGGAGGCTTCCGAGCTGGTGGAGCTGGCGCGGGAGCGCGGCCTGTTCCTGATGGAGGCCATGTGGAGCCGGTTTCTGCCAAGCATGCAGCGGGCGTTTGAAATTGCCGCCTCCGGCGAGATCGGCGAGGTCAAGTGGGTCGCGGCCGATCTGGGGTTTCCCGCCCCGTACTCCCCGACGTCCCGGCTGTGGGCGCCGCGGGACGGCGGCGGCGCCCTGCTGGACATCACGGTCTATCCCCTGCTGTGGGCGCTGGGGACCCTCGGTTTCCCGCAGACGGTCAGTGCCACCGGCTGGCTCAACGACGACGGCGTGGACGCCCAGAATGCGCTGACCCTCGGCTACCACCACGGCGCCCAGGCGCAGCTCACGTCCTCGCTGCTGGCCCACGGTCCCCGGGCCGCCACGGTGGCCGGCAGCGGCGGCTTCCTGCAGAGCCTGGGGTCCGTCAACAACCCGAAGGAGTTGCTGGTGCGGGTCGGCTTCGACGAGCCGCGTACGGAACGGTTCAGTGTGGTCGGGCGCGGCTACAGCTATGAACTCCGCGAGGTCACCCGCTGCATCCAGCAGGGCCTGACCGAGAGCCCGGTCATGCCGCTGGAGGATTCCCTTAACACGATGCGGCTGTTCGACGGCGTGCGCGCACAGCTGGGAGTGAGCTACCCGAACGACCTGCACTGAGCGGGGCAGCGGGAGCCGGCGGCACCCGCCGCCGCGGAACTTCGGGGGCCGCCGTCGGGGCGGTTTTCGGGGCGGTTTTCGTGCTGGAATTGCGGGCCCGACGATGCCAAATTTGCCGTCCGCTATGGACTAGCCCCGGCCCCCGGACTTAGGCTGTAGACCAATCGTCGATAGATTTCGGGGAGGGGTGTTGCGCATGCAAACAGCAGCGAGCCTTTCCCCTGTGCGCCGCATCCTGCGGCCCGTTTTGCTGGCCATGGCGGCCGCGCTGGCATGGCTGGCCCTCTCCGCATCCGCCGCCAGCGCCGACGGATCCCCGGCATTCAGCACTGCCCCTGGCGCCCCGGTCGCGTCCGTTGTGGCCATGATCCAACTGCCCATGACAGACGCCGTGGCGCCAAGCCCGCCGGCTCCGCTTCCTGCGGCGCCCGCCCCGACGCTCCCGGCCATCGCCCCCTTCCTGCCACCTGCACCGTTGCCTCCAGCCCCGCCGCCGCCGCCGGTGGAGCAGCCCGCCCCGCCGGTCGTTCCGGTCGCGGAGCCAGCCCCGACGGTGGCCCCCGCGCCGGCGCCTGCCCCGACGGTGGCCCCCGCGCCGGTGCCTGCCCCGCCCACAGCCGAGAGCCCGCCCTCGGTTTCGCCGACCACCGAGCCGGTGGCCGAGCCCCCGGCAGAGCCTGCCCCTGCTCCCGCACCCGTCCCGGCCCCGGCCCCGGCCCCTACGCCAGACCCCGCGCTGCCGGTCATCGACCCCACCCTCCCGGTCACCGATCCGGTGACGGATCCGGCCCAGGATCCTGGCGGCCTGCCGGGCATCCCGGTGGTCCAACCCACCCCGGACCCCACGCTCCCGGCACCGCTGCCCGGCACCACTCCGGCAGCACCGCTGCCCGGCACCACTCCGGCAGCACCGCTGCCCGGCACCACTCCGCCAGCACCGCTGCCCGGCACCACTCCGGCGGCACCGCTGCCCGGCGGGGTCCCGGCCGTCCCGGCCCCCGGACCTGCGGTGCCCGGCACGACCCCGGCTGCCCCTGTCCCTGCGCCCGCCCCCGGGACGGCCCAGGCACCGGCGGCGCCGGCGCCTCAAATCCTTGTCCTGCCGATGGAAGCGGTGGTAGCCGTGTCCCCGGCCGACCCCGCGCTGGCCTGCGGCCCGGGAGCCGCCAGCGCGCCGCGGCCGGTGATGGCCGACTCGGCCCGGTACGTTACCGTGCGCCCGGCCCATGTCCCGCTCATGGTGTTGCCGGAACCCCAGGGCGCGGGCAGCCCGGCTAGCGCCCCGCCCGCAGACAACCCGCCTCCCGCCAGCCCCGTCCCGGCCGGCGACAACACCCCGGCTACACCGGCCGGCGGCAACGACTCGCCGCGCCCCTGGGGTGGCGGAACGGGTCTCCCTGCCCCCAATGCCCTTCCGCCGGTTCCGGGCTCAGGGTCCGGCAGCGGAGCGGCGTCCAGCGGGCCCTCCGGCGCCCTGGCCTGGTTGCCGGGCGCGCTCTTCTTCATTCCCCCCATGGGTGCCGACCCCATCAGCGGCCCGCTGCAGCACGTCCATCCTGCTGACGCCGCTGATCCCGGATCATCTCCTGACTAGAAGGGCCGTCCTCTGCCATTTTCCTGCGCAGAGCACGGTCCTTCGGGCTGCCATGTGCGCCCGCCATCAGTCATTCAGGAGAATTCCCCATGGACCCCACCGTCCGCCGCCGGGTCACCGGCACTCCCGTTTCGCCTAGGCGCCCCGTCTCAGCGCCGTCCGCGAACCGGCCCGTGCCGTCCCGCCGCGTACCCCTCCAGCTCCGCCACATCCAAGTCATACCCCCGCCTGCGGAACGCCCGCCGTAGCGCGCGCCCGCTCCTGCCCAGGTCCCTTAACCGCCGGAGCGATGTCGTTGGGTCCGCTGGGGGATCCAACGGCCTCACAGGCAACGGCGACAACCCTTCCCTACGTGCGAAAGGTGGGTACATCAATCCCTATGCCAGACGGGCGGAACAGCACCATGCTGGAACACGATACCCGTGCCCGTATTATTCTTTAGGGGCGCCACCTCGGCGCCTACGAGAGGGACGGGGTAACATCGTGGACGCTTCGCCCAGCGAGGTCACGACGGAGATTTTGAGCGGCCGCTACCGGCTCGGTGAACTGGTCGGCAGGGGCGGCATGGCGTCCGTCTACTCGGCCCGGGACGAGAACCTGGGCCGGGACGTAGCGCTCAAGCTGTTCGCTCCGCAGTCCGCCGATGCCGATGAGCTCAAGCGCCAGCAAGCCGAGATCGAACTGCTGGCCACGTTGAACCATCCGAGCCTGGTCACGCTGTTCGACGCCGGCACGGACACACGGATTCCGGAGGAACCGCGGCCTTTCCTGACGATGGAACTGGTGGACGGCCAGGACCTCCGGAGCCGGATCCGGCACAGCCCCGTGCCGCTTGACGAACTTGCCGTCATCGGAGCGGGGCTCGCGGACGCCCTCGCGTACGTGCACTCCCTCGGCATCATCCACCGCGACATCAAACCGGCCAATGTCCTGCTGGTTCAGGTCCGCCCCGGCGAGCCGCTGCGGCCGAAGCTGACCGACTTCGGCATTGCCAGAATAGTGGACGGCACCCGGCTCACCGCCACCGGAACCATGGTGGGAACCGCGGCCTACCTGAGCCCCGAACAGGCCCGCGGTGCGGACATGGGTCCGGCCAGCGACATCTACTCCCTCGGCCTCGTGCTGCTGGAGTGCATCAAGGGATTCGTCGAATACCCGGGCAGCGCCGTCGAATCCGCAGTGGCACGGCTGCACCGCGCCCCCGTCATCCCGGACAGCATTCCCCCGGAGTGGGCCGCGCTGTTCCGAGCGATGACGGCACTGGACCCCCTGGACCGCCCCGCGGCCGCCGAACTGGAATCGGCGCTGCGCCAGGCGCTGATCTCCCCCGACTCGCTCCCGGGTCCGCTGCCCGAAGACCGCACCCGCGTGCTGCCCGCGCCACCGGCCAGGCCCCCACGCTCAGCGCAGGACACGGGGCCGGGAACCGCCCGGAGCGCCGCCCAGACCACGGCGCAGGAGTCGACCGGCGCCGCACCCGGCGTAGACGCACAAACGCGCCCGCAGTACGCCCTCACCCCGGGCGTTCCCGCGGCACGCCGCCCTGCCGCCCTCGGCATGCTCTCCCGCCGGCTCGCCAGCTTCCGTGCCGCCCGGCTCCGGACCAGGGTCGCCGTCGTCCTGGCCGTGGTCGCGCTGCTTGCTGCGGCCGTGCTCGCCACCGCCATTCTCGCCGCACCGAAGCCGGCACCCGCCGTCGTTCCCTATCCGGCGGTCACCGGCGACCTCGGTGAACACCTGAAGCAGCTGCAGAAGAGCGTGGAACCATGACCGGCAAAAACACACGGCACTGGTTTCCGGCCCTGGCCGGCCCGCTGCTGACGGCCCTCCTGGTTGCGGGCTCGCTCGCCGGCTGTGCCGGGCCGGCGCCCGAACTGGACGGCGCGGCAGCAACTCAGCTCCAGTCCCAGGTCCGCGCCGTCACCGAGGCCGCGGCCGCCGAGGACTCCCCCGGCGCACTGAAGCTGCTGGATGACCTGATGACCAAGCTCGACGCGGCGGCTGCGGACGGAAAGGTGTCCTTCAAACGGCACCAGAGCATCAAGGCATCCGTCGACGCCGTCCGCGCCGATCTGAACGCCAAGGTGGCACAACAGCAGGCGGCCGAGGCCGCAAAGGCCGCCGCGGCAGCCCAGGCCGCCCAGGAAGCCGCAGCGAAGGCGGCCGCGGACCAGGCGGCACAGGCACCGGCTCCCGCCCCAGCCGATAACGGCAGGGCGAAGGGCAAGGGCAAGGGCGGCGGCTAGCCACACCCGGCTTCCCCTGCAGGCCGGTTCCGGCTAGCTTGGTCAGTCAGGCCGCACCGGCCTGGCGGCCCGCCGACTGAAGGAGTGAAGCAAGCATGGCAACAGTCCAGGAATCCATCGATGTGAACGTTCCCCTGAGCCAGGCCTACAACCAGTGGACCCAGTTCGAAGATTTCCCGCAGTTTATGAGCGGGGTGGACGCCGTCCGGCAACTCGATGACACCACCGTCCACTTCCAGACCAGCATCGGCGGAGTCAAGCGCGACTACGACGCCCGGATCACCAGCCAGGACCCCGACCGGCAAGTGTCATGGGAGAGCCTCGACCGACCCCGCAACGCCGGGACGGTGCGGTTCTCGGAACTCGGACCGGCGGAAACCCGGGTCGACGTCGAACTCAGCTGGGAGCCCGGCTCGGCGGCCGAAAAGATCGGCGCGGCGGTGGGCCTGGACTCCCGGCAGGTCGGGGCGGACCTGCAACGGTTCAAGACCTTCATCGAGGGCCGCGACTTCGAAACGGGCGCCTGGCGCGAACGCGTGAGCAACGCAGAGGTGGATGGACAGGTGCCAGTGGCGCCGCTGCTGACCGATACCGGTTACGACGTCGTCGGTCCCGGCGCGTCGCTGAATACCGATCCGGACATGGCCACTGAACCCGCCTTCGACGCCGAACCCCCGAGCGCCGGGACCGCCGGGCCTCCGACCGCTGACGCGGGTCGCTACGACGCCGGACGCCAACATACGGGCCGCTTAAACGCCGAAGGGCGCACCGGGGACTCCCGGTGCGCCCTTCGCCTTGCCCGGACTAGCCCAGCAGGGAGAGCACTTCGCTGAACTTGGCCGAGGGCCGCATCACGGCGGAGACCTTGGCTTCGTCCGGACGGTAGTAGCCGCCGATGTCGACCGGGGACCCCTGCACGGACAGCAGTTCGCCGACGATGGTCTCCTCGTTGGAGCCCAGCGCGTCGGAGACCGCGGCGAAGGCCGCGGCCAGCTCGGCGTCGTCGCTCTGGCGTGCCAGCTCGTCGGCCCAGAACTTGGCGAGGTAGAAGTGGCTGCCGCGGTTGTCCAGCTCGCCGGCCTTGCGCTTAGGGGACTTGTCCTCCAGTAGGAAGGTGCCGGTGGCGCGGTCCAGGGTGTCCGCCAGGACCTGCGCGCGGGCGTTGCCCGTGGAGGTTGCGAGGTGCTCGAAGCTCACGGCCAGGGCCAGGAACTCGCCCAGGCTGTCCCAGCGCAGGTGGTTTTCCTTCAGCAGCTGCTGGACGTGCTTCGGGGCCGAACCGCCGGCGCCGGTCTCGAACAGGCCGCCGCCGTTGATCAGCGGGACGATCGAGAGCATCTTGGCGCTGGTGCCCAGTTCGAGGATGGGGAACAGGTCCGTGAGGTAGTCGCGGAGCACGTTGCCGGTGACCGAAATGGTGTCCTCGCCCTTGCGCAGGCGTGCCAGGGTGAAGGCCGTGGCCTCGTCGGGGGACATGATTTCCACCTGCAGGCCCTCGGTGTCGTGGTCCTTGAGGTATTCCTCGACCTTGGCGATCATCCGGGCGTCGTGCGCGCGGCTCTTGTCCAGCCAGAAGACGGCCGGGGTGGCGGAGGCGCGGGCGCGGGTGACGGCCAGCTTGACCCAGTCGCGGATCGGCACGTCCTTGGTCTGGCAGGCGCGCCAGATGTCGCCGGGGGCGACCTGGTGTTCGATCAGGACGGTGCCGGCGTCGTCAACCATCTGGACGGTGCCGGCGAACTGGATCTCGAAGGTCTTGTCGTGGCTGCCGTATTCCTCGGCAGCCTGCGCCATCAGGCCGACGTTCGGGACGGTGCCCATGGTGGTCGGGTCGAAGGCGCCGTTGGCTCGGCAGTCGTCGATGACGACCTGGTAGATGCCGGCGTAGCTGCTGTCCGGGAGGACGGCGAGGGTGTCGGCTTCCTGGCCGTCGCGGCCCCACATGTGGCCGGAGCGGCGGATCATGGCCGGCATGGAGGCGTCCACGATCACGTCGGAGGGAACGTGCAGGTTGGTGATGCCCTTGTCCGAGTCGACCATGGCCAGCTCGGGGCCGTCGTTGAGGCCCTTCTGGATGGCCGCCTCGACGTCGCCGCGGATTTCCTCGGGCAGGTCCTCGAGGCCGTTGAGGATGGAGGCCAGGCCGTTGTTGGGGCTCAGGCCGGCGGCGGCGATCTGCTCGCCGTAGGTAGCGAAGAGGTCGGAGAAGTAGGCCTTGACGACGTGGCCGAAGATGATCGGGTCGGAAACCTTCATCATGGTGGCCTTCAGGTGTGCGGAGAAAAGCACGCCCTCCTCCTTGGCACGGGCGACCTGGGCGGCGAGGAAGGAATCCAGGGCGGCGGCGCGCATCACGGTGCCGTCGATGACCTCGCCGGCGAGCACGGGGAAGGCACGCTTGAGGATCTTGACCGTGCCGTCTTCCTTGACCAGCTGGATCAACAGGTTCGTGTCCGCCTCGATCACCACGGACTTCTCGTTGGAGCGGAAGTCGTCGGCATCCATGTGGGCCACGTTGGTCTTGGACTCCGGGGTCCAGGCGCCCATGCTGTGCGGGTTCTGGCGGGCGTAGTTCTTGACCGACAGCGGCGCGCGTCGGTCGGAGTTACCCTCGCGGAGCACCGGGTTTACGGCCGAGCCCTTGATCTTGTCGTAGCGGGAGCGGATGTCCGTCTCCTCGTCCGAGGCGGGGTTGTCCGGGTAGTCCGGCAGCGCGTAGCCCTGGCCCTGCAGTTCGGCAATGGCGGCCTTCAACTGCGGCACGGACGCACTGATGTTGGGCAGCTTGATGATGTTCGCCTCGGGCGTCTTGGCGAGCTCGCCGAGTTCCGCCAGGGCATCGCTGACGCGCTGTTCTTCGGTGAGGTAGTCGCCAAAGACGGCGATGATGCGGCCGGCTAGCGAAATGTCGCGGGTCTCCACTTCCACACCGGCCGTCGACGCGAACGCCTCGATGATCGGCAAGAACGAATAGGTGGCCAGCATCGGCGCTTCGTCGGTGTGGGTATAGATAATCTTGGCCATTGCTCGGGCGTCTCCCTGAAAGTCTGCGGAAATCTTTTGTTATCTCAACGGCTCTAACTTACCCGAGGTGGCCGCCTTGGCGCCTATCCGGGACGGGCGGCCGGGCCCGCGTGACAGCCGGAACCGTGGCAAGGCTGCGGAAATCTTGCGTGACAAATGTTGACAAATCGCTTTACTCGCTCGTCACGCTGCCGTAGCTTCTAACCCATCACCGCGGCCGGCCCCGGCTGACCGCCCCGTATCCCTCCCGGTTAGGACACCCATGAGAACACCCAAGGCTCTGGCCACCAGCCTCCTCAGCCTCTCCGCTGCTGCAATCCTTGCGGTCTGCGCGGTCGGCACGGCGTCGGCCACACCGGCCCCCGCAGCACAGGACAGGGATACCCCGCTGGTTGCCAGCCAGTCCGTCGACGGCACCCAGGCCGCCGAGTACTGGACGCCCGAGCGCATGAAGTCCGCGATCCCGGGCGATGTTTTGGCGAACAAGGCCCTGGCCCGCGGCAACAAGTCCCCCGCGGCCACGGTGGAAAAAGGCTCCAGCACGCAGATTTCCGGCAAGGCCGCGCGTGGCAAGCCCGCCCTGCACGCGGACGAGTCACCGGTCTCCAACATCGGCAAGGTGTTCTTCACCATGGGCGGCAGCAACTACGTCTGCTCCGGCAACTCCGTGACAGCAACCAACAAGAGCACCGTCTCGACCGCCGGCCACTGCGTCAACGAGGGTCCCGGGGCGTTTGCCACCAACTTCGTCTTCGTCCCGGCCTACCTCAACGGCGCCGCCCCGTACGGCAAATGGGCGGCCAAGGCCCTCTACACCACGCCGCAGTGGAGCTCGGCCGGGGACATGCAGTACGACACGGGCTTCGCCGTCGTCTCCCCGCTGAACGGGCAGAACCTGTCCGACGTCGTCGGGTCCTCCGGCGTCCAGTTCAACGCAGCCCGGGGCCTGACCTACAAGTCCTACGGCTACCCGGCCGCGTCACCGTTCGACGGCCAGTCCCTGGTGAGCTGCACAGGCCCGGCCTCCAACGACCCGACCAACCCCCAGTTCAACGCCCAGGGCATCCCCTGCGACATGACCGGCGGGTCCTCCGGCGGGCCATGGTTCATTGGCACGAGCTCCTCCGGCTACCAGAACTCCATCAACAGCTACGGCTACGGCACCCGCTCCACCGTGATGTACGGCCCGTACTGGGGTTCGGTCATCCAGCAGGCCTACACGACCGCCGCGGCTTCCTAAGACCTCATCCCCGAGAAACCCGCACCCTAGGAAAGGAATAGGGCAACGCGGGGTCACTTGCCGCCCATCCCCCTCGACAGGGCGGCACAGTGACCCCGCGTTGCTGTGTGCCGCTGGGCTGCTGGTTGCTGGGCTGCTGGTTGCTGGTTGCTGGGCCTTGGTCCGGAGGATGGACATGCCCATTGCTGGAGCCCTGCACCGGGCATGCCCATCGCCCGGGCCAGCCGACGGGCATAACCTGCATATGTCCGTTGCTAGGCGCGAAGAATGAGCATGCCCGTCGGCCTTGAAGTGCAGGAGCATCTCCTGGCCCAAGGTGTTGGCCGGCCCATTTGATCCCCTCGCCGGACATGCCCATTGCGCGCGGCGGCCAAAGGACATAATCCCCATATGTCCACTCTTGGGCACAAAGAAGGAGCATGCCCGTCAGCCTTTGAAGGGCATGCCCATCCCTGGTTTCGAAAAATGAGCATGTCCGTTGGAGCCGCCGGCCCGGACTACTCAGTACCTGAAGTGGCCAAAAATCAGCACCCAAGGCCACCCCGGTCGGCACCAAAAAATGGACATGCCCTCCCGGAAAGGAAGGGCATGTCCATTCTTGGTGGCAGCCGTTGAGCATGTCCCCCTAGTGAAAGAAGTGCCGCGCGCCGGTGAAGTACATCGTGACGCCCGCAGCGTTGGCGGCGGCGATGACTTCCTCGTCGCGGACGGATCCGCCGGGCTGCACGACGGCGCGGACGCCGGCGTCGATCAGGATCTGCAGTCCGTCGGCGAACGGGAAGAACGCGTCCGACGCCGCGACGGCACCGCGGGCGCGTTCCGGCGCACCGGCCGCATCAGCGTTCGAGGCGCCACCGGCACCCTCGACATCCGAGCTCACCGTGACACCCAGCGTGTTGGCCCGCTCGACGGCGAGCCGGCAGGAGTCCAGCCGGTTGACCTGGCCCATGCCAATGCCCACGGCAGCGCCCTCGGCGGCCAGCAGGATCGCGTTGGACTTGGCCGCGCGGCACGCGGTCCAGGCGAAGGCGAGGTCAGCCAGGGTGGCAGCGTCGGCGGCCTCGCCCGCAGCGAGGGTCCAGTTGGCCGGGTTGTCGCCCTCGGCGTCGACCTTGTCCGTGGCCTGGACCAGCATGCCCCCGGAGACCTGGCGGAACTCGGTCGGGTAGCGGCCGTAGCCCTCGGGCAGGGTGAGGAGGCGGATGTTCTTCTTTTTGGACAGGATTTCCACGGCCTCGTCCTCGAAGCCCGGCGCGATGACGACCTCGGTGAAGATGCCCGCCACGGTCCGGGCCATGCCGGCGGTGACGGTGCGGTTGGCCGCGATCACGCCGCCGAACGCTGAGACGGGGTCGCAGGCGTGGGCCTTCGCGTGGGCGTCGGCGATGGGGTCCGCCGCGGAGGCGGAACCCACGGCCACGCCGCACGGGTTGGCGTGCTTGATGATCGCAACGGCGGGCTCGGCGAAGTCGAAGGCGGCACGCAGGGCGGCGTCGGCGTCGACGAAGTTGTTGTAGCTCATCGCCTTGCCGTGCAGCTGGTCGGCCTGCGCGATGCCTGCGGGGGCGGCCTTGTCCACGTACAGCGCGGCCTGCTGGTGCGGGTTCTCGCCGTAGCGCAGCACCTCGGAGCGCTCCAGGGCCAGGCCGGCGTAGGCGGGCCAGTCGATCACGCCGTCGCCGTCCTCGTCGAGGAACTGGCTGGCAGTCCAGGTCGCCACTGCGGTGTCGTAGCTCGCGGTGTGCGCGAAGGCCCTGGCGGCGAGCCGGCGTCGGGTCTTCAGGTCGAACCCGCCGGAGGAGGCCGCGTCCACCACGGCACCATAGGAGGCCGGGTCCACCACGATCGCGACGGCGGCGTGGTTCTTCGCGGCGGAGCGCACCATCGCGGGGCCCCCGATGTCGATCTGCTCGACGACGTCGTCCTGTGCGGCGCCGGACTTGACGGTCTCCACGAACGGGTAGAGGTTCACAACGACGAGGTCGAACGGCTCGATGTCCATCGACGCGAGCGTGTCCATGTGTGCCGGGACCCGGCGGTCGGCGAGGATGCCGCCGTGCACGCGCGGGTGCAGGGTCTTGACGCGGCCGTCCAGCATTTCCGGGGAGCCGGTGACTTCCTCGACTTCCTGCACCGGGATCCCGGCGGCGGCGATCTTCTTGGCGGTGGAGCCCGTGGAGACGATCTTGACGCCGGCTTCGTGCAGGCCTTTCGCGAGTTCCTCCAGACCGCTCTTGTCGTAGACCGAAATGAGGGCCCGGCGGATGGGAACTCGGTCGATGGATACACGGTCAAGCTGCGTAAAGCTCACAAAAGTCTCCGTCTTATATCGCGGCGGGGCCGCGGGTGGTGGGGATGCGGCCAGTTTATCGCGTCCGGCCACCCTGCCGTCCGCCGGGACGCCCGCGCGCCCAAGTGTGAAGCATCCCCGCAGGCGCGCCCCGGGACGTAGAGTTTTCCCAGGAGGCCGAAATGAATACGTACACCACTGTGCCCAGCGGCGAACAGGTAGTCCAGGAACTGCCGTGGCGGTGGAAGGTCCAGGGCCGGATCTTCCTGATCGGTGGCCTGGGCTTTATGTTCGATGCCTGGGACGTCACGCTCAACGGCATCCTCATTCCGTTGTTGTCCAAGCACTGGTCGCTGGGCCCGGGCGACGCCGCCTGGATCGGCACCGCGAACCTGATCGGCATGGCCCTGGGCGCCTTCGTCTGGGGCACCATCGCGGACACCATCGGCCGCAAGAAGGCCTTCACCGCCACCTTGCTGATCTTCTCGGTCTTTACGGTGCTCGGCGCCCTCTCCCCCGACTTCTCCTGGTTCGTGGCGTTCCGGTTCCTGGCGGGCTTCGGCCTGGGCGGCTGCATCCCGGTGGACTACGCGCTGGTGGGTGAATTCACCCCCCGCAAGCAGCGCGGCAAGGTCCTCACCGCCATGGACGGCTGGTGGCCGATCGGCGCCGCGCTGTGCGGCTTCGTCTCGGCCGGGCTGGTGGCGGCATTCGCGGACTGGCGGCTGACCATGCTGATCATGGTGCTGCCTGCGCTGCTGGTGTTCTGGGTCCGCCGCAGCGTGCCGGAGTCACCGCTGTTCCTGATCCGCAAGGGCCGCCGCGAGGAAGCCGCCAGGGTGATCGACGGGCTGGTCGCAGCCACCGGCGCCGAGGCCCGGGTCTACAGCCTGCCCGAACCCCAGGACGCGCCGAGGCTCTCGGCCGGCAGCGCCTGGACCCAGCTCCGCGCGCTCTGGCAGTTCGACTGGAAGATCACGACGGCGGCGTGGGCCCTGTTCTTCTCGATTCTGCTGGTCTATTACCTGTCGCTGACCTGGATGCCGCGGATCCTGATCGGTGCCGGCTTCGAGGAGTACAAGGCCTTCCTCACGACGGCGTCGATGGCCGCCGTCGGCCTGCTGGGCGTGGTGGTGGCCGCGCTGCTGGTGGAGCGCACCGGACGCAAGTGGATCCTGGCCATTACCGGTCCGCTGTCGGCGCTGACGCTGGTGATTGTCGCCGTCGTGGTGGACATCCCGACGGCGGCCGTGTTCTGGCTGCTGGTGTTCGGCTTTGTGGTGCAGGTGGCCATCCCGGTGCTCTACGCCTACGTCTCGGAGCTGTACCCGACCGAGCTGCGCGGCTCCGGCTTCGGCTGGGCCTCGACGTTCTCCCGGCTCGGCGCCGGGTTCGGGCCGCTGATCTTTGCCGCCTTCCTGTGGCCCGAACTGGGACTGGCGACGTCGTTCGCGCTGGGCGGCGCCCTGGTGCTGGTCTCGGTGCTGTGGATGGCCTTCTTCGCCCCGGAAACCAAGCAGCGCCGCCTGGAGTAGCCCAACTCACTCGCAGATCAGGACGTTTTTGAGGGCTGGAAACGGCCTGATCTGCGAGTCAGTTGGGTTGAGTCAGCGCGGTTGCCAGCCGTGGCCGTAGAGCGCCGTCCGGACCTTGGCGACGGCCGCGTGGCCGGCCTTCTCCAAATGCCGCTTCGAGATGCGGACCGATGTCCAGCCCGCGGAGGCGTAGTCTTCGTCGCGGGCGATGTCCCTGACCACCTGGCCCGCGGCCGAGTGAACGGCCTCCCCCTCGTACTCGACGGCAACACGGTACTCGGGGTAGGAAAGGTCCGGTTCACGTACGACGCCGGGCCGCAGGAGGGCGGGCCTATTCAGGTGCGGCTCTGGAAGCCCTGCCCGGCCGAGGATCAGGCGGAGTCGTGTCTCCGGGGCCGAATCCGCGCCAACCCGCGAATCCTCAAGAGCGAGCCGCGCCTTGCGGATTCCGGGAGTGCCCTTGTGTCGGTCCAGCATGTCGACGAGCTCCTCGACGGTGGCGTACGGTTCGGACCGGCCCTCAGCCATGGTGTCCGGCCGGCCTGAACTGCGAGTCAGTTGGGCGGCGCGGCGGCGGCAGTTGCGGCGAGGGATTTGAGCGTCGAGACCAGCAGCCGCCGCTCCACCGTTTTGATCCGCTCGTGCAGCGTTTCCTCCGTGTCGCCGTCGGCCACCGTCACGGCCTCCTGGGCGATGATCGGCCCGGTGTCCACGCCGGCGTCGGCCCAGTGCACGGTGCACCCCGTGACTTTCACGCCATAGGCCAGGGCGTCGCGGACGCCGTGCGCGCCGGGGAAGGCGGGCAGCAGGGCCGGATGGGTGTTTAGGTACTTGCCGCCGAACGCGTCGATGAAGTCCGCGCTGACAATGCGCATAAAACCGGAGGACACAACGACGTCGGGCCGGTACGCGGCCACCGCCCGCGTGAGCGCGGCGTTCCAGGCCGCCCGGTCCTGGTAGGCCTTGAAGTCCACCACGAACGTCGGGATGCCGGCCGCCGCGGAGCGCTCCACCCCGTAGGTTCCGGGCCTGTCGGCCCCGACGGCAGCGAGCTCCACGTCCAGCTCGCCGGCCTTGACGGCGTCGATGACGGCCTGGAGGTTGGAGCCGGTGCCGGAGACGAGGACAACAATGCGCATTGCCTTAGCTTAGGGTGCCGCTCGCGTACGCTGGAAAACATGAATTCACCGCACGACCCCGGCGACAGCCCGCGGGGCCAGAATCCGCGGAGCGAGGCGGCCAAAGCGTCGCTGCTCAGGACGCACAACCTCTTCCGCATGTTCATCGTGACGGTGCTCGGGTCGTTCTTCGTGTTCCAGCTGGACGTCAGCTACCTGTGGCTCGCCGGGATCCTCACTGTCGTTTCCCTCGTGCTCGGCGTCCTGTTGCTGGTCCGAGCCATGAAGCTCCGGGAATCGCGCCTGGTGCTGTTCGGGACCATCTCCGGCCTCGTCGTCACCGTGGTGATGGCCCTGATGATCATGGTGTCCGCGGTGTTCTTCAACCAGATCCGGGACTACCAGCAGTGTGCCCGGCATGCCCTCACCCAGCAGGCGGCTTCGGCCTGCCGGACGGAGCTGGAGAAGTCGATGCCCACCCAGCTGCGCTGACGCCGCCGGCACCGCAAGCGGAACCGGCTCAGTCGGCCTCGGCGGCCAGCTCCAGGTCCGCCTCATGCAGTTTCTGCCGGCGTTCCAGCCACGGCCCCGCGGCGTAGCCGATCACGACGCCGACGCTTGTTTCCACCGCGACGAACAGCGCCGTCATCAGCGGGTCCGGGCCGATGTCCGTGAGCCGGCCAATGCCGGCCGATCCCCTGGCCAGCCAGGCCAGCCCCGCCGCGAGCAGCCCGGCCAAGGCGCCGGTCATGGCCCCCAGCACAAGGGTGGAAACCGCGGCGGTGAACCAGCGCGCCTTGACCTTGATGGAGAGCCATTCGTCGAAGTGGTTTTCGCCTTCGCGCAGGAACCACCAGCCCGCCAGCACGCCGGCGAGGGCCGGCACCACCAGGGCCACGAATCCGTACTCCAGTGCCCCGGAGGGCAGCGCCGCGAACACCGGTATGGAGGGCAGCGGTCCGACGGCGGTGGCCAGCGGCCCCGCGTGGGAGCCGACGCCGAGCGCGAAACCGGAGCCCGAGGTCCAGGCGAGCGCGAACACGGCCAGGTTGGGCAGGTAGCCCAGTTGCGCGATGGTGAGGGCGGCGCCGCCCACCGGCCCGGCGTCGAGCGCCTCGTAGACGGCGATGACGAGGTTCCAGTGGATCAGCAGGTCCACGGCGAGCAGTGCGGTGGCCATCGCCAGGCTGGCCATGACCGCCACGAAGCCCGCCTTGAGGACGGAGCCGAGGTAGGAGCCGGCCCAGCGCGAGTGCTGGCTGGTGCGCGAGAGCCACGCGACGGCGTCGACGCCGATCAGCCGGCTCCAGGAGCCCGCCTCGCGCCGGGCCCCGATCACCATGCCGAGGGCGAACGGGACCAGCGGCACGGCCGAGGCGTACCAGAGGCTGACGCCCACCTCGGCGGTGCGACAGACAAAGCCAGTGGCAAACCCGAAGGCGCCGTAGATCAGCCAGGAGCCGAGCAGTGCCTGCCAGAGCTGATCGGTGTACGAGGCCCGGGCCAGCCGGCGGCCGGCGCGCCAGGCGAGCAGGAACGGGATCAGCGTGAGCCCCAGCGGGACCAGCGAAAGGACACCCGACTCAGGCTGGGCCGCGGCGCCGTCGCCGACGGTGTCCAACAGCAGGGGCACCCCGTGGATCACCAGCCAGGCCTGGCCAGCGAGCCGGGCGAGGAATTCAAAGCCGCTGTCCCGGAACCCGGCCGTGGCCCAGACCGCGACGATCGGTGCCACCACGGCGAGCGCGGAGATCACGGCCGCCTGCGCGGACTCGAGCGCCCCCTGCAGCCACAAAGGCATCGGAAGGCCACGGTCCCCGGTCTGATCAGCGCGCAGTTTCATCGTGGTCCATCGTCCCACGGGCAGGGCCGCGACCGGCGTTCCGACAGGCTTTCTCCCGCGTATTTTCGCGCCGTCCGGGTGGGTCCGCGGCGGCGCTTTTTCCGCTACCCCGCCGTAAAATTTAAAGTGTCCGCAATCACTGGTTGGAGGCAGAAAATGACTACCGCATCTCCACATGCGCACGGCGTACATTTCGGACGGACAGATGTCCAAAACGTCGGCATGGGTGTGGGTATTGTCCTAATTGTCGTGGGAGTCCTCGGGTTCATCCCGGGCATCACCACGCAGTACAGCGAACTGAGGTTCTTCGGCCCCGATTCCAAGGCCATGTTCCTCAGCCTGTTCCAGGTGTCCATGCTGCTGAACATCGTCCAGCTGGCCATCGGCGCCACCGGCTTGACCATGTCCCGCAACGGCATGGGAGCCCGGAACTTCCTTATGGGCTTCGGCCTGCTGTACATCATCTTCAGCGTTTACGGGCTGATCGTCGGCGTAGGGTCGGCGGCCAATTTCCTTTCGTTCAACACCATGGACAACTGGACCCACATGGTGCTGGGCGTGGCAATGATTGGCGCCGGCTGGCTGCTCTCGAGGCATCTGGCCGATGACGCACAAACCCGGTAAGCGAACACCGGGAAAAGGGAGCCGCGAATGAGGAACGATTCATAGCAATCCAATAATTCGTACTACCTGCTGGTGCGGACGCCGTGAGGTTTCACTGGCGTCCGCACCAGCTTTCGCATTTCCCGGCGTCTGTACACAGAGCTTTGCGCCAAATGCTGGACTTATTCGACGGCGGCACCCCAGACTGGCCTAACGCACCGACCTGAAAGGTTTTCCATGCCGGATTTCTCAGCCTTTATCCCGCTCCTCGCGATCCTCGCCGGGGCGCTGCTCGTCGTCGCCGTTATCTGGGTGGCGATCAAGCTGATGTGGAAGGTGGCTGAACCGAACGAGGCGCTCATCATTTCCGGCCTGACCCGCGGCACGCTGGAGACCAGGGACGGTATGGACTTCAAGATCGTCACGGGCAAGGGCGCGCTGGTGTTTCCCGGCCTGCAGACGGTGCGGACCCTGTCGCTGACCCTGAACGAGACCGAGCTCAAGGTCTCCTGCGTGACGTCGCAGGGCATCCAAGTGATTGTCGAGGGCGTGGTGATCTACAAGATCGGGGACGCGCCGCCGTTCATCGCGAATGCCGCGCGCCGGTTCCTCGGCCAGCAGCCGAAGATGCAGAGCCAGGTCTACAACGTCTTTGAGGGGCACCTTCGCTCCATCATCGGCAGCATGACCGTGGAGGAGATTATCCGCGAGCGCGACAAGCTCGGCTCGCAGGTGCGCAGCGCGAGCGGGGTGGAGATGGAGAAGCTGGGCCTGGTGGTCGACTCGCTCCAGATCAAGGACCTCCAGGACCCCACCGGCTACATCCAGAACATCGCCAAGCCGCACATCGCGCAGGTGAAGATGGAGGCCCGGATCGCCGAGGCCACCCGCAACCGGGAGGCGGCCGAGCGGGAGGCGGAGGCGGCCGCGCAAATCGCCGACGCGCAAAGCCTGTCCGCGATCAAGCAGTCCGAGGCGCAGGCCAACGCCGAACGCGCCCGTGCCAACGCCGCCCAGGCCGGCCCGCTGGCAGAGGCGACCGCGCGCCAGCAGGTGGTGGTGCAGGAAACCGAGGTCGCGAAGCTCGAGGCGGACCGCGAGGAACAAAAACTCCAGACCACCATCCGCAAACCCGCGGACGCCAAGGCCTACGCCAAGCGCACCGAGGCCGAGGGCCAGAAATCCGCCGACATCAGCGCCGCCGAGGCCCTGGCCCGCCGCACCGAACTGGAGGCCCAGGTCAACGCACGGCGCACCGAGCTCCAGGCGCAGGCCAACGCCACGGCCGCAGCGGCCGCCGCCGGGGCCACCCGTGTCACCGGCGAAGCGGAAGCCGCCGCCACCAAGGCCCGCGGTGACGCCACGGCGTCATCAATCAAGGCCAAAGCGCTGGCCGAGGCCGAAGGCATCAAAGCCCGCGGCGAAGCCCTCGGCACCAACCAGGACGCGGTCATCTCGCAGCAGCTGGCCGAGAACATGCCCGCCATCATCGCGGCGGCCGCGGAGCCGTTCGCCCACGTCGGCCAGCTCACCGTCCTCAACGGCGGGGAGGGCATCAACCGGATGATCGGCGGCATTCTGGCCCAGGTCGGCGATTACCTGCCGGCCCTGCGGACGGCGCTCAAGGACGGCCGGCAGGCAGCCAAGCAGCCGCCGAAAGCCCCGGATGCCTAGGGACGTCGACCGCAGCCTGACCGGCAGGATCGGCCGGGTCACGGGACGTGTAGGCCCCGGCACCATCGGGGAGGTGATGCTGCCGTTCCGCGGCGGAATAAGCGCCTTCCACGCCCACCCCTTCGACAAAACGAGCGTCTTCGCCGTCGGGGACGAGGTGCTGGTGATCTACTACGAGCCGCCCCAAACCGTCTACGTGGACGAACTCCCGGACGTGCTCCGGCACGAGCCACCCGAACCTCGGCGCTGACGTTGCCGGGCGCCCGGAGGCCCCGGCCGGCCGGCCCCTGCGTCCATTTGCCGGAGATGGCCGCTCCGAGGCCCGTCTTAGCGGCCGTCTCTGGCAAATGGGCGCCCTGCACCTTTGGGGCGCCCACGCCTTGGAGCGCGCCTGGACCCGCGGCCGCCGCCTGTTAACCCACTCTTCCCCCACAGGCCACACCCGTGACCCCGCGCCGTCAGCCGCCGCGGCGACGGTGGAGGCGTGAGGATCGCACTAGTCGCCGAATCATTCCTGCCCCAGATGAACGGGGTCACGCACTCCATCCTGAGGGTCCTGGAGCATCTGCAGGACCGCGGCGACGAGGTGCTGGTGATCGCGCCGTCCACGCAGGACACCGACGTCCCGGGCGAGGTCCACGGCGCGCACGTCCACCGGCTCCCCTCCGTGCCGCTGGCCGGCTACACGAACGTACGGGTGGCGTTGGGCGGTGTGGCCCGGGTCAAGCGAATCCTTGCCGACTACGCCCCCGACGTCGTCCACCTCGCCTCGCCGTTCGTGCTCGGCTGGCGGGCCGCCCAGGCCGCACACCAGCTCGGCATCCCCAGCGTCGCCATCTACCAGACCGAGGTCCCCGGCTACGCCGCGCGCTACGGCGTTCCGTTCCTGGAGAACTGGGCCTGGAACCGGGTGGACCAGATCCACCTGCTGGCCACCCGCACCCTGGTCCCGTCCACGTTCGCGCTGAACCAGTTCCTCGGCCGCGGCATTCCACGGGTTCAAATGTGGCGGCGCGGGGTGGACACCACCCGCTTCAGTCCGGAGAAGCGCGACGACGCGTGGCGGGCCGCCGTCGCCCCCGGCGGGGAGCGCATCATCGGCTACGTCGGCCGGCTCGCGGTGGAGAAGCAGGTGGAGGACCTGGCCGTGCTCGCGGACGTGCCCGGCACCAAGCTGGTGATCGTCGGCGACGGCCCGCAGCGCGAGGCCCTGGCGGCCGCACTCCCGGAGGCCGTGTTCACCGGCTTCCTCGGCGGCGAGGAGCTGGCCCGCGCCGTCGCGTCCTTTGATCTCTTTGTCCACCCCGGCGAGTTCGAAACCTTCTGCCAGACCATCCAGGAGGCCATGGCGTCCGGGGTGCCGGTGGTCGCTACCGGCCGCGGCGGCCCGCTGGACCTCGTGGAGAACTCGCGGACCGGCTGGCTCTACCCGCCCGGCGACCTTGCCGCGCTGCGGGCCCGGGTGACGGACCTGACCGGCGACGACGCCAAGCGCCGCGCCTTTGCCGCCGCGGCCCACGCCTCGGTCCAGGGCCGGACCTGGCACGCGCTGGGCGAGGAACTGGTGCGGCACTACGAAGCAGTCCTGGCCGGCCCGGCTGGGCCCACCACCACACCAAGCCCCACCCCCAGAGGAGCAACCCTGTGAAGATTTCCGTGATCGGCTGCGGCTACCTCGGGGCCGTGCACGCGGCCACCCTGGCCTCAATGGGCCACTCCGTGGTCGGGATCGACGTCGACGCCGCCAAGGTGGCCCAGCTGGACCGCGGCGCCGCCCCGTTCTACGAACCCGGCCTCGACGAGCTCCTGCGCGACGGCCGCGCCAACGGCCGGCTCGCGTTCTCCACCAACTTCGCCGACGCCGCCGGCGCCGAGCTGCACTTCCTCTGCGTCGGCACGCCGCAGTCCAAGACCTCGGACGGCGCCGACCTCAGCTACCTGGTCTCCGCCACCGAGGCGCTGCTGCCCTTCCTGGCTCCGCGCGCCGCCGTCGTGGGCAAGTCCACCGTCCCGGTGGGAATGGTGGACATGCTCCGCGGGGTGCTCGCCGGACGGCCGGATGTGCTCCTCGGCTGGAACCCCGAGTTCCTGCGCCAGGGCACTGCGGTCAAGGATTCCCTGGTCCCGGACCGGCTGGTCTACGGCGTGCCCGGCGGCGCGGACTCCACCCTTACCCCGGACAGCGCCGGCGCGGCCGTCACCGCGGCCCTGGACACGGTGTACGCGCCGCTGCTCTGCGCCGGCATCCCCCGAATCATCTGCAACTTCGCGACGGCGGAACTGATCAAGTCGGCGTCGAACGCGTACCTGGCCACCAAACTGAGCTTCATCAACGCGATGGCCGAACTCTGCGAGGCCTCCGGCGCGGACGTCACCGAGCTCGGCGAGGCGATGGGCCTGGATCCGCGGATCGGCGGCCGCTACCTGCACGCCGGCCTCGGTTTCGGCGGCGGCTGCCTGCCCAAGGACATCCGCTCGCTCCGGGTGCAGGCCGCCGCCCTGGGCGTCGACTCGGTGGACGCCTGGATGGCCACGGTAGACGGCATCAACCAGGGCCAGCGCTCCCGCACGGTGGAGGCCGCCCGGGAACTCTGCGGCGGCCAGCTGGGCGGCCGGCGGGTGACCGTGCTGGGAGCGGCCTTCAAACCGGACACCGATGACATCCGCGACTCCCCCGCCCTGGACGTGGCGCAGCAGCTGGCCGACGCCGGCGCGCACGTCACCGTCACGGACCCGGCCGCGATCAACAACGCCTGGCTGCGCTACCCGCAGCTGCGCTTCGAGGCCTCCACCGACCAGGCGCTCGAGGGCGCGGAGCTGGTCCTGCTGCTGACCGAGTGGGAGGCCTACCGCGGGCTCTCGCCGGACGCCGCCGGGGCCCTGGTCCGGCGCCGGATGGTGCTGGATGCCCGGAACGCCCTCGATGCCCCCGCCTGGACGGCGGCAGGCTGGACCGTGCGCTCTCTGGGCAGGGCCGGGACCGGGGCCAACGCCGCCGTCCAGGCCGCGGCCCCGGGCGGGCCGGCCCAGGCCGGCTGAGCTCCCGCCGACTGAGCCCAGGTCGGCTGAGCCCAGGTCGGCTGCGCCCCCGCCGGCTGAATCCCGGGCCGTGGCTCCCGGGCCGCGCTGCGCCCCCTATGATTTCTGAGGGGAGGATTCACAATGCAGCATCGTTGGTCTCAGATTCATCCGGTCGTGTCCGCGTGAGCACGTCAGCGCGCACCGAAGAGGACGCCCGGCTCCGCGACGCCATGTCGCTGCTCTCAGCCACGCTGGAGTCCACCGCGGACGGCATCCTGGTGGTCAGCGCCGAGGGCCGGATCTCGTCCGTGAACAACAAGTTCCTTGCCATGTGGGGCATCCCGCGCGAGCTCGTGGACGCCGGCGACGATGAGGCCGTGATCGGCTCCGTGATGGGCCAGCTGGTGGATCCCGAGACGTTCGTTGAGAAAGTCACCGCCCTCTACGCGGACCCGGATGCCGAGAGCCACGACGTGCTGGACTTCCGCGACGGACGCACCTTCGAACGCTACTCGCGCCCGCAAAAGGTTGAAGACCGGGTGGTGGGCCGCGTCTGGAGCTTCCGCGACGTCACCCAGGCCCGGCGCGACCAGGACCAGATCAACCGGGCGATGGCGGATCTCGCCGCGCAGGCCAGCCAGCTGAAACGACTCGCGTTCCAGGACCCGCTGACCGGGCTCTCCAACCGCCAGCTCTTCAACGACCGGCTGGCGCACGCCCTGGCCGGGCCCTGCGGGACCGCCGTCGACGTCCTGCTGCTGGACCTGGACGACTTCAAGGAAGTCAACGACGTCCACGGCCACCACGCCGGGGACCAGATGCTGATCGAGGTGGGCCGCCGGCTCCGTGCCTGCGTCCGGCCCAGCGACGTTGTAGCACGCCTGGGCGGCGACGAGTTCGTGGTCCTGCTGGTCGGTTCGCTCGACGCCGACGCCGCCGCCGAGCGGATCGTCGAGTCCCTGGGGGTGCCGTTCTGGCTCGACGGCACGATGCTGCGGCCCAGCCTGAGCCTGGGACTGGCCTCCATCGGCGAGGGCGCCGACGACGCCTCCGAGCTGCTGCGCCGCGCGGACATCGCCATGTACGCGGCGAAGGCCGCCGGCAAGAATCGCTACCTGCGTTTCCGCCCGGAAATGATGGCGGCCCTGCTCGAACGCACCGACCTCGAAGCCGGGCTGCGGACGGCTGTCGACGGCGGGGGGATCACCGTGCACTACCAGCCGATCGTCTCGGCCCGGCTGGGCACCGTGGTCAAGGTCGAGGCGCTGGCCCGCTGGGAACGCGACGGTATCCTGGTCCCGCCGCAGCAGTTCATCCCTACCGCCGAACGCAGCGGCCTGATCGTGGATATCGGCGCCGAAGTCCTGCACCGCTGCTGCACCGAACTCGGGCCCTGGCTCGCCCAGGACCCCACCCGTTCGCTCGCGATCAACGTCTCCGGCGTGCAGCTGCAGCAGGGAAACTTCCCGGAGCTGCTGTTCGCGACCGCCTGCTCCCGCGGCGTCGATCCGCACCAGCTGGTGGTGGAGGTCACCGAGAGTGTCTTCTTCGACGACGACTGCCTGGTCCATCGCCAGCTGGTGCAGCTCCGCAGCGCCGGAGTCAGGGTGGCGCTGGACGACTTCGGCACCGGCTACTCCTCACTGGGACGGCTCCAGGACCTGCCCGTGGACACGCTCAAGATCGACCAGTCCTTCGTCGCCATGATCCGCACCGGCGACGAGCGACTGCCCATCCTCAACTCCATGATCGACATGGCCCACGGCCTGGGCCTGACCGTCACCGCGGAGGGCGTCGAGACCCCGGAGCAGGCCGGGTACCTGATGCGGCGCGGCTGCGACTCCCTGCAGGGTTTCCTGTTTTCCAGGCCCCAGCCGGCGGCCGAGCTCCCCGCCGCGCTCTCAGCGTCAACGAGGACCATCACCGCGCTGCGCGGCGACACCGCCGCCCAAACGCAGCCGGTGCTGTGATTTGAGTCTCAGGGCCCTATGATGCTTGAAGTTTAATGACCACCGCCCTGCCGGTGGAATGGAAAATCAAGCGCCTGGGGGCTGGCATCGACGTGGAACAAGGACTGGCGGAGACCCTGCTTGAGCAGGGCCCCGACGGGTTGCTGCTGCTCAATACCGACGGAACCATCTCCTTCCTCAACCCGGCCGCCGAACGACTGTTCGGGTACTCCTCGGAGCAGCTGGTCGGCCTCCTGCACACCCGTCTGCTGGTGGAGGATGACCGCGGCGGGTTCCTGCGGGTCCTGAGCCGCCTCGGCCGCGCGGGCACCTTCGGCACCAAGCCCTTTCCCGCCGTCGGACTGCACCGCAGCGGCACCGAAATCCCGCTGGAACTGACCTGTTCCCTGGTCACGACACGGGCGAAAACCTCGATGGCGGTTGCGGTGCGGGAGACCACCCACCGCGTGGACGACGACGCCGGCCGGCGCCACGCCGTCTCGCTCCTCGACGCGACCCTGGAGACGACGGCGGACGGAATCGTCGTGGTGTCCAACACCGGCCAGATCACCGGCGTCAACGAACAATACCTGCGGCTGTGGGGCATGCCGCGCGAGATCCTGGCCGAGGATGACGCCTACGCCCTGGTCAGGTTCATCGCGAAGAAGCTGGTGGACCCGGACTCCTTCAAGTCCAAGGTCGCCGAGCTCTACGCCAACCACGAGCTGCACAGCCAGGACCTGCTGGAGTTCCAGGACGGCCGCACCGTTGAACTGTATTCGCGCCCGCAAAAGGTCGCGGACGAAGTGGTGGGGCGGATCTGGAACTTCCGCGACGTGACCACACGCACCATGGCGCAGGACCAGGCCCGCCGCGCCCTCGACGAGCTCGCCCAGCAGGCCGACCAGCTCAAGGCCCTGGCGTTCCAGGACCCGCTGACCGGGCTTGCCAACCGCATGCTGTTCAACGAACGCGCCACTGCCGCGCTGGAGTCCCCCGGCCCCGTAGCGGTGCTGCTGCTGGACCTGGACGACTTCAAGGAAGTCAATGACATCCTGGGCCACCACGCCGGGGACCAAATGCTGGTGGAGATTTCCCGACGGCTGCAGAACTGTGTGGGACCGCACGGCACCGTTGCCCGGCTCGGCGGCGACGAGTTCGTGGTCCTGCTGGAGGGCTGCAACGACTCCGACGCGGTGGCGCAGCGGATCGTGGCCACCCTGAACGCACCGGTCTCCATCGAGGGGACCCTGATGCGCCCGGGGCTGAGCCTGGGCGTGGCGACGCGCGGCACGGAGAACATGTCCTCCTCCGAGCTGCTGCGGCAGGCGGACGTGGCCATGTACGCCGCCAAGGAGGCGGGCAAGAACTGCTACGTGCACTTCCAGCCGGAGATGCTGGCCGCCCTGCTGGAACGCACCCAGCTGACCGCGGGGCTGCGCCGCGCCGTCGAACTGGGCCAGATCACCGTCTTCTACCAGCCCGTGATTTCCACGAACCGGCGCGAGGTGGTGCAGTTCGAGGCCCTGGCCCGCTGGGAACGCGACGGGGAAATCATGGCCCCGGACGCCTTCATCCAGACCGCGGAGCGCAGCGGCCTGATCCGTGACATAGGTGCCGAGGTGCTCCGGCAGAGCTGCAACGAGTTGCAGTCCTGGCTGGCCGAGGATCCGGGACGGACCCTCGCGGTCAACGTCTCCGGCGTGCAGTTGCAGCACAAGGACTTTGCCGAGCGTGTGCTGGACATTGCCGCGTGGAGCCGGGTCGATCCGCACCAGCTGGTCATCGAGGTCACGGAAAGCGTGTTCTTCGACGCCGACTCCCACGTAATCCAGCAGCTGATCACCCTGCGCGCGGCCGGGATCCGGGTGGCTCTGGACGACTTCGGCACCGGCTACTCCTCGCTGGGACGCCTGCAGGAACTCCCGGTGGACGCGGTGAAGATCGACAAGTCGTTTGTGTCCATGCTGCACACCGGCGAGGAACGGCTTCCGATCCTGACCTCGATGATCCACATGGCGCACAGCCTGGGCCTGCGGGTGACGGCGGAAGGCATCGAAACGCCCACCCAGGCCCGGTACCTGATGGAGCACGAGTGTGACGCGCTGCAGGGCTACCTGTTCTCCCGGCCGGTGCCGGAGGCGCGCCGGGAGGCGGCCGTGGCCCAGTCCGCGGAGGCCATCGAGGCACTGCAGGAAGCCGCTGTCGCGATGTAGAGGGGGCTGGTTCTGGCGGGCCAGCCGGAACCAAGTCTGGGAGCCCAGACGACACATTCGGACGCTTTTGCAAATAACGTTGGGGCTGCGTGAGAGTGTGCTACCGAACACATATGATTTCAGCAGTCGCGGTCCGCAGCGAAGCCCCAAAGGGTTTCCCGCGGTGCGCGACCATTCACAGATCCATCGCTTTTGGGGGCAGTCACATTATGGACGCAGCATTCGCACAGACGGTGCTGGAGCACAGCCCCGACGCCCTCGTTCTGCTTGCCCCGGATGGATCCATCTCGTTCTTGAACAACGCCGCGGAACAGCTCTTCGGCTACTCCCGGGCGCAGCTGCTCGGCGCCGACTACAGCCTGCTGCTGGCCGAAGCCTCCCGGGAGGACTTCCACCAGCTCCTCACCGGGCTGGCGGCCGGGAACTCCGGCGTCGCCGGCCGCCGAACCGGCGCCGGAACCGGCGCCACGCGGCTGCCCTTCGCCGGCGCGGGCCGCCGCGGAGACGCCTCCGAGTTCCCGCTGGAAATCACCTGCGCGGCGCTGCCGCCCGCGGCTGGGAGCACCGGCAGCGACGCCGCCGTCGCGCTCTCCGTCCGGCCGGCCACCGCCGGGCCCTCCGTCACGGCGAGTCAGTCCGCAGCCGCGCGCGACGCCGGTGTCCCGGCAGCGGCCGCCGCGCCCCGCCGTCGGACGTCCCCGATAGAGGCCGAACTGGTGCCCGGCACCACCGGCGTCCTCCCCCGCCTAACGCCCGCGGAGCACGACGACCAACTGAAGGCCGCGGTGCTGCGGGACACGCTGACCGGGCTGCCCAACGGCACCCTGTTCAACGAACGCCTCGCCGCGGCGCTGCGCCGGCCGGATCCGGTGGACGTGCTGCTGCTGAACGTGGACGACTTCAAGAGCTACAACGACATGCTGGGCCGAGCCGCCGCGGACGAGCTGCTGGTGGAGGTGGCCAGCCGGCTGCGTAACTGCGTCCGGCCGCACGACACCGTGGCCCGGCTCGGCGGCGATGAATTCGTGGTGCTGCTGACCGAGTGCCTCAACGCCGGCGCCGTCGCGAAGCGCATCTCCGAGTCGCTGTACGTCCCGGCGCGGATCGGCGGCTCCACGGTGCGTCCCGGGGTGAGCATGGGCCTGGCCTCCAAGACCCCGCAGACGCACGACGGCGCCGAACTGCTGCGGCAGGCGGACTCGGCCATGACGGCGGCCAAGGCCGCGGGGAAGAACACCTGGCTGCAGTTCCGGCCGGAGATGCTGAACACCCCCGCGCACAAGGCCCAGGGCGAGACCGGGCTGCGGCAGGCCGTGGAGCTGGGCCAAATCTCGGTGCACTACCAGCCGGTGGTGTCCCCGGGCCTCGGCGCCGTGGTGCAGTTCGAGGCGTTCGCCCGTTGGGAGCGGCACGGCAAGCTGGTTCCGCCCAACCAGTTCCTGCCCGTGGCCGAGCAGAGCGGGCTGATCCGCGAGATCGGCGACGAGGTGATGCGCCGCGCCTGCGCCGAGATCCGGCCCTGGCTCGCCGGCGACGCGGCGTACAGCGTGGCCGTGAACGTCTCCGGCCTGCAATTCCAGCACCGCGACTTCGCCACCGACGTTTTGGGCATTGTCGCCTCGACCGGGGTGGACCCGCGCCAGCTGGTGCTTGAGCTGACCGAGAGTGTGTTTTTCGACGCCGATTCGGACGTGCTCCGCCAGCTAAGGCAGCTGCGCGAGGCCGGTGTGCGGATCGCGATGGACGACTTCGGCACCGGCTACTCGACGCTGGGCCGGCTCAAGGAACTCCCGCTGGACAAGGTGAAGATCGACCGGTCCTTCGTTGCGATGATCAAGACCGGCAAGGAACACCTGCCCTTCTTCCGCACCATGATCAACGCCGCGCAGAACCTAGGGCTCAAGGTCACGGCCGAGGGCATCGAGACGCCGGCGCAGGCCAAGTACCTGATGGACCTGGGCTGCGACTCGCTGCAGGGGTACCTGTTCGCCAAGCCAGCCCCGGCCAGCGACCTGGCCGGCACGATGGAAAGCGCCCTGACCGCGATCGACAAGGTCGAAGCCGCGGGGTAGTTCCACCCGACGCTCCCTCACGTCCGGTTGCGCCCTGCCCGACGCTCACTCACGTCCGGCTGCTGTGGCCCCGACGCTCCCTCACATCCGGCTGCAGTGGATGCCACGCTCACTCACGTCCGGCTGTTGTGGGTGCGACGCTCCCGCCCAGTTACTGGGCGCCGCAGCCCTTCCGCCCCCAGACTGCCGCGAGTTGGCACGGTGCTCTCCCCCTGCCGGGCCTGGTAACTGGGCTGGAGCGTCGCGGTCCGGTCCAGCTAGCTGCGGGGATCGAGCTTATCAACGTCCTGCGCCACCATGGCCGCGCTTCGTTCCCACAACTCCTTGGCCAGCCCGGGGTCGTACGCCTGCTTGTTGGCCTTCGCCAGGGCCCTCTTGGCGTAGTACGCTCCTGAGGCCCACTCCTGCCCCGGCGTGGCCGTAGCGAGCCATACCAGCGTGTCTGCGCCCTGCTCCGGGGACAGCATCAAGCGGTTGAGGAAGCTGCGGTACATGAAGCGGAAGGGGCTGGTGGTGTCGGCGGCGAAGTTGGTGGCCACCACCCCGGGGTGGAACGCCGCTGTGGAGATGCCGGCCGCGTGGTAGCGGTGGTGCAGCTCGGCCGTGAAGAGGATGTTCTCGAGCTTCGCGTTGCCGTAGGCCAGGTTGGCCGAGTATTTGTTCGCGACGTCCAAGTCATCGATGTCCAGCCGGCCGTAAAGCGAGTTGGCGGCACTGGAGGTGTTGATGACCGTGGCTTTGCTGGCGGTGAGGACGTCCATGAGCTCCGTGGTGAGTAGGAACGGCGCCAGGTGGTTGATCTGGTACGTCTTTTCGTGGCCGTCCACGGTCAGCTCCCGTGCGCCCATAATCCCGCCGGCGTTGTTGGCCAGGACGTCGATCCGGGGATATTTCTCCCTCAGCTGCGTCGCGAGCCGCCGCACCTGCGCCAGTTCGGCAAAGTCGGCGACGAAATAGTCCGCACCGATCTCCGCTGCGATCCGCTCGGTCTTCTCTTTGGAGCGTCCGACGACGACGACGACGTTCTCCCCCTGCGCTGCCAGCGTCCGGGCTGCGGACGCCCCAATGCCGTCGCTGGCGCCGGTGATAACGATGGTCCGTGCAGTCATGGGATCTCCCGTGGTCGTTGATTCAGAGGGACAAGCTACTCAAGGGTAATCAACGCTGACCTGCCGGCTGGTGTTCCGTTCGGACCGGCCCGCGGAAGGGGCCGTTAAATGGGGCAGGCCCCGACACGGTGTGTCGGGGCCTGGCTGTAATGGTTGTCCAGCGGTGACCTACTCTCCCACCCCCTCCCGGGTGCAGTACCCTCGGCGCTGTGGGTCTTAGCTTCCAGGTTCGGAATGGGACCGGGCGTTTCCCCCACGCTATGACCGCCGTAACCCTGTGTCCGCGCCCCTGGTGGCCCTGTGGGAGGGTTACCCGTGGTGGGAAATCTGGTGGTTACAACTTGTTTTGTTGTATTCCGTTGTTTTGGTTCCGTTAGCAACGGGCCCGTGGCGGGTTTGTTGTTTGGGAACCACATAGTGGACGCAAGCAGTCTTGTTTCTTTGTACCGCCCGTTGGTGGCAAACGCTTTTGAATCCGTTTGCCTAAGGCGGTGTGTGGTGTAAGTTATCGGCCTATTAGTACCGGTCA
>NZ_JBEEQE010000019.1:0-88512 GCF_040137805.1 Pseudarthrobacter sp. B907 | reverse complement strand
ATGAACACCGCCACCAACCCCCGCACCAGGGGGACCGCGGCCGCCTACGGGGCTGCCCCCGGCGGAGCGGACGACGGATCAGAAGGCGAAGAGGCTGCGGACGGCTTCGTGCCGAACGTCCTGGACCGGCGGTCGCGGCCGCAGAAACACCTCGACGGCCTCGTCGGCGGCTGCAAGGTCGCCATGGCCTCCGGCGGGCTGCCCGCCACGGGCGGACTCCGGCCCCAGGTCATGGTCACCATCGACTACCGCGACCTCCTCGAACGCCTCCACCGGCTGACCGACACCGGGGAAACGGGCGGCGGGCCCACCGCGGGCACCGACGCAGCCGTCGGGAGCCCGCCACCACCAACCGCAGAAGAGTTCCATGGCAACGCCACGACCGGCTTCACCGGCGACGCAGCCGGAAGTGTCAACGGCGCCGGCCCGCTCGGGTTCACCGGCACCGGGACCATGGCGTTCACCGGCCCCGTCACCGCCGCGACCATCCGCAAAATCGCCTGCGACGCCGACATCATCCCCGTCCTCCTCGGATCCAAGGGCCGCGTCCTGGACATCGGCCGCACCACCCGGGTCTTCCCGCCGCATATCCGCAAAGCCATCACCGCCCGCGACCGGGGCTGCGCGTTCCCCGGCTGCACCATCCCCGCCCCCTGGTGCGAAGCCCACCACATCGACTATTGGTCCCGCGGCGGCTCCACGAGCACCGACAATGGAACACTGCTCTGTTCACACCATCACCACCTGATCCACAAAGAAGAATGGACCATCGAGCCCCACGCGGGCGTCCCGTGGTTCGTCCCGCCTCCCCACCTCGACCCCCAACAGCAACCGAGACGCAACCACTACTTCCGCTCGTGAAGAGCTGGTCGGGTTGCCGCGTCGGAGTCTTTCACCATCCGGCTGTGCCCGGGCCGCCCTTGAACGGGCCGACGATCTGCGAGGTGATCCAGCCGCCATAGAAGTCACCCTCCTGCGAGGTGACCCGTTCGCCGTCGACCGTGCAGGAGTCCATATGTGCCGGGTAGAGGGCCACCCGGGTGCTGAGCGCCTCGAAACCACGGGCCGGTTCCGGGTAGGTCCAGCCGCCCCGGGGGACAACAACACCACCTGCGACAACGTCGAAGTACTGTGCCTCTCCCTTGAATTCGCAGAAGCTGGTGCCCTGGGCCGGGACAAGGACCCCGACAGGGAATGCTTCGAAGGGCAGGTAGTAGACAGGCGGATGGCTAGTCTCCAGGACACGGACCGAGTCGGTGGTGTCGGCAATCACCTGCTCGCCAAGCCGCACGACCACCCGATCGGACCGGTGCTCGACGCGCGGCGGCCGCGGGTAGTCCCACACAGATTCCTGCCCGGCCTTGGGCTTGATGGGCTGGGGACGCCGAAAGAATCCGGAAAAGCCGTTCGCAGGAGTCATCTCCCAATGGTGCCACCTGCCGCTGGGATGCAACCGTGAACGCAGGGGGGTGAGCCGGAGATCAATCGTGCCGGCAGACTCCCGGGGAAGCCCCTAAGCTCCGGCGGAGACGTCCTCCAGGGCGACGGCAATCTCTGGCGGCAGCGGCGCCAGCGAGGAGTCCAGGATCTCCTTGAGCTGGACGGCAGTCCGGGGTCCCACCACCGCGGTGGCCACCCCGTGCTGGGAAAGCAGCCAGCTCAGCGATACGTCCAGGGCGGCCCGGCCCAGCCCCTTGGCCGCCATGGCCACCGCCTCAACGACGCTGCTGGCGCTGCCTTCGAGGTACGGCTCAACGTAGCCGGCCAGTTTCTGATGCGCGGCGCGGGAGTCGGCCGGTATATGGCCGCGGTACTTGCCGGTCAGCACGCCGCGGCCGAGCGGACCCCAGGCCATCAGGCCGAGCCCGGCGTCTTCAATGGCGGGAATCAACTCGGCCTCGGGCTTGCGCTGCAGCAGTGAGTACTCGGACTGGCAGGCGACCAGCGGGAACCCGGCCACGGCGGCGGCCTTGGCGGTCTGCCAGCCGGTGAAATTGGAGACGCCCGCGTAGCGTGCCCGGCCGGAGCGCACGGCGAATTCCAGGGCTGAAAGGGTTTCCTCCAGCGGCACATTGGGATCCCAGGCCTGTGCGAACCAGAGGTCAACGTGGTCGGTGCCGAGCCGCGCAAGGCTGGCGTCCAGGCCGGACAGCATTCCGTTGCGGGAGGTGTCGACGCTGTGGCGTCGGCCCGACGTCGTCAGCCCGGCCTTGGTGGAAATCACCACTTCGGAGCGCGCGACGACGTCACCCAGCATGCTGCCGAGCATCGCCTCGGCGCGGCCGCCTGCGTAGGACGCGGCGGTGTCGATCAGCGTGCCGCCCCCGTCGACAAAGGTGCGCAGCAGGGCTGAGGCATCCTGCTCATCGGTCTCACCGGCCCACGACATGGTGCCAAGGGAGAGGGACGACACACGCAACCCACTGTTGCCGACATAACGCTGCTGCATGCCTGCAAGCTTACGATGCTCCGGAACGTTCATAACGTAGGGTCTATAAACGTGAACTGGTTAGAAGCAGCCTTTCTGGGCCTGGTGCAGGGCCTGACAGAATTCCTCCCGATTTCCTCGAGCGCTCACCTGCGGATCGTGGGGGCGTTCCTGCCGGATGCCGCCGACCCTGGGGCGGCCTTTACCGCCATCACCCAGCTGGGTACCGAGACCGCGGTGATCGTGTACTTCTGGCGCGACATCGTGCGGATCGTGAAGGCCTGGTTCGGCTCGCTCGCCGGGCGGGTGTCCCGGCAGGACCCGGACGCCCGGATGGGCTGGCTCGTGATCCTGGGCAGCCTTCCGATCATCGTCCTGGGCCTGCTGTTCCAGGACCAGATCGAATCGGTGCTCCGCAACCTCTGGATCGTCGCCACCACGCTGATCGTCTTCGGTATGATCCTGGCAGTCGCGGACGCCGTCGGCCGCCAGGAACGTGACCTGACCCAGCTCACCTACAAGCACGGCATTTTCTACGGCCTCGCGCAGGCGATGGCCTTGATCCCCGGCGTCTCGCGTTCCGGTGGCACCATCACCGCGGGCCTGCTGATGGGCTACACCCGCGAAGCCGCTGCCCGCTATTCCTTCCTGCTGGCCATCCCGGCGGTCTTCGGCAGCGGCCTGTACCAGCTGTACAAGGTGGTCACTAAAGAAGGCATCACCGGACCGTACGGCCTGCCCGAGACCGGACTCGCCACCGTGATCGCCTTCGTGGTGGGCTACGTCATCATCGGGTGGTTCCTCAAGTACGTTTCCACCCGCAGTTACCGGCTCTTCGTCTGGTACCGGATAGGTCTGGGCCTCGCGCTGTACTTGCTGCTCGGTTTCAATGTCATCAGCGCCTAGCACTAGTCTTGGTCTGTGAAATCCTGGACTTCCCGCCCCGTTCCCCAGCTCCCGGGCAGCATGCCCGCGCTGCGACTTTTCGACACCGCCAAGGGCGGCCTCGTCACCCTTGAAGCAACGGGGGAGCAGTCCATGTACGTGTGCGGCATCACCCCGTACGACGCCACGCACATGGGCCACGCCGCCAGCTACGTCGCCTTCGACCTGCTCAACCGTGCGTGGCGCGACGGCCGCCAGCAGGTCGCCTACGTCCAGAACGTCACCGACGTCGACGACCCCCTGCTGGAGCGCGCGACGGCGACCGGCGTGGACTGGCGTGAACTCGCCGCCAGCCAGATCGAACTGTTCCAGACCGACATGGCAGCCCTGAACGTCCTAGCCCCGGACAACTATGTGGGCGCCGTCGAAGCCATCCCGCTGATCGTTCCGGCCATCGAGTCCCTCGTGCGGCGCGGACTGGCCTACCGGCTGGCCGGCACCGCCGGGGAGCCCGACGGCGATGTCTACTACGACGTCGAAGCGGCCGGGAAGCACTCCGCGGAGGCGCGCGATGCCTGGACGCTGGGATCCATTTCCGGTCTGGGTGACGCCGAAATGCTGGAGCTGTTCGCCGAACGCGGCGGCGACCCCGGCCGCGCCGGGAAACGCCAGGCCCTGGACCCGCTGCTGTGGCGGGTGGCCCGCGAGGGCGAGCCGAGCTGGCCCGGCGGCGAACTGGGGGAGGGGCGTCCCGGCTGGCACATCGAATGCACTGTCATCGCCCAGAAATACCTGCCCGCGCCGTTCACGGTGCAGGGCGGCGGATCCGACCTCGTTTTCCCGCACCACGAAATGGGCGCCGGCCATGCCTACTCCCTGGCCGGGGTGCCGTTGGCCAAGCACTTCGCGCACGCCGGGATGGTGGGACTCGACGGCGAAAAGATGAGCAAGTCCAAGGGCAACCTCGTGCTGGTGTCCAAGCTGCGGGCCGCGGGCGAGGAGCCGGGCGCCATCCGGCTCGCGATCCTGGCCCACCACTACCGCAGTGACTGGTCCTGGACCGAGGACGGCTTTGCCCAGGCCAAGGACCGGCTCGCCAGTTGGCGGGCCGCCGTGGCCATTGCTCCGGCTGGGTCCGCCGGTCCGCTCATCGAGGAACTCCGGGCCGCGCTCTCTGACGACCTGGACGCCCCGCGTGCCCTCTCCGCCGTGGATGCCTGGGCCGCCGCCGCGCAGGCGGCCGGTTCCGAAGGCCCGGCGGGTTCCGCCGCTGATGCGGCGCTGGTGGCCGACGCCGTCAACGCCCTGCTCGGCGTCGAACTCTAGGCACGGCGCGCGGCGCGCCGCGCGCTGAAGTCCTGCGACGCGAAAAAGCGCTGGCGACACCCGAATTCTGGTGTCGCCAGCGCTTTTTGGTAGCGCCAGCGCCTTGCGCGTCCTTAGGGTTTTTCCTTGCCGCGGCGCTTGAGGTAGCGCTCAAATTCCCGCGCAATCGACTCGCCGCTGGCCTCGGGCAGGTCCGCCGTGTCCTTGGCCTCTTCGAGCTGGCGGACGTAGGCCGCGATCTCGGGGTCCTCGGTGGCGAGTTCGTCGACGCCGCGCTCCCAGGCGTCGGCGTCCTCAACCAGTTCCTGCGTGTCCAGCGGAACCTGCAGCAGTTCCTCGATCCGGTGCAGCAGGGCCAGCTGCGCCTTCGGCGAGGGTGCCTGGGCCACGTAGTGCGGCACGGCGGCCCAGAGCGAGACCGTGGGCAGCCCGGCCAGCAGGGCCACCTCGGCGAGCACACCGACGATCCCCACGGGGCCCTCGTACTGGGAGGCTTCCAGGTCCATCCGTTCACGCAGCGCGGCGTCGTCGGTCGAGGCGCTGACCGGGATGGGCCGGCTGTGCGGCACATCCGCCAGCAGCGCGCCGACCAGGATGACGTAGTCCACCTTCAGCGCCTCGGCGTGCACCAGCAGCTCGGCTGTATAGGCGCGCCACTTGTACGAGGGCTCAGTGCCCTGGACGAAGATGACATCCACGTTGGAGCCCGGGACGCTGGCCTTGAAGATCCGGGTGGACGGCCACTTGATCTTCCGTTCGCCGGACGCCGTCCGCCGGATGGTGGGGCGGGTGAACTGGAAATCGTAGTACTCGTCCGCATCGATCGAGCCGACCTTTTTGCCGCCCCAGAGCTTGTTCAAGTAGCGCAGCGCATCACTTGCGGCTTCGCCGGCGTCGTTCCATCCTTCAAACGCCGCGAGCATCACCGTGATGCGCTGGCCCTCGGGTACGGGCTGCAGCAGCCGCTCCGGCTCGGGCGTGACGCCCGTTTCGGTGGTGTCTGGCTCGAAGCTATTCATGTGTTCACCCTACGTCCAACTTGCGGGGGAGCGCAGACAGGCGGGCCCTACAAGTCCCCTGAAATTCGCCGACGGCGTAGCCCCGGGCACCGGGCCGGGGCTACACCGTAGACTGGAGGGCATGCGATCCCCAGCCTCCCAGCCCCTGCTCAAAGCCGCGTTATGGGACATGGACGGCACGATCGTCGACACCGAACCTTACTGGATCGAGGCTGAGCACGCCCTGGTCGCGGCCCACGGCGGAGAATGGTCGCACGAGAAGGCCATGCTGCTCGTGGGCCAGTCGTTGGTGTTCTCGGCCGGCATCCTGCAGGAAGCCGGTGTGGAACTCGAAGAGCGCGAAATTATTGACACCCTCACCGGGCATGTCGTCAGCCTGGTCCGGGAGTCGGTCCCGTGGCGGCCCGGGGCGCGGGAGCTGCTCGACGAACTGCACACGGCCGGCATCCGTTGCGCCCTCGTGACCATGTCCGAGGCGCCCCTGGCCCGCGAGATCATTGCCAGCCTGCCCAAGCCGTATTTTGAATTCCTCGTCACCGGGGACACCGTCACGCAGGGCAAGCCGCACCCCGAGGCGTACCTGAAGGCCGTTGAACTCCTGCAGCAGGAGGATCCCGAACTGGACCACCGGCACTGCGTGGCACTGGAGGATTCCGTTCCCGGAGTTGCCGCGGCCGTGGCCTCCGGGGTCGTCACGGTGGCCATTCCGCACATCGTTCCGCTCCCGCACGATCCGCGCCGCACCACCTGGGACACCCTGGCCGGGCGCACCGTCGCCGACCTCGAGGAGCTCGTCACGCTGCGGCACGCAGACGCCGGATCCTGGATCGTCGAGCTGGAGCGCGCGGGCAGCGGTGGCCAGCTTGACTGAGCCGTCGCCGCAGAAACCGCCGGGAAACGCCGAGCAGCGCCCATTCTCCCTGCGCGGCGGCATTCCGCTCGGCCGGATCGCCGGCATCCCCGTCATCCTGGCTTACTCGTGGTTCGTCATCGCGGCATTCACCGTGATCGCCTACGGCCCGGTCCTGGCTCATAACTTCCCGGGAACCGGGGCCACCGCCTACCTCGCCGCGTTCGCGTACGCCGTGCTGCTGCTGCTCTCGGTGCTGGTCCACGAGCTGGCGCACGCCCTGACGGCCCGGATGTACCGCTGGCCGACCAGCAAGATTGTCCTGAACCTCTGGGGCGGCCACACCCAGTTCGAGAACTTCACCGCCTCGCCCGGGAAGTCCGTGCTGGTGGCCATGGCCGGCCCGGCCGCGAACCTCGTCCTGGCCGGCGCGGGCTGGCTTGTGGTCGCCCCCGGCCCGCTTCCGGGCCTCGCGGACCCCCTGGCGAACATCTTCGTGTGGGCTAACCTGCTGATCGGCATCTTCAATGTGCTGCCAGGCCTGCCCCTGGATGGCGGCCGGCTGGTGGAATCCGCGGTCTGGAAGGCCACCGGAAGCCACGAGAAGGGAACCATCGCGGCCGGCTGGGCGGGCAGGATCATCGTGATCGCCCTCGCCGTCTGGTTCGTGGCGTTGCCGCTGCTCAGCGGCAACCGCCCGGACACCTCCCTGATACTCATCACCGTCCTGGTGGGCAGCTTCCTCTGGCTCGGCGCCACCGCCTCGATCCAGCAGGCCCGCTACCGCAGCCGGCTGCACCTGGTCGACGCCGCCGCCCTCGCGGAGCCGGCTATCGGCCTGCCGGACGCCGCTACGGTCGCGGACGTGCTGCGGCACTCGCCGGCCGGGGCGCCCGCCGTCGTGCTCTACGGTGCCGATGCGCGGCCCGCCGCCGTCGTTGACGAAACCGCCGCCGCGGACGTTCCCGCGTCGCTGGCCGCCGCCACACCTGCTACCGCTGTCGCGTACCCGCTCACTGCCGGCGCCTACGTCAAGGAAACCGACCGGGGCGCCGAACTGCTGGCGTACCTGGCCCAGCTCGAGGGATCGGACTACGCGGTGGTCGACGACGGCGGCACCGTCACGGGACTGCTGCGGCAACTGACTGTGCTCAATACCCTCACCGGCAAGCAGCAGCGGGGCACGGCGGGCACCCCGGCCGGCGGCGAAGGCCGCAATCAGGACCGGAACCGGTAGAGTTACCTGCCGGTCGTGAATTATCCGGCCCAAGAACCACGGGCCGGTGCCAGCCGCCACAGCCGCGGCCACCAAAGCTTTACAGGAGCGAGGAAACATCCCATGAGCAGCGACACTGCCGCCAATGCCACCCCCAGCGGGGAGCGCACCGCCGTCGAGAGCCCGCTGGCGCCGGCCACGGAAACAGCTACTGCCCCTGTGGGGGCCAACCGGCGCCGCGGGCCGTTCCGCGAGGGGGAGCGGGTGCAGCTCACCGACGAACGCGGCCGCATGAACACCATCAGCCTCGAGGCCGGCGGCGCGTTCCACACGCACCGCGGCTTCCTCAACCACGACGAGATCATCGGCAAGCCGGACGGATCCGTCGTCGTGAACAACGTCGGCCAGCAGTACCAGACGCTGCGCCCGCTGCTCTCCGACTTTGTCCTCTCGATGCCGCGCGGCGCGGCCGTGGTGTACCCCAAGGACGCCGGCCAGATCGTCACCATGGCGGACATCTTCCCGGGCGCCCGCGTGGTCGAGGCCGGCGTCGGCTCCGGCGCACTGTCCATCTCGCTGCTGCGCGCGGTGGGGGACAACGGCTACCTGCACTCCTTCGAACGGCGTGAAGAGTTCGCCGACATCGCCCGCGGCAACGTCGAGACGATTTTTGGCGGCCCCCACCCGGCCTGGCAGATCAGCCTCGGCGACTTCCAGGAGGAAGTCGTCCGGACCGAGGCGCCCGGCTCCGTGGACCGCGTGGTCCTGGACATGCTCGCCCCCTGGGAATGCCTCGACGCCGTCGCCACCGTCCTCGCTCCGGGTGGCGTCTGGATCAACTATGTCGCGACTGTTACGCAGCTGTCCCGGACCGCCGAGGCCATCCGCGCGGACGGCCGTTTCACCGAGCCGGACGCCTGGGAGTCCATGGTCCGCGGCTGGCACCTTGAGGGCCTTGCCGTGCGCCCGGACCACCGGATGGTGGCCCACACCGGGTTCCTGCTGGTTACCCGCCGGCTGGCCGACGGCGTCACCGGCATCTCCGTGAAGCGCCGGCCGTCCAAGACCGAGTTCGACGCCGAGGACGTCAACGCCTGGACCCCCGGCGCCGTCGGTGAACGGGCCGTCTCGGACAAGAAGCTGCGCCGCGCGGCCCGCGACGCAATCGCCGGCACCAACGTCAAGGACACCCCCGGGGCTACGAACTAGTCCGCATTTCGGAAGTCTTCAGCAGCACCCGCCGTCTTGGGGCTATGGTCTTAACAGAAGTACTGAAGGGGCTGATGCACGATGGAGACTCCGAACAACGAGACCGGCCGCACGCCGGCACAGGACGAGGCCCTGGCGGCTGCGGCCGCCGGCGGGTCTGAAACGGCGGGGGTAGCCGACGTCGACCGTTACGCTGCCGCTGAACTGTCCGTCGCCGAGCGCCAGGTCAACATCCTGCGCGACAAACTCCGCCACATCGACCGTCAGCTCGCGGCCGCCACGCAAAACAACTCCAAGCTCGTTGGCATGCTGGAGACGGCCAAAGCGGAGATCCTGCGGCTGAAAAACGCCCTGGACCAGGAGGGGCAGCCGCCGTACAGTTTCGGCACCATCCTGCAACTGAACCCGAAGCGGCACCCCGCCCCGGGCAGCAGCGGGCAGGCCGCCACCGAAGAATCCGTGGACATCTTCAACGCCGGCCGGAAAATGCGGGTCGGCATCAGCCCACTGGTGAACATCAACCAGCTCGCCGTCGGCCAGGAAGTGCTGCTCAACGAGGCCCTGCTGGTGGTCGCCGGGCTCGGCTACGAGCGGGCCGGCGACCTCGTCACACTCAAGGAGCTGCTTGGCTCCGACCGCGCCCTGGTGGTGGGCCGCGCCGACGAGGAGCGCGTCATCCGGCTCTCCGGCGCCCTGCTGGCGCAAAAGCTGCGCGTGGGCGACGCCCTTTCGATCGACACCCGCACCGGCTACGCACTGGAGAAGATTCCGCGCTCCGAGGTGGAAAACCTGGTGCTCGAGGAAGTCCCGGACATCACCTACCAGGACATCGGCGGCCTCGGCCCGCAGATCGAACAGATCCGCGACGCCGTCGAACTGCCGTTCCTGCACCCCGACCTGTACCGCGAGCACGGCCTCAAGGCACCCAAGGGGATCCTGCTGTACGGCCCTCCGGGTTGCGGCAAAACCCTGATCGCCAAGGCGGTGGCCAACTCGCTGGCCGCCCGGGCCGCCGAGCGCGCCGGCAAGACGGACATGAAGAGCTACTTCCTGAACATCAAGGGACCCGAACTGCTGGACAAGTACGTCGGCGAGACCGAACGGCACATCCGGCTGATCTTTGCCCGCGCCCGGGAGAAGGCGTCCGAGGGCAGCCCGGTGGTGGTGTTCTTCGATGAGATGGACTCGCTGTTCCGCACCCGCGGCACCGGCATCTCCTCGGACGTGGAGACGACCATCGTGCCGCAGCTCCTCAGCGAGATCGACGGCGTGGAGCGGCTGGACAACGTGATCGTGATCGGCGCGTCCAACCGGGAAGACATGATCGATCCGGCCATCCTGCGCCCGGGCCGGCTGGACGTCAAGGTCAAGATCCAGCGCCCCGACGCCGAGGCCGCGGCAGACATCTTCAACAAATACATCACCACGGACCTGCCCTTCCACGAGCAGGACCTGGCCGAGCACAACGGCGACATCCAGGCCACGGTGGACGCCATGATCCAGCGCACCGTGGAGGCCATGTACTCCACCGAGAAGTCCAACGAGTACCTCGAGGTGACCTACGCCAACGGTGACACCGAAATGCTCTACTTCAAGGACTTTAACTCCGGCGCCGTAGTACAGAACGTGGTGGACCGGGCCAAGAAGTCCGCCATCAAGGACCTGCTCACCAGCGGCCAGAAGGGTTTGCGCATCGACCACCTGCTCCGCGCCGTCATCGACGAGTTCCGTGAGCACGAGGACATGCCCAACACCACGAACCCGGATGACTGGGCACGGATTTCCGGCAAAAAGGGCGAACGCATCACGTACATCCGCACCATCGTCCAAGGCAAGGCCGGCCAGGAACCCGGGAAGTCCATCGAGACGATGCCCAGCACGGGCCAGTACCTGTGACGGCGGGTCCCTCAGCGGGTTCCGGAGGCCTTCCCGCCGGCGGCGCCATGCGCGTGATGGGCTCGGAAACCGAGTACGGCATCCACGCGCCGTCCGCGCCGGGCGCCAACGCCACCATGATGTCCGCCCGCGTCATCCAGGCCTACGCCCAGGTGACGCGGCAGCGCGCGGCCGGCGGCGCCGAGACGCGGTGGGACTACACCGACGAGGAGCCTCTGCACGATGCCCGGGGCTGGACCCTTGAGCGGAGCGCGGCCGAGCCCGAACAGCTCACCGACCAGCCGCCGGCCCTGGACGCGGAGGCGATCGCCCTGGCGTACGGCCGCGCCGAGCTCGACCACGACTGCGAGGACGAGTCCGGCTCGCTGCTGATGAACATGGTGCTGGGCAACGGCGCGCGGCTCTACGTGGACCACGCCCACCCGGAATACTCCAGCCCGGAAGTCACCAGTCCGCGTGACGCGGTGGTCTGGGATGCCGCCGGGGACCTGGTGGCCCTTGCCGCCGTCCGCCGGCTGGCCGCAGACCCGGACCTGCCGCCGATCAACCTGTACAAGAACAACACGGACAACAAGTCCGTCTCCTACGGCTCGCACGAGAACTACCTGATGCCGCGCTCGGTCCCCTTCGGGGAGATCGTGCGCGGACTGACGCCGTTTTTCGTCACCCGCCAGATCATCTGCGGCGCCGGCCGGGTGGGGCTGGGCCAGGACAGCTCCCGGCCCGGCTACCAAATCAGCCAGCGGGCCGACTTCTTCGAAACCGAGGTGGGGCTCGAGACGACCATCCGCCGCCCCATCATCAACACCCGGGACGAGCCGCACGCCACCGCGGACAAGTACCGCCGGCTGCATGTCATCATCGGCGACGCGAACCTCAGCCAGGGCTCTAATTTCCTTAAGTTCGGCAGCACCGCCATGGTCCTGAGCCTGATCGAGGCGGGCCTGGCGCCGCACATCGAGGTTCACGAGCCGGTGGCGGCCCTGCAGGCGGTCAGCCACGACACCTCGCTGACGACGACGCTGCGGCTGCTCGACGGGCGCCGCGTCACCGCGCTGGATCTGCAGTGGATGTACTTCGAGGCGGCCGCGAAACTGGCGCAGGACACCGGTGTGGCGGACGCCGTCGACGGCGACGGGCATACCCATGAGGTGCTTGAGCGCTGGTCCTCGACGCTCACCGCGCTGGACAGCGACCGGGCGGCCGCCGCGTCGACGGTGGAATGGCTGGCCAAGCTGTCCCTGCTGGAGGGCTACCGCCAGCGCGACGGGCTGGAATGGTCGGACGCCCGGCTGGGCCTGGTGGACCTGCAGTGGGCGGACATCCGCCCCGAGAAGGGCCTCTACTACAGGCTGCTGGCCCGCGAGCGGATGCAGCGGATCGTCGAGGACGGGGCGATCACACGGGCCGTGACGGAGCCGCCGTCGGACACCCGGGCCTTCTTCCGCGGGCGCTGCGTCAGCCATTTCGGCAAGGATCTGGTGGGTGCGAGCTGGGACTCGGTGATCTTTGACCTGCCCGGCCGTGGCAAGCTCCAGCGGGTCCCCACCCGCGAACCGCTGCGCGGCACGGAGGCCCTGACCGGCGGCCTGTTTGCCCGGCACCGCGAGGCCGGGCCGTTCCTGGCCGAGCTCCTGGGACTGACCCCCGGTTCGTAACCGCAAAGGCCCCCGCGCGGGGCCCGGGCGTGGCAATATTGCTTACAGGACGTCCCGTGCACGCGGGTACATCCGGGGGACAACGCAGTGCGACGACAGCGCACGGCGAAGACCGATAGGAGAAAACGATGGCAGGCCAGGAGCAGCAGCAGCCGCAGTCCCGCGATACCGAGGTCGAGGAGGAGATCGCGGCACCGCCGGCGGCGCCCGAGGCCCAGGCCTCCGCCGCGACCCAGGGCGTGGATGACCTCCTGGACGAAATCGACGGCGTCCTGGAGTCCAACGCCGAGGAGTTTGTCCGGGCCTTCGTCCAGAAGGGTGGCCAGTAGGGCCACCGGCCGGGCGGGGCACTACTGGAGGGAACCGGAACTGAGGAGACACAGGGCTGAGGGCCGGAAGTCGTTGATCCACTACGTTGAGGGAGTGCACCAGTGCAGGAAACATCAGCCAATCAGGTAGCAGCCGGCGCGACGTCCTCATTCACCGAGCACCTGCAGCGTTCACGGCCCGAACTGTTGCCGTATAACGCCCTGCAGCACGGCATCCCGGCCGGAACCGCCGCCGCCCCGCTGCAGACCCCGCACGCCACCACGATCGTCGCCATGACCTACGCCGGGGGAGTGCTGATGGCGGGGGACCGCCGGGCAACCATGGGCAACGTGATCGCCAGCCGGCACATCGAGAAGGTGTTTCCCGCGGACCAGTACTCCGTGCTCGGCATCGCCGGAACCGCCGGCATCGCCCTGGACATCACCCGGCTGTTCCAGGTTGAGCTGGAGCACTACGAAAAAATTGAAGGCACGCAACTGAGCCTGGACGGGAAAGCTAACCGGCTCGGCGCGATGATCCGCGGCAACCTGCCGATGGCGATGCAGGGCCTCGCCGTCGTCCCGCTGTTCGCCGGCTTTGACCGGCCTGCCGGCGTCGGCCGCCTGTTCTCCTATGACGTCACCGGCGGCCGCTACGAGGAGCAGGAACACCACACCGTCGGCTCGGGCTCCATGTTCGCCCGCGGGGCGTTGAAGAAACTCTGGCGGCCCGGCCTCCCGGAAGCGGATGCCGTCCAGGTGGCCGTTGAAGCGCTCTACGACGCGGCCGACGACGACTCCGCCACCGGCGGCCCGGACCCTGTCCGGCAGCTCTGGCCCGTGGTCTACACCGTCAGCCGCTCCGGCGCCGTCCGCATCCCCGAGCGCCAGCTCGCGGCGGTGGCCGGGACCATCATCGAATCACGGGCCGTTGCCCAGCGGGAGGCCTGAGATGACCCAGCAGTTCTATGTCTCGCCCGAACAGCTGATGAAGGACCGGGCGGACTTCGCCCGGAAAGGCATCGCCCGGGGACGGTCAGTGGTGGTCATCAGCTGCCGGGACGGGATTGCCCTCGTGGCGGAGAACCCCTCACCGTCGCTGCATAAAATCGGCGAGATCTACGACAAGATCGCCTTCGCCGCCGTCGGCAAGTACAACGAGTTCGAGAGCCTGCGCCAGGCCGGGGTCCGGTACGCGGACGTCCGCGGCTACTCGTACGACCGCGAGGACGTTACGGCCCGCGGACTCGCCAGCGTCTACGCCCAAAGCCTCGGCGCGGTGTTCACGGCCGAACAGAAGCCCTTTGAGGTGGAACTGGCCGTGGCCGAGGTCGGGGCAAGCCCGGAAGCCGACCACCTCTACCGGCTGACCTTCGACGGCTCCATCGCGGACGAGCAGGGGTTCATCGTGATGGGCGGCCAGGCCGACAAGGTCTCCGAGGCCGTCGCCGCCGGCTGGCGCGGAGAGCTGGACTTCGCCGGGGCGATCCGCCTGGCCCTGGCCGGACTGGTCGCGGACAAGGAGGCCGACGCGCTGCCGGCGTCGGCCGTGGAGGTCGCCGTGCTGGACCGCGGCTCGGAAAGCAGCCGGGGCACCCGGCGCGCGTTCCGCCGCCTCGACGACGCCGACGTGGTGGCACTGCTGGCTGAGGAGAACTGAAATGGACAAGCGCATTTTCGGGATCGAAACCGAATTCGGAATCTCCTACTCGAGCCCCGAGTCCCGCCCGCTGGCGCCGGAAGAAGTGGCCCGCTACCTCTTCCGCAAGGTGGTCAGCTGGGGGCGGTCCTCCAACGTGTTCCTGACCAACGGGTCCCGGCTGTACTTGGACGTGGGCTCGCACCCCGAATACGCCACCGCCGAATGCGACGACCTGGCCCAGCTGATCGCCCATGACCGGGCCGGCGAGCTGATCCTGGACGACCTCGTGAACGAGGCGCAGGAACGCCTCGCGGCCGAAGGATTCAACGGCACTGTGTACCTGTTCAAGAACAACACCGACTCGGCCGGCAACTCCTACGGCAGCCACGAAAACTACCTGATCCCGCGCCGCGGCGAATTCTCCCGGCTCGCCGAAATCCTGATCCCCTTCCTCGTGACCCGCCAACTGATCGCCGGCGCGGGCAAGATCCTGAAGACCCCGCATGGGGCCACCTTCGCGTTCTCCCAGCGTGCGGACCACATCTGGGAGGGCGTCTCCTCGGCCACGACCCGCTCGCGGCCCATCATCAACACCCGCGACGAGCCGCACGCCGACGCCGAGTTCTACCGGCGGCTGCACGTGATCGTCGGGGACTCGAACATGTCCGAGACCACGGCCCTGCTCAAGGTCGGCACCGTGGACCTGATCCTCCGGATGATCGAGGCCGGTGTCATCATGCGGGACATGCGGATGGAGAACCCCATCCGCAGCATCCGGGAGATCTCCCACGACCTGAGCGGGCGCGCGGTGGTGCGCCTCGCCAACGGCCGGCAGCTGACCGCCCTGGAAATCCAGCGCGAATACCTGGCCAAGGTGACCGAGTTCGTGGCGGACCGGGGGGCCCACAACGCCCACGTCCCGCTGATCCTGGACCTGTGGGAGCGCACCCTGGACGCGATCGAGAGCGAGAACACGAGCGCCATCGACACCGAGGTGGACTGGGCGATCAAGAAGAAGCTCATGGACAACTACCGGGAACGGCACGGCCTGGAGCTGGACGCGCCCCGGATCGCGCAGCTTGACCTCACCTACCACGACATTTCACGCAGCCGCGGGCTCTTCTATTTGCTCCAGTCCCGCGGCGCGGCCCGGCGCGTGGTGGACGACACCGCGGTCAAGGACGCCGTCGACGCCCCGCCGCAGACCACCCGGGCGAAACTGCGCGGCGACTTCGTCCGCCGGGCCCAGGAACTGGGCCGCGACTACACCGTGGACTGGGTCCATTTGAAGCTCAACGACCGCGCCCACCAGACCATTCTCTGCAAGGATCCCTTCCGCAGTGTGGACGACCGGGTGGACGCCCTGCTGGACTCTATGGGCTGATACCCAGCTTTCCGCGTTATTCTGGGGAAGGTGCCGTTTCACGGCTACCGCATGCTTTGCCGCTGGCAGCCGGCCGGCGAAGCGTCCATCCTGCCCCGACGAAAGTTCTTACGTGCGCCGACTATTAGCAATTCTCATCCCCGGACTGCTGCTGCTCACCGCCTGTGGCGGCGGCGAACCAGCCGCCCCCGAGCCCACCAGCCAGTCCGCCGGTGAGACCGCAAAGCTCGACTCCCTGAAACTGACGGACAACGGCGAGAAGAAGGCCCCCGGCGTCGAGTTCACCAAGCCGCTCGAGGTCAAGGACCCCACCATCAAGGTGGTCAAGGAAGGCGACGGCGACCGCGTCAAGGCCAACCAGGTCGCGGACATCTCGATTGTCGCCTTCAACGGCAAGGACGGCTCAACCCTCGAGGACACCTTCGCCAAGGATCCCGAGAAGCTCGAGCTGAACGACGATCTCAAGTCCGGCAGCGCCTTCATCTACAACGCCTTCGTCGGCGCCAAGGTCGGCTCCCACCTGGCCCTGGCAGTGCCCGGCAAGGCCGCCAGCGCCGAAGGCGGCGCAGCCCAGCCCTCGCAGTTGCTGGTGGTCAAGATCCTCGCGGTCAAGGACGCACCCAAGGTCCTGGACAAGCCCGAGGGCGACGCCGTGACCCCGCCGGCCGGCCTGCCCACCGTCAAGGAAAACGACAAGGGCGTTCCGGTCATCTCCGTCGACGGCGTGCCCGCACCCACCGCGCTCATCTCCCAGGACCTGATCAAGGGCAAGGGCCAGGCGGTCAAGGAAACCGACACCATCACCGTCAACTACGTCGGTGTGGCGCTGGCCGGGGGCAAGGTCTTCGACTCCAGCTTCGACAGCGGCAAGAAGGCCACGTTCCCGCTCAACGGCGTGATCAAGGGCTGGACCCAGGGCCTCGCCGGCAAGACCGTCGGCTCCCGTGTCCTGCTGGTCATCCCGAAGGACCTCGCTTACGGCGAACAGGGCCAGGGCGACGCCAAGGGCGACCTCGTGTTCGTCGTCGACATCCTAAGCGTCAAGTAAACCCGCACCACCCATTCAGCCACCCAGAAGGAGCAACCATGTCATTTGGACAGCGCAACCTCGACCGCCAGAAGCCGGAAATTGATTTCCCCGAGGGCGAAGTACCCACCGAGCTCGTTATCACCGACCTGATCGAGGGCGACGGCCCCGAGGCCAAGGCCGGCGACACCGTTTCCACCCACTACGTTGGCGTCGCCTGGTCCACCGGCGAAGAGTTCGACGCGTCGTGGGGCCGGGGCGCGCCCCTGGACTTCCGCGTCGGCGTCGGCCAGGTCATCCAGGGCTGGGACCAGGGCCTGCTGGGCATGAAGGTCGGCGGCCGCCGCCGGCTGGAGATCCCCTCCGAACTGGCCTACGGCTCCCGTGGCGCCGGGGGAGCGATCGGCCCCAACGAGGCCCTGATCTTCGTCGTCGACCTCGTGGCCGTCCGCTAAGGGCCCACCCCGCCCGGCCCAGCGCCCGCCTGCGAAAGCGCGGTAACAATCGGAAAGTTCTTCCGGCTGTTGCCGCGCTTTCGCCGTTTAAGCGCGGGGACTTTAGTAACCTTGCGGAGTGTCCGCCTCACGTACCGAACGACTCCTGAACCTTCTCATCGCGCTGCTCAACACCAGGTACGGCCTGCGCCGCAGCGAACTGCGCGAGAAGGTCTACCACGACAGCACCAGCACCGAGGCCGCCTTCGGGCGGATGTTCGAGCGGGATAAGGGCGAACTGCGCCACTTCGGCTTTGAAGTGGAGACGGTGACCGATACGGGCTGGGGATCGGACGATCCCGCGACCACCCGGTACCGGATCGGCAAGGAATCCAACCGCCTCCCGGATGTCAGCCTCACCCCTGCGGAATGCACGGTCCTGATTCTGGCCGCGCAGCTCTGGGAACAGGCCGCCCTCGGCTCGGCAGCCCGGAATGCCGTGCGCAAGCTCCAGGCCTCCGGGGGCCTGTTGGACGCCGAACTTCCCCCCGGGGTCCAGCCCCGCATCCGGCCGGCCGGCCAGGCCTTCGAGGACCTCGTCACGGCCATCCACGCCCAGCACCCCGTGAGCTTCCGCTACCTGGCCGGCAGCACCGGGCAGGAGGAAACCCGCACCGTCGAGCCCTGGGGCCTGGGCAGCCGCTTCGGCCAGTGGTACCTCGTGGGCCACGACCGCGCGCGCGGCGACAAGCGGTTCTTCCGGCTCTCGCGCTTCACCTCCGCCGTCACCGTGCTGGAGGAGACTTTCACCCCGCCGCCGTCGTTCAACGTCCGCGAACAGCTGGCCGCCCTGCCGGAACTGCCCGTCCGGCACGCCGTCGTCGACGTCGCCGCCGGTGCGCTGCTGGGGCTGCGCAAGCACTCCGTGCCTTTCGACGGCGGCACCGGACCGGGCAGCGCAGAAACCGACGCGGAAAACTCCGCCGAGGCCTCCGCACTCCCGCCGCGTTCCGGCTTCGACCGGCTCAGCGTGCCGTACCGGGACGCGGAAACCCTCGCCGCGGAACTCGCCTCCTACGGCCCGAAGGCCGTCGTCGTCGCCCCGCACGGGCTGCACGCGGCCGTGCGGAGGAGGCTGGAAGCCGCCGCCGCCTTCGCCGCGGCCCCCGAGCCGCCCGTCGACTTCCCGCGCTCGGAACACCCCAAACGGACCCGGAAGCGCACCTCTGAGGACCAGCTCAAGCGGATGCTGCAGCTGGTCCCGTTCCTGGTCCACAACCAGGGCCTGCATATCAGCGAGGTCGCCGACCGTTTTGGCGTCACCCGCAAGGAACTGGAAGATGACCTGCGGATCCTGATCTGCTCGGGCCTGCCGGAGGGCTACCCGGACGATCTGCTGGATATCCGGTGGGACGACGACCACGTCTACATCTTCGAGGACCTGGACCTCAAGCGGCCGGTCCGGTTCAGCGTCGACGAGGCCTGCGCGCTGCTGACCGGTCTGGAGGCGCTCAACGGCCTGCCGGGTCTCGACGTAGGCGGCGCCCTCGAATCCGTCACGCTCAAGCTCATGGCCGCCGCGGGCGAGGAGGGCCTCAAGGCCGCGGCCGTCTCCGGCCCCGAGGTGGCCCCGGCGGATTCCGCCACCCTGGCAACGGCGCGCGAGGCGATCCGGACCGGCGCGCAGCTGCGGCTCAAGTACCTCGCCCCGCAGCGAGACACCGTCTCCGAGCGCGACGTCGACCCGCACCGGCTCTACTCGATGGACAGCACCTGGTACCTCGAGGCGTACTGCCACACCGCGGAGGGCCTGCGGAACTTCCGGCTGGACCGGATCCAGGAACTGGCGCCCACCGGCCGTCCGGCGTCCTCGGCCGCCAACCCGGCCGGCGGCTTCCCGGTGAAGCTGTTCACCCCCAACGACGACGACGCCGTGGTGGTACTGGAGCTGACCCGACAGGGTGCCGGGCTCGCTGACGACTACTACGCCGAGCGGACCGCGGCGCTTCCGGACGGGAACATGCTGGCGGAAATCCGCTTCGGCAGCGCGGACTGGCTGCCCATGCTCGCTGCCCAGCACGGCGGGGCCGTCCGGATACTGCAGCCCCCCGCCCTGGCCGCAGCGGCCCGGGAATGGCTGGGCGCCGCCCTCGCCGGGTACGAGGAGCACGCGGCACGCCAGCTAGACTGATCAGCATGCCTTGGTGGACCTGGATCGTGATCTGGATAGCGCTCATTTCGCTGTCACTGCTCTTCTACGGCGTGCTAGGCGTCCGGCTGTTCCGGCAGTTCATGGCCACGGTCAAGGAGCTCGGGGAGGCGGGGGACCGCTTCTCCAACTTCGCCTCCGCTCCGCTTACCTCCGGTTCAGCTGTTGTTCATGTGGACGCCGTAGGCTCTAACGGCGACGGGGAAGGCACCGGATCCGGCCTGCGGGCCGCGCCCGGTTCGGCCGTTTTTGCCCCGCCCGCATCGATGCGACATGATTACCATGCATCGAAAGTTGCCCGGCAGGAAGCCCGGCGCTTGCGCCGGATCCGGCGCAAGGCGGAGCGTGGCCAGCCCCAAGCGCTGCGCGACATCAATCTCCGTTAGACATACGATGGATTCAAACGAAAGGACCACCCGGCATGAGGCTTGAAGGCTGGCATCTCATTATCATCATCGTCCTGGCACTGGTGCTTTTCGCTGCACCGAAGCTGCCCGGAATGGCCCGCAGCCTGGGGCAGTCGATGCGGATTTTCAAATCCGAGGTCCGTGAAATGAAGAAGGACGGCAACCCCGAGGCGGCGGCCGATTCCGACGCCGTCGAAGGCAAAGTCGTGAACCACCCCCGGTCCAACGGCACCGAAAGCCGCCCCGGCGAGGGAACCGACGTTCCGCCGTCGAACCGCGCCTAGAACCACATGGCAGTAACCATGAGCCGCCGATCGAACCCCGAGGGCCGGATGGCCCTGCTGGACCACCTCAAGGAGCTGCGCAACCGGCTGTTTAAGGCGGCCATCGCCGTCGTCCTCGGGACCGTCGTCGGGTTCCTCGTCTACCAGCCCATGCTGGCGGCGCTGATCAAACCGATCCGCGACCTGAACGAGCACGAGGGCCGGCAGGCGTCGCTGAACTTCGACGGCGTGGCGAGCTCCTTTGACCTGATGATCCAGGTGTCCGTATTCCTGGGCCTGATCGTCGCGAGCCCGGTGTGGCTCTACCAGCTCTGGGCCTTCATCGTCCCGGGGCTGCACAAGAAGGAACGGCGGCTGGCGCTCTCCTTCGTGGCGGCCGCCGTACCGTTGTTCGTCGGTGGTGTCCTGCTGGCCTGGCTGGTGCTGCCGAACGCCGTGCGCGTGCTGACCGATTTCACCCCCTCGGGCGGCTCCAACTTCATCAGCGCCCAGGTGTACCTGTCCTTTGTGCTGCGGCTGTTGCTGGCGTTCGGCATCGCATTCCTGCTGCCGGTGGTGCTCTTCGGGCTGAACCTGGCCGGGCTCGTCAAGGGCCAGCAGTTGGTCAAGAGCTGGCGGATCACTGTGTTCCTGGTCTGCCTCTTCTCCGCCATGGCCGCCCCCGGCGCGGACGCGATGAGCATGTTCTACCTCGCCGTGCCCATGCTGGTGCTGTTCTTCGCAGCGATCGGGCTGTGCCTGCTCAACGACCGCCGGCGCGAGAAGCGTGCCGCCAAGGTGGCCGCCGAGACCGAAGCCACCGCCGACCAGGCGACGCCGAGCTCCGAGCTGGAGAATCTCTAGCCCTTGGCGCACTAGGCTGGAAGCATGTCCTCACTACCCGGGCCGGAGTCGCCGTCCGAGCGCTACCGCGCCAGCGCCGAGCGGGCCGCAGAAGCCAAGACCTACCTGGGCGGCTTTACCCGCTCGCTCGCGTTCGACCTCGATCCGTTCCAGCGCGAGGCGTGCCTGTCGCTTCAGGCAGGCCGTGGGGTGCTGGTCGCGGCCCCGACCGGGGCCGGCAAGACCATCGTCGGCGAGTTCGCCATCTACTTGGCGCTCCAGCGCGGCCTGAAGGCTTTCTACACGACGCCGATCAAGGCTTTGAGCAACCAGAAATACACCGAGCTCGCGGAGAAGTACGGCGCCGACCAGGTGGGCCTGCTTACCGGTGACACCAGCATCAACGGCGAAGCTCCCGTGGTGGTGATGACCACCGAGGTGCTCCGCAACATGCTCTACGCGGACTCGGAGACTCTGGACGACCTGGGCTTTGTGGTGATGGACGAGGTGCACTACCTCGCCGACCGCTTCCGCGGCGCCGTCTGGGAAGAGGTCATCATCCACCTCCCCAGCGAGGTGCAGGTCGCGTCGCTGAGCGCCACGGTCTCCAACGCCGAGGAATTCGGTGCCTGGCTGGACACGGTCCGCGGCCAGACCGACGTGATCGTCTCCGAGCACCGTCCTGTCCCGCTCTGGCAGCACGTGATGGTGGGGCGCAAGATCGTGGACCTGTTTGCCGGCGACACCAGCTTCGACGAGATCGCCCCGGCGGGAGAGGCCGCCGTCGCCGCCGTGTCCGCCACCGCGGAGACCGCCAGCAGCGTGATCACCGAACAGGCTGGCTTCGAGGTCAACCCGGAACTGCTGTCCATGGCGCGGGCCGAAAGCCAGATGAACTTCCGCGGACGCTTCGGCCACGGCGGCCGCAACCAGCGCCAACGGAACCAGCGCAGCCAGCGGGCCGAGGCCCCGCAGGGCACCCGCAGCCCGGTCCGGAAGGCAAGCCGCCCGCAGGTGATCGCCAGCCTGGACCGGATGGACCTGCTGCCAGCCATCACCTTCATTTTCTCGCGCGCGGGCTGCGACGCCGCGGTGGCGCAGTGCGTCTCCGCCGGGCTGTGGCTCACCACCGAGCAGGAACAGGCCGTCATCGCGCGGCGCGTCGACGAGGCCGCGCAGGACATCCCGTCCGACGACCTAGACGTGCTGGGCTTCTGGAGCTGGCGGGACGGGCTGCTCCGCGGCCTCGCCGCGCACCATGCCGGCATGCTGCCGACGTTCAAAGAAGTGGTGGAGAAGCTTTTTGTAGACGGCCTGGTCAAGGCCGTGTTCGCCACTGAAACCCTCGCGCTGGGCGTCAACATGCCGGCCCGCTGTGTGGTGCTGGAGAAGCTCGACAAGTTCAACGGTGAGGCGCACGTCAACATCACCGCGGGGGAGTACACCCAGCTCACCGGCAGGGCGGGCCGGCGCGGGATCGACGTGGAGGGCCACGCCGTCGTGCTCTGGCAGCCGGGGACCGATCCGGCAGCCGTGGCCGGCCTCGCGTCCCGGCGGACGTACCCGTTGAACTCCAGCTTCCGGCCCACCTACAACATGTCGATCAACCTCGTGGCGCAGTTCGGCCGGCCGCGCGCCAGGGAAATCCTCGAGTCCTCCTTCGCACAGTTCCAGGCCGACCGCTCCGTCGTCGGGCTGGCCAAGCAGGTCCGCAGCCGGGAGGAATCCCTCGCCGGCTTCAGCAAGTCGATGGAATGCCACCTTGGCGACTTCACCGAGTACGCCCGGCTGCGCCGGGCGCTCTCCGACGCCGAGAACAGCGCGGCGAAGGGCACCTCGCGGGCCCGGAAGTCGCTCACCGAGGACTCCCTGAGCCGGCTGCTGCCCGGGGACGTCGTGGACGTACCCTCGGGCCGGGCGCCCGGCCTCGCCGTGGTGCTGAGTTCGGACCACCACTCCCGTGAGCCGCGCCCGGCCGTGATGACCCTGGACAACCAACTGCGCCGGATCGGCCTGCACGACGTCGAAGGCCCGCTCGCGCCGATCACCCGGGTCAGGATCCCCAAGTCCTTCAACGCCAAGGTGCCCAAATCCCGGCGCGACCTCGCCTCCTCGGTCCGCAACGCCATCCGGGAGAGCCGCCCGCCGGCACCGCCGAACCGGAACGAGGACTTCGGCCGTGCCGCCGCGCTGCCGAACATGGAGAAGAAGATCGCCGAGCTGCGCCGCGAACTGCGGGCCCACCCCTGCCACGGCTGCAGCGACCGCGAGGACCACGCCCGTTGGTCCGAGCGCTGGTGGAAGCTGCGCCAGGAGACCGACGGCCTGATCCGCCAGATCCAGGGCCGAACCAACACGATCGCCAAGACCTTCGACCGGGTCTGCGGCGTGCTCTCCAGCTACGGCTATCTCGAAACCTCGGACGCGGGGACCCTCTCTATCAGCCAGGACGGCCAGCGGCTCCGCCGGATCTACGGCGAAAAGGACCTGCTCATTTCGCAGTCGCTGCGGATGGGCGCCTTCAGTGACCTCGATGCCGCCGAAATCGCGGCGCTGGCCAGTGTCCTGGTCTACCAGGCCAAGCGCGAGGACCGCGGCCTGCGGCCCAAGATGCCGAGCGTCTCGCTGGAGTCCGCCGTCGACACCGTGGTGCGCGAATGGTCGGCCCTCGAGGATGTCGAGGAAGCCAACAAACTGCCCCTCACCGGGGAGCCCGAACTGGGGCTGGTCTGGCCCATCTTCAAATGGGCCAAGGGCCGCCACCTCCAGGAGGTGCTCAGCGGCACGGACCTGGCCGCCGGCGACTTTGTCCGGTGGGTCAAACAGGTCATCGACCTGCTGGACCAGCTGGCCAAAATCCCCGGACTCGAACCGCGTGTGGCACGGCTTTGCGCCGAAGCGATCACGCTGGTCAAGCGCGGCGTCGTCGCCTACTCGGCCGTCGCATGAGCCTTCCCTAGCGGCCCCCTGCCCGCCCGCCCTTTCTTCACCCTGGCCGGCCCCGCCGCCGGCGACCTGCAACAAGGAGATCCGCACCATGACCGCTTCACCGTCCGAGGCATCCGAGGCACCGCAGCAACCGCGCAAGGTGACGCTGTACCGCAACGGCTCCGTTTACACCGCGGCGGACCCCTTCGCGACGGCCATGCTGGTCGACGGCGACACGGTGGCCTGGGTCGGTTCCGAACAGGCGGCCACGTCCATCGCCGACTCCTCGATGGAGGTCATTGACCTGCAGGGCGGGCTGCTGGCCCCTGGCTTCGTGGACTCGCACGTGCACCTGACGGAAACCGGGATCGCGCTGGATTCGCTGCAGCTCGGCGGAGTCCGTTCCGCGGCCGAACTGCTCGACGCCGTCGCCCACTCCGCGGGTTCGGGAGGGGCGGGGCCGGTGCTGGGGCACGGCTGGGACGAGGCGCTCTGGGCTGACCCCGCCTTGCCGACCCGGGAGGAGCTGGACCGGGCTGCCGGCGGCCGGGCCGTCTACCTCTCCCGGGTGGACGTGCACTCGGCCTTGGTCTCCGCGTCGCTGGCCGCGGCGTCAGGGCTTGAGGGCCTCGACGGCGCCTCCGACGGGGCCTCCGACGGGCAGGTCAAACGGGCCGCCCACACGGCCGCCCGGCTCGCCGCCCGGAAACTCCCGGCCGACGCCCGGCGCAGTTACCAGCAGGCTGCCCTGGCCGAGGCGGCCGCCAACGGCTACGTGGCGCTGGCCGAGATGGCGGCCCCGCACATCGCAAGCATCGAAGACCTGCAACTCGCGGCCGGCTGGAACACCCGCGGCCGGACCGGCGAGGCCGTGCCGGAGATCCTGCCGTACTGGGGCCAGCTAGCTTCTTCGGCGGAGCATGCGCGGGCCATCCTCGAAAGCCTGGGCGTCCCCGTACTTGGCCTGGCCGGGGACCTGAACATGGACGGCTCCATCGGTTCACGCACCGCCGCCCTGCGCAGCGACTACAGCGACGCGTCGGGGGAGCGGGGCAGCCAGTACCTCTCCGTCGACGAGGCGGCCGCCCACATTGCGGCGTGCTCGGTGCTCGGCATCCAGGCCGGTTTCCACGTGATCGGCGACGCCGGGCTCGACGCCGCGCTTCAGGCCCTGGACCGCGCCGCCGCCGACGTGGGCGAACAGCGCGTCCGCGCTGCCGGCCACCGGCTGGAACACGTCGAAATCGCCGACGCGGACGCCATCGCCCGGCTGGCCCAGTACTCGGTGACGGTCAGCGCCCAGCCTGTCTTCGACGCACTCTGGGGCGGGGAGGGGAGGCTCTACGCCCAGCGGCTCGGCGCCCGGCACACGGCCATGAACCCCTTCGGTTCCTTCTACTCCGCCGGTGTGCCGGTCTGCTTCGGCAGCGACAGCCCGGTTACGCCGCTGCGGCCCTGGTCCAGCGTCCGCGCCTGCCTGGAGCACCACAACGCGGACGAGCGGATCTCCGCACGGGCCGCTTTCCTGGGGCACACCAGGGCGGGCTGGCGGGCCGCGCGGTACCGGAACCCGATGGCGGGCCAGCTTGTGCCGGGCGCCCCGGCGAGCTTCGCGGTCTGGCAAGTCGAAGAGCTTATGGTCCAGGTCGCCGACGGCAGGGTCCAGTCCTGGAGCACGGACCCGCGGGCCCGGACGCCCCTGCTGCCGGCCCTCGACACCGGCAGCGATCCAGTCTGCCTGCAGACCGTGCGCGACGGCGTCGAACTCTTCTCCGCCGGCTCGCTCGGAAGCTAACGTCCGCGCCCGGCGGCGGCCGGACGACTGACTATAATGGGGAGCTGTGCCTGCAGTCGGCTAAAGCCGACTGTCCCGGCCTTCGACCGCTCCCTCCAAGGAAAGGCCCCGCTGTGCGTGTCCTCACGATCATCCCGACCTACAACGAGCTGGAATCGTTGCCCAAGACCCTTGGGCGCCTTCGCACCGCTGTGCCAGCCTCCGACGTCCTGGTGGTCGATGACAACAGCCCCGACGGCACGGGCCAGCTCGCGGACCGCATCGCAGCAGAGGATAGCCAAGTCCACGTCCTGCACCGGGAGGGCAAGGCCGGTCTCGGCGCGGCGTACATCGCCGGCTTCAAGTGGGGCCTCGACGCCGGTTACGACATTCTCGTTGAGATGGATGCGGACGGCTCGCACAAGCCGGAGCAGCTGCCGCAGCTGATCGAGGCCGTGGAGCAGGGCGCCGACCTCGCGATGGGTTCGCGCTGGGTTCTGGGCGGCAGCGTGGTGAACTGGCCGCTGTACCGCCAGGCCATCTCCCGCGTCGGCAGCACCTACGCGCGGATCATGCTGGGCGTCAAGATCAAGGACGTCACCGGCGGCTTCCGCGCCTTCCGCCGCAGCACGCTCGAGAAGCTCAATCTGGATTCGGTCGATTCGGTGGGCTACGGCTTCCAGGTGGACCTCGCCTGGCGTGTCGCCAAGCTGGGCCTGAACATTGTGGAGCGGCCCATCACCTTCGTGGAGCGCGAACTCGGCGCGTCGAAGATGAGCGGCAACATCGTGGTCGAAGCCATGATCAACGTGACCAAGTGGGGACTCACCGCCCGCTGGAACACCCTCAGCCGGAAGCTCGGCCGCAAGTAGCGCCGGGGACGAAAAGGCCGGGCCGGCACCTCCATGAGGTGCCGGCCCGGCCTTGTGCTCAGTGGCTGGCCGACTAGGCCGAGCGGCGTTCACCGCGGCGTTCACGCAGGATGGTGAGCCGGTCTTCGAGGATCTGCTCCAGCTCCGGCAGGGAGCGGCGCTCCAGCAGCATGTCCCAGTGGGTGCGGACGGCCTTTTCGTTGCTGTTGACCGGGCGTTCGCCGTCGACCAGCAGGGCTTCCTTGCCGGTCTTGGAAACCCAGACCGGGGGGATCTCCGCCTCGGAGGAGAACGTCACAAACACCTGCTCGCCGTCCTCGCAGCGGTACTCAACGCGCTGGCGCGGAGCCGGTTCGACGCCGGATTCGGTCTCCATGCTCTGTGCGCCAAGGCGCATACCCCGCAGGCTGCGATCGCTCATCTTTTCTCCCTTATGATCGGTTCGCAGGGCCGGGCCCTGCGCTAGCCGGGAGCCACCAGGACCACGCCGGACTACTTGTTGCATGCGATTTGTTGGGCGTTCCCCACTGCAGAAATCGTCAGTAGATATAACGCGCCGCGAAGCTTAATTGTTCCGGCAGGCTGAACCGCCCGGACAAATACTCAACTATACGCGGGTGCGGCGCCGCAGGTAAAGCCGGTGAGACGGGAAAGGCACCCGCCGGAACGGGTGCCTCCCTAGTGACTCAGGCGTTAACTGCCGTCCGCGCGCGGGTCCGGGTTGGTGCCGCCCAGGACGTTGCCGATGCCTTTGAGCGCCTCGCCGACCTCGCTGGGGATGATCCACAGCTTGTTGGAGGTGCCTTCGGCGAGCTTCGGGAGCGTCTGCAGGTACTGGTAGGCCAGCAGCTTCTGGTCCGGGTTGCCCTTGTGGATGGCGTCGAAGACCTTCTGGATGGCCTGCGCCTCGCCGTCGGCCCGCAGAATGGCCGCCTGCGCGTCACCCTCGGCCTTCAGGATCGAGGACTGGCGCTGGCCTTCGGCGGTGAGGATGGCGGACTGCTTGGTTCCTTCAGCGGTCAGGATCGCGGCGCGGCGGTCACGCTCGGCGCGCATCTGCTTCTCCATCGAATCCTGGATGGAGTGGGGCGGGTCGATCGCCTTGAGCTCCACCCGGGAGACCCGGATGCCCCAGCGGCCGGTGGCTTCGTCCAGCACACCGCGCAGTTGGCCGTTGATCTGGTCGCGCGAGGTCAGCGCCTCTTCGAGGTTCAGGCCGCCGACGACGTTACGCAGCGTCGTCGTCGTGAGCTGTTCGACTGCCTGGATGTAGTTGGCAATCTCGTAAGTGGCGGCCCGCGCGTCGGTGACCTGGAAGTAGACCACGGTGTCAATCGAGACCACGAGGTTGTCCTCGGTGATCACCGGCTGCGGCGGGAAGGAGACCACCTGTTCGCGCAGGTCGAGCAGCGGCAGCAGCCGGTCAACGAAGGGGATCAGGATGGTCAGGCCCGGATTCAACGTCCGCTGGTACTTGCCAAGGCGTTCCACAACGCCGGCGCGGGCCTGCGGCACGATCCGCACCGAGCGCACCAGCACGATTATTACGAACGCAACGAGTACCAGCAGCACTATTGCGACTGCGATATCCATACATCACCTTTTCCCCAGATATGTGGTTTTGTCTGTGCGGCGGTCCGGCTGCCGCGGATCCTGCAGCCGGTGGCGGCGGCAGGAAGATTTTGTGGGCCCCATTCGAGGCGGGGCCGTTACGGCGCGGCCGTGTCCTGTTCCGGAACAACGACGGCGGTAGCCCCGTCGATGGCGCTGACGACGGCGTGCTGTCCGGGGGCGAGCTCCCCGGTTTCCATCCGGGCGCTCCAGACGTCCCCGCCGATCTTGACCCGGCCGCCGGTGGCGCTTACGGGTTCAACGACGAGGGCGGATTCGCCGATCAGGCGTTCGATGTTGCTGCGCTGGTCGGCCGGGCTGCTGCGCAGGTGCTTGAGGGCTACGGGCCGCACGAAGCCGATCATCAAGAGCGAGACAACGCTGAAGACAACGATTTGGAGCCAGAGGTCGGCGCCAGCGAATGCGGAGATCAGCCCGGCCAGGGCACCGCCGCCGAGCATGATGAAGAACAGGTCGAGGGTGAGCATTTCCACCACCGCGAACACCAGAAAAATCGTGAGCCACAACGCCCACCAGTTTTCGGCCAGCCATTCAAACATCATTTCCCCCTTGCCGATACGTCCGGGCGCCTGCAGGCGCAGGCCCTCCGTAACGTGGTTCCATCCTAAGCCGGACGGCAACGACCGGCATGGGATGCGGAAATCAGCAGGCGAACGTGGCCAAGTCGTTACGTTGGCGGGTCCGTCGCCGCGTACTTGACCGGTTCGAAGACGCTGATCCGGAACCGCGCGGAAACGGCGGTGCGGGGCGGGAGGCCGGCAATGCGGGCGGCCAGGGCTCCGCGGTCCAGGTGGTGGCCGGCCGGGCCCATCAGGGCCAGGTTGGCCACATCGGACGGTGAGAGGCTCAACGCCAGGTCCAGCTCTCGTCCGCCGCGCGCGGCGAAGTCACCGGCCAGCGAGGCCGCGAGGCGCTCGTCCTTGGCGGGTTCGATCCCCAGCATGCCGGTCTGCCCGGCGACCTCGGCCAGGTGGCCGGGCCTGGGCGTGACCACGATCAGGCGGCCGCCCGGCCGGAGCACGCGCGCGAATTCGGCCGCGTTGCGAGGCGCGAACACCACCGTGACGACGTCGACGGCGTCGTCCGCGAGCGGCAGCGGCTGCCAGACGTCGCCGACGAGGTTGACCGCTTCCGGGTTCAGCCGGGCTGCCCGGCGCAGCGCGAACTTGGAGATGTCCAGGCCCACGGCGGCCGCCGGGACGCGGTCCAGCAGGGCGCGCAGGTAGTGCCCGGTGCCGGTGCCGGCGTCGAGCACGGCCGCCCCGGCACCGGCGAGGAACGGCGCGGCGAGGTCGGCGACGGCGTCGGCCAGGCTCCGGTAGTGCCCTGCCGAGAGGAAGTCGAAGCGCGCCGCGACCATGTCCGCGGAGTCCGCCTCGAACACGGTGCCCTTCCCGGTCAGGAAGTTGAAGTAGCCCTGTTTGGCGGCGTCGAAACTGTGCCCGGCGGGGCAAACGAGGGAGCGATGGCCGCTGCCCGCCGCGAACGGGCTCCGGCATACGGGGCACACGAGGGCAGCGAGGGAGGCGGCGGGCATAGAGTCCATCGTAGGCCCGGCACACCCGGGCCCAACCTCTGACCTTCGGGCAGCGCCATGCCGGTGTGAGGCATTTCACGTCGCGGGCTGCAGCGGCTAGGCTCGCACTCGTGAAATCCGAACATCTGCCCCTGCTCAAGTCCGTTTCGGCGCCGGCCGTGCACCCTGACGGTTCCCGGGCCGTTGTGTCCGTGGTCCGCCCCGATTTCGACGCCGACGCCTACGTGGGCCAGCTCTGGACCGTGCCGGTGGATCCGGCATTGCGGCCACGCCGGCTGACCCGCGGCTTCCGCGATACCGCCCCGGACTTTTCCCCGGACGGCGAGGTACTGGCGTTCCTCCGCGCGGCGCCCGGCGGCAAACCGCAGCTGCACGTCGTCGAGGCCGGTGGCGGGGAGCCCCTAACGGTGACGGATGCGCCGCTCGGCGTGAGCGCCTTCACCTGGTCTCCGGACTCCCGGAGCATCGTCTTCGGCGCCCGGACGCCCGAGGACGGCCGCTACGGCACGGTGGACGGGGTCTCCGCCGGCGGCGAGGACGCCCGCCTGATCACGGATTACCAGTACCGGATGAACGGCGTCGGCTACACGGCGGACAAACCGCTGCAGCTGTTCGTCGTCGAGGTCCCGTCCCTGGACGAGGAGCCCGCCGTGGCCCCGGCCGGCCGGGCCCTGAAGGCGGCCGCGTCCGCCGACGGCGGCAAAGTGACCGGCGGCAAAACGGCCGGGCGAACTCCGGAGGCACGCCAGCTGACCACGGCAGCGACCGACCACAACGGCGCCAGCTTCAGCACCGATGGCGGCGCCGTGTACTTCACCGCCGCCCTGCACGAGGGCAGCGATAACGACCTGGTCAGCGGGATCTACCGGCTGCCGCTGCCCGCTGGGGACGGAACTGAGGCAACCGGTGGAGCCGCCCCGGAAGAGGTGGCCCTCGCCGGTACGGCCCGGCTGTCAGTCTCGGCCGTCCGCCAGAGCCGGAACGGCCGGTGGCTTTACTTCACGGCACAGGATCTCGGCGCCTCGGGCCAGGACTTCGTGGCCCGCAACACGGCGCTCTTCGTTATGCCTGCCGGCGGCGGGGACCCGGTCGCGCTCAGCGACGTGGAGACCATGGACCTGGCCGGCGGGCTGGAGCCGGCCGGCGCGAACGGGGTCCTCGTCCTGAACAACGCTCGCGGCACCATGGAGCTGCTGGAGTTCGGCCCCGCCGGGCTGCGGAGCACCCTGCTGGACGGCGACCGGGTGGTCACGGCCGCGGCCGAACGCGCCGGAGCGGTGCTGCTGAGCTTCAGCGACGCCGCGACCGCCGGGGACGTCGCCGTCCTCGACGCCGGCGGGCTCCGGGTGTTGACCGACTTCTCGGCGCCGCTGCGGGCCGACGCCGGCGTCTTGGCCCCGCAGGAGCTCACGTTCGCTTCGCCCGACGGCTACCCGGTGCACGGCTGGCTCGTCGCGCCCGCGGGGGAGGGGCCGCACCCGGTACTGCTCAACATCCACGGCGGCCCGTTTGCGCAGTTCACCGGGGCGCTCTTCGACGAGGCCCAGGTGTACGCCGCCGCCGGTTATGCCGTGCTGATGTGCAATCCGCGCGGCTCCGCCGGGTACGGCCAGGCCCACGGCCGCGCCATCAAGGAGCGCATGGGAACCGTGGACATGCAGGACGTGCTGGCGTTCCTGGACGGGGCACTGGAAAAGTTCGAAGAGCTCGACGGCGATGCCCTGGGCATCATGGGCGGTTCCTACGGGGGCTACCTGACGGCCTGGACCATCAGCCACGACCACCGCTTCAAGGCCGCCATCGTGGAGCGCGGCTACCTGGATCCGGTGAGCTTCACGGGCTCCTCGGACATCGGCTGGTTCTTCGGCGGCGAGTACACCGGCCGCTCGGCCGAGCAGATGGCAGCGCAAAGCCCGATGGCCCGGGTGGAGCACGTCCGAACGCCCACTCTGGTCATCCACAGCGAGGAGGACCTGCGCTGCCCGGTGGAACAGGGCCAGCGCTATTTCACCGCGCTCAAGCAGCTGGGTGTGGAGGCCGCGTTCCTGGTCTTCCCGGGCGAGAACCATGAGCTTTCCCGCTCCGGCACCCCGCACCACCGCCGGCAGCGCTTCGACCAGATCCTGCAGTGGTGGTCCCGCCACCTTCCGACGGCGGCCAACCCGGCGCCGCAGGATGGTACGGTGGCCGCAGCACCCGCCGCACCTCCCGCCGGCTAGCTTTCGGGGTCGTCCGGCAGGAACCCCAGTTCCTGCCGGGCGTGGCTGATGTCAGGCTGGGCCCAGCGGGCGGAGTATTCGGCGTTGTTGCTCAGGGAGCGAAGCTCGGCCCGGTCCAGGTATAAGACGCCGTGCACGTGGTCGGTCTCGTGTTGCACAATGCGCGCCTGCCAGCCGGTGAAATCCCGTTGCTGCACTGTTCCGTCCAATGCGGTGAAGTCCAGCCGCACGGATTCGGGCCGCAGCACAGCGGCCTGCAGGCCGTTCAGGGACAGGCAACCCTCGTAAAACGCCTTCTTGGCCGCGCCCAGTGGCTCGTAGCGCGGGTTCAGCATGGCGAAGAACGGCAGTGGCTCCCGACCGCGGGCCGCCGCAACGTCGGGGTCGACGTCGAACCGGTCCTCCAGGACGGCCAGCTGCAGCGGGATTCCCAGCTGCGGGGCCGCGAGCCCGACGCCGGGCGCCTTGTGCATGACCCGGCGCATCAGGTCGACCAGCCGGCCAAGCTCGGCGTCGTCGAGCTGGCCGGTGAACGGAACGGCCTGCTGGCGCAGGACCGGGTGCCCCACCTGGACGATGGGCGGGAGCACCCCGGCGTTCAGGAGCTGCTCGACTGCCTCCTGGATGGCTTCGTCGCTGGTTTCGGCGGTGGGGGCGGTGTAGCTTGCGTCGTTCCTGGCGTCTGCGGACATGGCACCAGACTACTGGCGTCCGCACGCAGAAGTGACGAAATCGTAGATCCGGCCCCGCAGTTGCGCACCCGCGTCGACCTTCAGCACCCCCTCCCGGCCTGCGACCTTGACGTGCAGCGGGATCAGCGTGCCCACCTTGTCCTCCGCCACGGCGTGCGGGTCGCACCGGGCCGGACGGATGCCGAGCCGCACCTCGCGCACCGGGCCGGACGGATGCCGAGCCGCACCTCGCGCACCGGGCCGGCGGCGTCGACCCGCAGCCCGCTGGGCCACGGCGCGCTGCGGTCCTCCTCCAGGAGTGTGGTCCCGCCGATGCTGTTGATCGTCAGTGCCCGGTCCGAGGGTTCACCGGCCGGGTGACGCGGGGTGATGACCAGATGCAGCACGGCGGTCCGGGCATCCAGGGACAGTTCCAGCTCCGGACCGAACCGGAATTCGGCCACTTCGGCGGCCGCCTGCGCCACACACATTTCGCTGTTGTTCCGTGGCAGCACACCATAGGGGTCTGTGGCCTTGATCGTGACCGTTCGTCCCGGAGCGCCGGCGACGGGCGCGAGCAGCACTTCGACGGCGGCGGCCGGCGGGTCTGCGGCGGCGTCCTGCGGGGCCTGATCGGGGCAGGACGCGGCCGGGAGCCGGGCGGGCAGGCTCTTCGTCTGGCCCGGCGGCAGTTCAGTGCCGGCGTCCGCCGCGCTCCAGCTGATTGCGGACGCAAAGAGCCGACTCCGCAGCCCGGCCGCGAGAACGGTGATCGGCTCGCCGGTGGTGTTGGTCAGCTGGATCTCGATAATCTGCCGGCTGTAGTTGTCACGGAACTGGCTGATTTCCGCCGTCAGCGGCCCGGCCCCGGACGTCGACGGCGCCGTCGCGCCCCCGGGACCGGCTGTGCCCGGGCCCGTGCTGCAGGACGCAGCCGCCATCAGGACCAGCACGACGGCGGGCCACCGGATCTGCGCGGGGAGGCTGACCATGCGGTCAGTCTAGGCCGTGCCGCGGCGGCTACTGCATGGTGAAGCGGCGGGCCACGAGCCGGTTCGCGGCGGGGACCGCGGCCACGGCGGCAATGGCGCCGTTGCGGGCGGAAAGCAGGCCGCCGTGCAGCGGCCGGCCCAGTGCCATGTTGATCTCCGACTGCCGGGCAGCGCGCGCCGCCTGGCGCATCCGGTTCCGTTCGAAGGCCGCCAGCCCGCTGCGGCGGCCGGCCAGGAGCCCCGGCACGAGGGGCGTCAGGGCCAGGGCGTCGAGCCAGCCCAGGCTCATGCCCTGGCCCCCGATCGGGCTGATTTCGTGTGCCGCATCGCCGATCAGGATGACCCGGCCGCACACCATGCGCCGGGCAAGCCGGGCACGCACGCCGAAGCCGCTGAGCATGCTCTGGCTGCCGACGTCGACGTCGATGCCGGTCCGCCGCCAGACTTCCCGGGCAAGCCAGCCGGCGTCGGGACCGGCGGCTCGATATGCGCCGTCGTACACGCCGTCGTACGCGCCCAGCCGGACCACCCAGCGCCGCCGCTGGCCCGGCAGCGGAAACGACTCGACAATCCCGTCCCCGGCCAGGAACAGCGCGGCGTCGGGACCAAACGCGGTACTGTCAGCGACGTCGCCCATCAGGTAGCGGTCCGCGTAATCCCGGCACCTCACCGGCACCCCAAGATTTGCCCGGGCAGCTGACCGGACCCCGTCGGCGGCGATCACGAGGGGCGCGGTGATCCGTTCCTGGATGCCGTCAACGCAGGCGTCAACCGTGACGCGGCCGCCGTCGTCGTGCAGTCCGGTCACACGGACGCCGCGGCGCAGGGCATCCGGATTGAGCCCGCACACCCGTTCCTCGAGCAAGGCCTCGGTGGAATTCTGCGGCAGCGACAGCACAAACGGGTACCGCTCGGACACGCCCGCGAAGGACATTTGGGCCAGGATGGTGCCGCGGCTGAGGGCCAGGCCGCGCCGGATCGGAACGCCCCGGCGGACGAGCTCTTGGTCCACCCCGATCCGGCCGAGCGCCTCCAGTGCCGGCGGGTGGATGCCGATGGCCCGGGAGTGCGGTTCCCGAGCGGTCCGCTGTTCGAGCACCGTCACCGCGACGCCCCGCTGCAGCAGCAGGGCCGCCATAAAGAGGCCCACCGGGCCCCCTCCGATGATGACGACGTCGCTCACACGGGGCTCCGCTGTGGCGACCGGGCCTTAGCCAGGATGAGCAGATTGCGGAAGGGGGAGCGGGGCTGGACGGTCCAGCCCGGGGGAGCGACGGCGCGCAGTTCGGAGGCCGTGTAGCTGCGCCGGATCGAGGTCAGGCCGTCCTGTCTTATGTAGGACCCGCGGAAGGGCAGGGCGGCGGCCCAGAACAGCGCGTAGGCGGCCGTGCTGCGGCGGAGGTCGTTGTGGATCACCGTTCCGGCGCTGAGCTCGGCCGATTCGGCGAGGAAGCCGCCCAGTTCCGCGGAGTCCAGGTGGTGCAGCACGTGGTTGGACACAACGACGTCGAAGCGCGCACCTTCGCCGAGCAGCTCCGCCATGCTCCGGCGCCGGAATGTCACGCCGGGGCGGCTCCGCCGGCGCGCGGCGAAGGCGGCGGCGCGCTCGTCCGGGTCGATCGCCGTGATCTGAAGCCGCAGCCCGTCCCGGGCCGCCCACTTCGAGAGCATTATCGGGACGTCGCCGCCGCCGCAGCCGACGTCCAGCAGAGTGGTTTCCGTCTCCCTGGAGAGCAACGGCCGGAGCTCCCGGCTATAGATGCCCCGCCAGCCGGACACGGCCCTGTTGACCATGGCGAACTGGGCGTAGGTCCGGTCCAGCCGCTCAGGATCACAGTCGGGCCGGTCCATCTCCTCAACAGCGTCCAGGGCACGCGTTCGCAGCCGGCCCATGGCTCCGGGACTCAGGCGAGGGCCTGTTCCGCCCGCGGAACACCGGGCCGCTCCGGGCCGACGTCGGGTTCTGGAACCCGCGGGGTCGTGATCTTGGTGAAGAGTGCCGTTTCCACCGTCAGTCCCGGTCCGAACGCCATCGAGCAGATGCGTTCACCGCCGTCGTCGCCCGTTCCGGCAGCTCTGCCGCTGAAGTCGCCGTCGGCCGCGGGAAGGTCCAGGATGTGCCGGATCACGAAGAGGACCGTGGCACTGCTCATGTTCCCGTAATTCCGGAGGGTTTCCCGTGCCGGCACCAGCTGTTCGTCGCTGAGCTCCAGCCGGGACTGCACCTTGTCCAGGATGCTGCGGCCGCCGGGGTGGATGGCCCAGTGCCGAATGTCGCGGTACGGGAGTCCGATCAGGGACGCATCCCGGGACAACAGCGGTTCCAGGGCGCCGATGATGTGGTCGTCGATGATGTGCGGGACGTAGGTGCCCAGGACCATCTCAAAGCCTTCGTCGCCGATGTTCCACGCCATGGCTTCCTCGCCCACCGGCGTCAGGACCGTTTCGAAGTGGTCCAGGGTCATCAGGGCGGGCTGGTCCGGCAACTCGCGGGCGCTGATGACGGCGGCCGCCGCGCCGTCGGCGAAGAGGGCGGATCCCATGATGGTATCCGGGTCGTTGGACGTCCGGACGTGGAGGGAACACAGTTCCGCGCAGACCACCAGCACCACGGCGTCGGGGTCCGCGTCGCAGAAGGATTTCGCGGCACGCAGCGCCGGGAAGGCGGCGTAGCAGCCCATGAACCCGAGGTGGTAGCGCTGCACCGCGGGGTTCAGTCCGAGCGCCCGGACAATCTTGTAGTCCGGTCCGGGATTGAAGAAACCGGTGCAGGAGACCGTCACAAGGTGCGTGATCTCACCGCGGTCGAGGCCCTTCCAGGCGTCCACCGCCTTTTCCGCGGCCTCGATGAAGAGCTTGGTCGCCTCGCGGGCGAAGATGTCGTTCCGGATCTTGGTGCTGGGACTCAGCAGCCGGCCCGTGGCGGGGTCGAAGAACTGCGGATCCTCCGCCCGGCTGCCGGTGGTCAGTTCCCCGACGGCGGTGTAGCGGGTGTCGATGGCGGCGGAGTCAAAGCAGGTGCTGACCAGTCGGGAGCCGAGGCGGCTGAGCCCCGGCTGGGCGGCGAAGACGTCGCGGGCCTCGGACTGGATCAGTACGGTGGGCGGGACTGCAGTTTCCAGGGACCTCAGGTAGACCGTCATGGTTCATTCTCAGTGAGCCTGCCGGATATGACAATGGATTTTCGACGGCGTCCCCCGCGCCCGGCGGAACTGCCGGAGGATTAGCCCACCGACTGTTCTAAGCTGTTCCCATTGAGCCAGCCGACGCCGCCGCCACGGCGGCAAAGGCCCGCCTGACAGAGGGAGACATGATGAGCACGGCCACGAGCACCGGCACGGACCCGCAGCCGGCTGTGCTGCACGTTGCCGACACCCACGATCTGATCCGGGTGCAGGGCGCGCGGGAAAACAACCTCAAGGACGTCAGCATCGAGATTCCAAAGCGCCGGCTGACGGTGTTCACCGGCGTCTCCGGCTCGGGCAAGAGCTCGCTGGTGTTCGCCACGATCGCGGCCGAGTCGCAGCGGATGATCAACGAAACCTACAGCGCCTTTGTGCAGGGCTTTATGCCCAATCTGGCGCGTCCCGACGTCGACCTCCTGGAGGGGCTCACGACGGCGATCATCGTCGACCAGGAGCGGATGGGCGCGAACCCACGCTCCACCGTCGGCACCGCCACCGACGCCAACGCCATGCTGCGCATCCTCTTCAGCCGGCTCGGCACGCCGCAGGTGGGTCCGCCCACGGCCTTCTCCTTCAACGTCCCCACCCGGAAGGCCAGCGGCGTGATGAGCACCGAGAAGGCCGGCGGCAGGGTGGAGAAGAGCGTAGTCCAGAACGCCGTCTACCTGGGCGGAATGTGCCCGCGGTGCGAGGGAATGGGATCGGTCTCCGACTTCGACCTCACCGCGCTCTATGACGAGAGCAAGTCGCTGGCCGGAGGTGCCCTGACCGTCCCGGGCTACAGCATGGACGGCTGGTACGGGCGCATCTTCAGCGGCGCCGGGTTCGACATGGACAAACCGATCGCGAAGTACACCAAGAAAGAAATGCACGACCTGCTCTACAAGGAGCCGACCAAGATCAAGGTAGAGGGCATCAACCTCACCTATGAGGGCCTGATTCCGAAGATCCAGAAATCGATGCTTTCCAAGGACGTGGAGGCGATGCAGCCCCACATCCGGGCCTTCGTGGACCGGGCCATCACCTTCCAGCCCTGCCCCGAGTGCGAGGGCACCCGGCTCAGCAAGGAGGCGCGGTCCTCGAAGATCCAGGGAAAGAACATCGCCGAACTGTGCCAGATGCAGATCAGCGACCTGGCCGCGTGGATCCGCGGGCTCAACGAGCCCTCGGTCGAGCCGCTCCTCAAGGGGCTGCGGCACCTGCTCGATTCGTTCGCCGAAATCGGACTGGGTTACCTCTCGCTGGACCGGCCGGCGGGGACTCTGTCCGGGGGAGAGGCGCAGCGAACCAAGATGATCCGGCACCTGGGCTCATCCCTGACCGACATCACCTACGTCTTTGACGAGCCGACGATTGGCCTGCACCCCCACGACATCGAGCGGATGAACCAGCTGCTGCTGCAACTCCGGGACAAGGGCAACACGGTGCTCGTCGTCGAGCACAAGCCGGAGACCATTGTCATCGCCGACCACGTTGTTGACCTGGGTCCCGGCGCGGGCAGCGCGGGCGGCAGTGTCTGCTTCGAGGGAAGCGTGGCGGGCCTGCGGTCCAGCGACACCATCACCGGCCACCACCTGGACGACCGGGCGGCGGTCAAGGAGACGGTGCGCACGCCGTCGGGCGCCCTTGAGGTGCGCGGTGCGACGACCAACAACCTCCGGGACGTCGACGTCGATATCCCGCTGGGCGTGCTGTGTGTGCTGACGGGCGTGGCCGGATCCGGGAAGAGCTCGCTGATCCAGGGCTCGGTGGCCGGCCGGGACGGTGTGGTGCTGATCGACCAGGGCGCCATCAAGGGTTCACGGCGCAGCAACCCGGCCACTTACACGGGCCTGCTTGAGCCGATCCGCAAGGCGTTCGCGAAGGCCAACGGCGTGAAGCCGGCGCTGTTCAGCTCCAACTCCGAAGGGGCCTGCCCCACCTGCAACGGCGCCGGCGTCATCTTCACCGAGCTGGGCGTGATGGCCACCGTCGAATCCACCTGCGAGGACTGCGAGGGCCGCAGGTTCCTGGCGTCGGTGTTGGAGTACAAACTGGCCGGCCGCAACATCGCTGAAGTCCTGGCGATGTCGATGACCGAGGCCGAGCAGTTCTTCGGCGACGGCGAAGCCCGCACACCGGCCGCGCACAAGATCCTCGACCGGCTGGTGGACGTCGGTCTGGGCTACCTCAGCCTGGGGCAGCCGCTGACCACCCTCTCCGGCGGTGAACGGCAGCGGCTCAAGCTGGCCACCCAGATGGCCGAGAAGGGGGACGTCTACGTCCTCGACGAACCGACCACGGGCCTGCACCTGGCCGACGTCGCGAACCTGCTCGGGCTGCTGGACCGGCTGGTCGACGCCGGGAAGTCGGTGATCGTCATCGAGCACCACCAGGCGGTCATGGCGCGGGCCGACTGGGTCATCGACCTCGGCCCCGGCGCCGGGCACGACGGCGGCCGGATCGTTTTCGAGGGCACGCCTGGGGAGCTCGTCGCCGCCCGGTCCACGCTGACCGGGGAACATCTGGCGGCTTATGTGGGGGAGTGAGGGCCGTGGGCCGAACACTTTTCCTGCCGGCGGGCCCGGGGGAGGACGGGCGATGCTCGTTCTCGCGATCGCCGCGTGGAGCCTCACTTTTCTGATCGCAGTACTGGGTATCAGCGCTGGCGCCACGGTGTGGTTCTACATGGAACCGGTGGTGGATTCAGTTCCGGATCCGGCGAGCTATTACGTCGCCGCCGCGGCCGGCTTCCTGGCGCTGCTCCTAAGCGTGGTGGTAAGTGTCGGCGTGACGGTGCATGCAGCTCGCTGCAGCCGGGGCAGCATTTACCAATCTGCCTGACCGTCATGATCCGGCGGCGAAGAAAAGCACCAATTATGGGTAATGTAACGTCTAAAAACAATGTGAAGTAATGAATTAGGCAATATGAAATGTTCGCGTGTCTGCGCAGGCGCCGAAATTCATTCTGACGAAAGATCGACAATGGAGTCATGGAAGACCGACCGGGTGGGTTCGGCGATTGCGGGGGAGAACCCCACCGTGATGGCCCCGCTCAATGGCGGCTTTGCGGTCATCGGCGACGTCCAGTGGCTTCCCGGCTACTCGGTGCTGATCACAGACAAGCCCGGCGTGGACCGGCTGACCGATCTGCCGCGCGCCGAACGGGCGGCATACTTGAGCAGCGTCGACATTCTGGCCGAAGCCGTCGAAATTGCCTGCGCGGAATTGGATCCCGCATTCCTCCGGGTCAATATCGAAATTCTCGGCAACAAGGACGCATTCCTTCACACGCATATCTGGCCGCGGTACCAATGGGAAGAACCCGAATTGCGGACCAAACCGGTGTGGCTGTACCCAGGAACCAACTGGTCCGACCCGGCCACCGCGCTGAGCCCCGCACACGATCCCTACCGGTCCGCCATCACAGCGCAGATCAAGAACTTGCCGGTGTGAGTCACAGCGACGACGACCCGAGGCCTGAGATTCTCCTCGACGTCGACTACGGGTATTCGTGGCCACTGTCCACAATCTTTTGGGATCCCAAGGATGTCCCTGACTGGGAGCGAGAGCTTCCGGCACAGCTCAACGAGGATCTGAGGGCCTGGGCAAAGTTCTTCAACGACCATGCGAATTACGAAACAGGAATGTTTGGCGGCGAGAAACTGCGCAAGCATTTTCAGGGCGACGTTTCCGGCCCTACCGGGACTGCTTGCGTAACGCCGATAATCAACATTATGTCAAGTAGAACAGTGATTATTGCATCTGATGCACGATCACCCCTCCTCTGCCCGTTGCCACCCGGTACCCCGTCACTTGAAGCGGGAAAGCGGCGGTGACCTGCGGAAACGCTGGGCGAAGGGTCGGCAGGGCTATTCATAAGTCCATCGCGCAGGCCCTCAAAAGCCGGAGTGCATCGGACTGGAATGGCCCTCGGATCCGCGGATTTGCGCGCGTTCTGCATTAATTGCATGATTCTTGCATCCAATGCAATGTCTCAGGAGGGTTCGTGGCGGTCGATTCAGCGGGACGGGTGCTCGACTTCGGCGCTGTGCGTTTCCTTCACCCGGAGGACCACGTGTTCACCCAGATGCTCACCGGCTGGCGCAACCAGCAGTTGAGCCGGAACTTGGCGTTTGGCACGATCGAGGGCCGGGAACGGCTGGTGACACGGTTCCAGGAGTCCACGAATGAGTATCCGTGGCAGTGGACGCCGGCCCACGTGGACGAGTTCTTCGGGGATCTTCGCAGCGTGAAGCGTGCCGCCCAGTCCACCATCCGGAGCTACCAGGCAGCGCTGAGGGCGTTCTGCGCCTATGCGGCCTCGCCCGAGTATGGCTGGGACCGGGTCTGCGAACAGTACTTCGGAACGCACCCTTCGCAGGTCTGCTTTGACTGGAACACCGCGGTCCATGCGCAGGCGACAGAGTCAGCTCCTGTCCGGCGCCCGTTCACCAGGGAGGAGTTGCAGGCCTTCTTTGACCGGGCTGATGACGAGGTGGACCGGATCGCGACTCTGGGGCGCAAGGGCTGGCTGCCGGCCTACCGGGACTCTGTCCTGTTCAAGGTGGCCTACTGCTGGGGCCTGCGACGCAACGAGGTCCGGCACCTCCAGACTGTCGATTTTGCCCGGAACCCGCACGCCCGGGAGTTCGGTAAGTACGGGGTGCTGCAGGTCCGCTATGGCAAGGCCATGCGGGGTTCTCCTCCGAAACGCCGCAGCGTGCTGACGGTGTTTGACTGGTCGGCTGAGATCATCGCTGACTGGCTGGAACGCGGCCACCCGCACATGACCGACGGGCTGGACCTGTTCCCGTCCGAACGCGGCACCCTTGTTTCCGAGACGGCGCTGAACCGCAGGTTCAACCGCTACTGCGAAGACCTGGGCCTCTCCCCCGGCCTGGACATCCACTCGCTGCGCCGCTCCTACGTCACCCACCTGATCGAAGCCGGCATGGACCCCCTGTTCGTCCAGCACCAGGCTGGACACGAGCACGCCTCGACCACGGCCCTCTATACCTCCGTCTCCAGCGACTACCGAGTCAAAACGCTGCGCCGGTCCCTGGACTCCACCGTCCGGGACGCACTTGCCGGAATGGAAGACTGAACTCATGAAACGAGAGATCGACTACCGGTGGCGCCTCGCCGAACTTATGGCAGCCCGCGGAATGCACAACAGCACCGACTTGGGCCCACTGCTAAAAGAACGCGGCATCGAACTCTCGGCCTCCCAGGTATACCGGCTGGTCACGCAACGCCCGGAACGCGTCTCGCTCATGATGGTCGCCGCCATCTGCGACATCTTCTCCTGCGGACCCGAGGACCTGGTCACCGTCACGGCAACAGACGCCAAGGTCCGCAAGGTCGCCTCCGACGCCAACGTCGTGGACCTGAACAAAACCATCCGCCCCAAACGCGCCCGCGTGATCCGCGATGACGGCTGAAATCACACCGCGGCTGGCCGTCCGGGGCCGCCCCCGCACCGAAGGAGACTTCACCTGCGACAGATGCTCACGGACAGCCGGAAGGCACCGCGCCAGCTGGCCTGAAGGCAGGATCTGCGGGACCTGCTTCACCGTCGCCATGCGCACGCACGGGCCCTGCCCTGGCTGCCGAACGGAGCGCATGCTTCCCGGGCGGTCTGCTGCCCACGGCGACCAACCAGTCTGTGCCGACTGCGCAGGCATCACCCAGAACTACCACTGCTCGCGCTGCGGCACGGAAACCGAGCACTACCGCCAGAACACGTGCGCCCGCTGCTCGCTTCGGGACGACCTGACCGTCCTCTTGCGCGTCGACGATGCCCCCGGATCCGAAACCACGGCGACGAAACTGCTTGGCGCGCTCTGCGGAGCCCAGCGCCCCGAAAGCATCCTCACCTGGCTCCGCAAAACCGGCGTCCGCGACCTGCTCCAACGACTTGCCACCGACGAGATCCCGCTCAGCCACGAAGCGCTCGATATGGAGCCGAACAGCCTGCGCGTGGAGCATATGCGCAGCCTGCTCACCCACCACAAGCTACTCCCGGACAGAGACCACTACCTCGCACTCTTTCAACGCTGGCTCACCAGCAAGCTCGACGACGTCGACGACGCCGACATTGGGCGGCCCGTTGAATCCTTCGGCCGCTGGCACCACCTGCGACGCATCAGGAGCCTGTCCACAGACGGGAAACCCACCCGCGGCCCCGTCCACAGCGCGAAGCAGGAAATCACCGAAACCATCAAATTCCTCACCTGGCTCAAACTCACCCACGGACGGACCGTCGCCACCTGCGTCCAGGCCGACGTCGACACCTGGCTGGCCGACGGCCCGACCACCAGGCACGCCATCAGAACCTTCTTCGTCTGGGCGGTCAAGAACCGGATCTGCACCAACATCACCATCGGATTCAGGCAGGCCAAGACCGTGCCACTGCTCACCCAGGGCCAACGGCTCGCCATGCTCAAAGCCTGCCTCACCGACAACATCGACACCCTGCCCTACCGGGTCGCCGCCACTCTCCTGCTGCTCTACGCCCAGCCAGTCGTGAAGATCGCCGCGATGAAAAGCACCGACGTGATCCTCACGCCCGACGGCCTGCGCCTGTCACTCGGCGAAGGCGACCCTGCACCAGTACCGGAGCCGTTCGCGTCACTGCTCACAGAACACCTGGCCGCACGCCCCAACATGCGCACCGGCAGCAGCTCGGGCAGCGAATGGCTGTTTCCCGGATACCGGCCCGGGCAACATATCCACCCAAACACGCTCATGGAACGCCTCAGGGAAGTCGGAATCGAACTGCTGGGCGCACGCAATGCATCCCTCCGCGCGCTCGTGAAGGAAGTTCCCGCCCCGCTCGTTGCCGAAATGCTCGGCTACAGCTACCAAGTCACCCAGAAGCACGCCACCGCAGCCGCCGAGCCCTGGTCCCGCTATCCAAGAATCCAGGCGACGCGGATAATGACTGACACCATCGGAATCGATCGCTAGCCACTCCCTTGAGATCTTCGATCTGGAACGGGGGCGGGCCTCTCCGAAGGCAGCCCGACTAATGGAGGCAAAGGTGGCAACAAAGGAAGAACTGCAGCGGAGGCTTCAACGCATCCTCCGCTGGTTCCTTCCAGTAACGATCATCATGCTGATCTCCACCGTCCTAAGTCTCGTTGGTGTCGATTCGGAGCCATGGCTCTGGACTCGGAGCATTCTCTTTGGCATCGCCGCCGTCGTGTTCTGCGTCCAGGTCACTAGATTCTCGCTATGGCAGCGGGACGAGTACTGGCGGGAAAAAGGACGGGATCCTAAGCACCCGGACCGCTTCCCCTCGCGTGACACTGCTGAATAGTTCCAAATCGAATAATGCTGGTTACCAGTAGTCCATTGAGAAGCGGCTCAGAATCGTGACACGGCCACCCCAGTCGATTGACCGCAGTGCGCTGCCCGGGACCCTTGCCCAGGTGGAATCCTGTTTGATTGCAAGACGCTCCACCGCTAGCGTTGCGTGACGTGGTGACGACCTTCAGTGCTGAGTTGTTCGAGTGGCGTGGTCCTGCGCCGTTCTACTGGTTGACGCTGCCCGCGGGTGTCGGTGACTACGTCCGGGCCGAGGCCGCGGCGGCCAGCTACGGCTGGGGCGCCATCCCGGTTTCCGTACGCATCGGCGGCACCGAATGGGAAACCTCGCTGCTGCCGCGCAACGGTGAATACGTGCTGCCGGTCAAGAAGGACGTCCGCACGCGGGAGCGGTTCGGCGACGGCGACACGGTGACGGTCGCCCTGAGCGTGGCTCCCCGTGGCGGGCGGGCGGCCAACGGCACCGGCCCGCCAGTATGAGACGTGAGCACCGCCGCTCCTACCCGTCGAACGCCACCTCTGAGGTCTTGACGACCTCCGCGGTCCGCCCGGGAGCCGCCTGGTTCTCCCAGTAGAGGTTGGTGTGGGCAATCACCAGCTCAGGCGGCGGCGCACCCCAGGCCGAGAGGTCCTCAGTGCTGTGGGCATCGGCCACGAGTGTGACGTCATAGCCGCGCACGAACGCGCCGTGGATCGTAGACCGGATGCACTCGTCCGTCTGCGCACCCGCCACCACAAGGCGCCCCACCCCGGCGCCGGCAAGGACCTCTTCCAGGTCGGTGTCCTCAAAGGAGTCACCGAAGGACTTGTGCACCAGCGGCTCCGGTTCCTGCCGGGCCAGCTCCGGGACGTACTCCCAGGCCTCACTCCCCCGTTCCAACTGGGCGTCTGAATGCTGAACCCAGACAATCGGCACCGCGGCGTCGCGGGCCTTGTCCACCAGCTCGGCGATGTTTGCAATCACGGCGTCGCGCCGGTGCGCGCCCTCCACCACACCGTTTTGCACATCGATCACCATCAAGGCGGTGTTGGGTCGACCGGACAACGTTGTCATGGGCATCTCCTCAGGCTCGCTGCTTGTCTGTTCCGCGCCCCATGCTAGTCCGCAATGCTGCCCGGCTCCATGACTTGCGGAAGCTAGGCTGGAAGCATGCCAGCCACCACTCCCCCGCTGCCCCATCCGCCGTCGAGCACCCGCACAGCGGTCCTCGCGGCGGCCGCCGACGCCCTCCTGATCCTGCTCTTCGCCGCGATCGGACGGGACGCCCACCAGCGCGGCGAGATCATTACCGGGGTCCTGGCGACCGCGTGGCCGTTCCTGGCCGGCGCCGCCGTGGCCTGGCTGGCGCTGCGCCTGTGGCGCGCGCCGCTCGCATTGTGGCCGGCCGGCGTCGCCGTCTGGCTCGGAACGGTGGCCGTCGGCATGCTGCTCCGGGCGCTTACCGGGCAGACCGTGGTCCTGCCGTTTGTGATCGTGGCGCTGCTCAGCCTGGCGGTTTTCCTGCTCGGCTACCGGCTGCTGGCAGCGGCGGCCCGGCGGTTCCGGGCACGCCGCACGCGGGGCTAATGGACTAGGCTTGCAAGCACACGGCACAGCCCTCACGGGCCACTCACGACGCCGGCAACGGCGCACCAGATCCGAAAGGTCCCCACGTGATCACCGCTTTCGTCCTGATCAAGACTGACGCTTCCGCCATTCCGGAAACTGCAGAAAAAATCTCCGCGATTCCCGGCATCAGCGAGGTCTATTCGGTGACCGGCGAATGGGACCTGATCGCGATTGCGCGCGTGGCCAAGCATGAGGAGCTCGCCGACGTTATCGCGGACAAGCTCTCCAAGGTCCCTGCGGTGGTGCACACCACCACGCACATCGCGTTCCGTGCGTACTCACAGCACGACCTCGACGCGGCGTTTGCCCTCGGCTTCGAACAGTAGGAAGCGCGTCAGTCGCGGGACAGCGCGACCCAGCGGTCCAGGACCGCAGCCGCGGCGCCGGACTCCACCGATTCCTCGGCCCGCTTCATCGCGGCGGCCATCCGTTCGGTGAGCGGGGCGGTCGCGTCCAGGTCGAAGGAGACCAGGCCGGCCGCGGCATTCAGCAGCGTGGCGTCGCGGGCGGGGCCGGGTTCTCCGGCCAGCACCGAACGGACGACGGCGGCGTTGGCCTCAGCGTTCCCGCCGCGCAGTTCCTCGACGGTCGCCTGCCGGATCCCCAGCTCGCGCGGGTCGAAGACTTCCTCCGTCACCTGCCCACCGCGGATCTCCCAGATCCGGGACGGCCCCGTGGTGGTCAGCTCATCCAGGCCGTCGTCGCCCCGGAAGACGAGTCCGCGGCTGCCGCGCTGCGCGAGCACCCCGGCCACCAGCGGCGCCATCCGCTCGTTCGCGACGCCGACGGCGGACGCCTGGACGTGCGCCGGGTTTGTCATCGGTCCCAGGAAATTGAAGGCCGTCGGGACGCCCAGCTCACGGCGGGCGACGGCGGCGTGCCGCATCGACGGGTGGAACACCTGGGCGAAGCAGAACGTGATGCCGGCTTCTTCCGCGTTCCTGGCTACCCGCGGAATGGGCAGGTCCAGCCGGACGCCCAGGGCTTCCAGGACATCCGCGGATCCCGACGTCGACGACGCTGCGCGGCCCCCGTGCTTGACCACCTTGGCGCCGGCCCCGGCCGAGACGAGGGCCGCCATAGTGGAGATGTTGACGGTGTTCAACTGGTCCCCGCCGGTGCCCACGATGTCCAGCTTTTCGCCCGCGATCTCGATCGGATTGGCGGAATCAATCATCGCCTCAACCAGGCCGGAGAGCTCCTCCACGGTCTCTCCCTTGGCGCGCAGCGCAACCAGGAAGCCGGCCACCTGGGCCGGGGTCGCTTCGCCGGACATGATCGAATTCATGGCCCACTCGGTGTCCCCGGCGGTGAGGTTGCTGCCGTTGATGAGGGCGCCGATAAGGCGCGGCCACGTCTTGCCTGCCGCCTGTGCTGATGCCTGAGAAGTCACGTTCTGATGCTATCGAGCCGCGGGCCGCAATACCCAATGCGAAGGGGGCCGGGAACTTTTCCGCACGATTTCGCGGCTTTGTAGAAAAAGTCCTCCCGAAACGCGGTTTGCGTTGGGCAGGACGGACTTTTATAGACATAATGTCTATGTGACATCTGCGACCCATGCCCCCAGTACCCCGGCGCACCCGACGCTGAATCGCCCGAACATGGTTTCCGTTGGAACCGTTGTCTGGCTGTCCAGTGAGTTGATGTTCTTCGCCGGTCTCTTTGCCATGTACTTCACACTCCGTTCGACGTCCGGACAGATGTGGGCCGAAGAGACAGCCAAGCTCAACTTCCCCTTTGCGCTCGTAAACACGATCGTCCTCGTGGCCAGTTCCTTTACTTGCCAGATGGGCGTCTTCGCCGCCGAACGGCTCCAGCCGCGCCGGCTCGGCGGTCCCCTGAGCTTTACCCGCTGGGGAATGAACGAGTGGTTCACGCTCACATTCATCATGGGTGCGTTCTTCGTGGCCGGCCAGGCGACCGAGTACGCCATGCTCGTCTCCGAGCACGTCTCGCTCTCTTCCAACGCCTACGGCTCCGCGTTCTACATGACCACCGGGTTCCACGGCCTGCACGTTATTGGCGGCCTGATTGCCTTCCTGCTCATCATCGGACGCTCGTTCGCGGCAAAGAAGTTCGGGCACTTCGAGGCAACCTCCGCGATCGTCACCTCGTACTACTGGCACTTCGTCGACGTCGTGTGGATTGGCCTCTTCCTGGTCATCTACGTCCTCAAGTAGCCCCACTTGTCTCTCTTTCTACAAGAGATAGAATTTCAAGAAGCGGCTCCCGGAGCCAACGCAGCATCGAATAAAGGAACCACCACGTGAAGGCACTCTCGCAGAAGCGACGTCACCCACTGGCAGCAGTTGCACTGTTGCTGATGGGCCTCCTCATCACTGGTGGGCTGTACGCCGTTGCCACCACCGTCAACCAGGCCAAGGCCGACACCACGAGCTTCAGCGCAGGCGACGCGGAGGAGGGCGGCAAACTGTTCGCCGCCAACTGCGCCACCTGCCACGGCATGGGTGCCAGTGGCTCGCAGGCCGGACCGTCGCTTGTCGGCGTCGGCGCTGCCGCCGTTGACTTCCAGGTTGGCACCGGCCGTATGCCCATGCAGATGAACGGCCCGCAGGCTTACAAGAAGCCCGCCCAGTTCAACGAGGAGCAGACCCACCAGCTCGCGGCCTACGTCGCTTCGCTCGGCCCCGGCCCGTCGATCCCCGAGGCCGGTGTGCTCGACGAGAAGGGCGACGCCGCCAAGGGCGGCGAGCTGTTCCGCACCAACTGCGCCATGTGCCACAACGCTGCTGCCGCCGGCGGCGCGCTGACCCGGGGCAAGTTCGCCCCGGCCCTCGCCGACGTTTCCGGCAAGCACATCTACGAGGCCATGGTCACCGGCCCGCAGAACATGCCCGTCTTCTCCGACGCGAACGTCACCCCCGAAGGCAAGCGCGACATCATCACCTTCCTGAAGCAGATCGAAGCCAACGGCTCCCCCGGCGGCAACGACCTGGGCGCACTCGGCCCGGTCTCCGAAGGCCTGTTTGTTTGGATCGCCGGACTGGGCGTCATCATCGCCTTCACGATCTGGCTGACTTCGCGGACGTCCTAGGCGCCCCGCGGCACCCGTAAGAAGTTTCTGCTGATCACTCAGCAGTTTGAATTGAAAACTAACTCGGCATTGGCCGAGACGAGAGAAGGATGAGGCGAATTATGGGCAACCATAGTGACGGCAGTCCGAGCCACTCGGGCACCGTAGCTACGGCTGGTCAGAATGAGGTGGAGAAGTTCCAGGATCCTGGAATTCCCCCGCATCGTTTGCGCCTGGCTGACACGGACCCGAGGGCCGCCAAGCGAGCGGAACGGCAGGTGGCCATCCTGTTCGGCGCCTCGGTCGTTGGCACCCTGATATTCCTGGTGGCGTACTTCGCCATCGATCTTGGAGCTGACTCCTCGATCGCCACCATCCGGCTGCAGAACACCTTGCTGGGCATCGGCACCGCCTTTGCCATGCTCGGTATCGGCACCGGCATCGTGCACTGGGCCAAGGCCCTTATGCCGGACCACGAAGTGTCGGAAGAGCGCCACGCCATCCGCACCGAGGAGGACCGTCTGGCCGCCGTCCGGATCGTCGACGACATCGTCGAGGAGACCGGCATCAAGCGCCGCCCGCTGATCCGCAACACCCTGCTGGGCGCCGTCGCGCTGGCTCCGCTGCCGGCCCTGGCCGTCTTCGGTGACCTGGGTCCGCGTCCGGACAACAAACTGGCGCACACCATGTGGGCCCCGGTGGACGGCAAGACCAAGCGCCTTACCCGCGACCCGGATGGCACCCCCATCAAGGCCTCGGACGTCACCATCGGCTCGGCGTTCCACGTCATCCCGGAAGGCCTCAACGAGCTCCACGAGGGCAAGCTGAACGAAAAGGCGAAGTCCGTCGTCCTGCTGATGCGCCTCAACCCGGAATCCCTCAAGCCCTCCCCGGGCCGCGAGGACTGGAGCTACAACGGCATCGTTGCGTACTCCAAGATCTGCACCCACGTTGGTTGCCCTGTTGCCCTGTACGAGCAGCAGACCCACCACCTGCTCTGCCCGTGCCACCAGTCCACCTTCGACCTGACCCAGGAATGCAAGGTTATCTTTGGCCCGGCCAGCCGGCCGCTCCCGCAGCTGCCCATCGCCGTCGACGACGAGGGTTACCTCTACGCCACGAGCGACTTCAAAGAACCTGTCGGACCTAGCTACTGGGAGCGTGATGAGCATGAGCGCAACATCAACAGCTGACACCCCCACCTTTGTCGCCAAGACCAAGGGCGGCCGCATTACCGATTTTGTTGACCAGCGCGTGGGCGGTTCCGGAATGCTCCGGGAATTCGGCCGCAAGGTCTTCCCGGACCACTGGTCCTTTATGTTCGGCGAAGTCGCGCTGTACTCCTTCGTGATCCTGCTGCTCTCCGGCACGTTCCTGACCTTCTTCTTCGACCCGTCGATGGCGGAAACCCACTACCAGGGTTCTTACCTGCCGCTGAAGAACGTCGAGATGTCGGTTGCTTACAACTCCTCGCTGAACATCTCCTTCGATGTCCGCGGCGGACTGTTCATGCGCCAGGTCCACCACTGGTCGGCCCTGCTGTTCGTGGCCTCGGTGTCCGTGCACATGCTGCGCGTTTTCTTCACCGGCGCCTTCCGCAAGCCCCGCGAAATGAACTGGGTGGTGGGCAGCGTCCTGCTCATCCTGGCCATGGCCGCCGGCTTCACCGGCTACTCCCTCCCCGATGACCTGCTCTCCGGCAACGGCCTGCGCATCATCGACGGCGTGATCAAGTCCATCCCGGTGATCGGCACGTACATCTCGTTCTTCCTCTTCGGCGGAGAATTCCCCGGCACCGCCATCATCGGCCGCCTGTACATGCTCCACATCCTGCTGGTTCCCGCGCTGATCCTCCTGATGATCGCCGTACACCTCTTTATGGTCGTCGTGCACAAGCACACCCAGTACCCCGGCCCGGGACGCAACGACGGCAACGTCGTCGGCTACCCCCTCGGCCCGGTCTACGCGGCGAAGGCCGGCGGCTTCTTCTTCATCGTCTTCGGTGTCATCGCCCTGATGGCCGGTTTCTTCACGATCAACCCGATCTGGAACTACGGTCCGTACGACCCCTCCCCCGTCTCCGCCGGTACCCAGCCTGACTGGTACATCGGCTTTGTTGACGGCGCCCTGCGCCTGATGCCGGGCACCTTCGGTAACTGGCACGTCGAGCAGGTCTGGTTCGGCCACGTCTTCACCTTCAACGTGCTGCTGCCGGCCCTGGTCCCGGCGGGCATCCTGTTCACCGTAATGTTCACCTACCCGTGGATCGAACGCTGGATCACCAAGGACGACCGCGAGCACCACGTGCTGGACCGTCCCCGCAACGCGCCGACCCGTACGGCGATCGGCATGGCCGGCTTCGTCTGGTACTGCGTGATGTGGGCAGCAGCAGGTTCCGACCTCATCGCCACGCACTTCCACGTGGCCCTGAACGACGTCACCTACTGGCTGCGCGCACTGTTCTTCATCGGCCCGGTCATCGCGTTCATCGTCACGAAGCGCGTCGCCCTGGCACTGCAGCGCAAGGACCGCGAAATCGCCCTCCACGGCCGCGAAACCGGCCGCATCGTGCGCCTGCCGCACGGCGAGTTCATCGAGGTCCACGCGCCGCTGGATGAATACAAGCGCTACAAGCTGGTCGGCTTCGAATCCCCGTCGCCGCTCCCGGCCGAGCCCAACAGCCACGGCATCGTGGACCGCAAGGAAAAGCGCCGCGCGCTGCTCTCCAATTGGTTCTTCGAGGACCGGGTTGCCCCGGCAACCCCGGCCGAGCTCGCGGCGGCCCACGGCCACCACGGTGAGCACGAGGCTGTTGCCCCGGCTGCGGAGCAGAAGAGCCTCAGCCACTAGCCTCCGGCACTAGGCAACAGAAAGGCCCGGTCCAATCGGACCGGGCCTTTCTGCGTCCCCCCGGGCACCGGCAGACAGCAACGCGGGGTCACTCCGCGCCCATCCCGAGGGTCAACATGGGCGCGGAGTGACCCCGCGTTGCTGGTCAGGCGCGGTAGCCGGTGGCGTAGTTGCGGGTGGGGCGCACACCGGGCCGCTGCAGGGGCACCCAGAGCTTGTACCGGTCGGCCCGGTAGTAGGAGACGGAGTAGTCAACCATGGCCCTGGCGACGAAGGCGTGCCGCTGGATCTTCAGCAACGGCGAGCCCACCTCGACGTTGAGCAGCCGGGCCGTCGACGGTGACGCCGCCGTCGCCTCAATCATGTCCTCGCCCCACTCCATCACCAGCCCGTAGCGTTCGCTCAGCACGTTGTAGAGCGACGTCGGCGGCTCCCCGTCGAGCAGCCCCGGCACACGGTGCGCGGGGATGAAGTTCTCGTCGACGCTCATCGGCTCGTTGTCCGCCAGCAGGAGGCGCCGGAAGCGCACCAGCGGCGTCCCCTCCTCGAGCTGCAGCTCGCGGGCCAGGAAGGCGCTGGCGTTGATCTGTTCGAAGCTGAGCACCTTGGCGGCCGGGACCATGCCGCGGCGCTGCATCTCCTCGCTGTAGGAGGTGAGTTTGACCTGCAGGTCCAGTTTCGGTTTACGCACAAACGTGCCGAGGCCGACGACGCGTTCGATCACTTCCTCACCCACCAGGGCATCGATCGCCTGGCGCACCGTCATCCGGGCGAGGCCGAACCGCTCGGAGAGGTCCCGTTCGGAGGGAAGGGCGGAGCCCGGTGGGCAGGAGCTGGCAATGTGCGCGCGGAGGATCTCGCGGAGCTGGACGTAGATGGGGACGCCGCTGTGCCGGTCGATCTCGCCGGCCATCCGGGCCGCGTTAGAGCCCACGGCGGACCCTGCTGAAAACGTTCATACCTTAAGCCTAGGGTACTTTCCGGGCAGGTCTAGACCACTGCAGGACCCGGTTCGCAGGGGCCCTCTCCCCCGGCTACGCTGGACATGTTCCCCAGTTGAAGGAGTTTCCGTTGCCAGTACGCAAGGCGGTCGTCCAGGCCTCGATCGGATTGCACGCCCGCCCGGCGGCGGTCTTTGTCCGCGCCGTGACGCAGAGCGGCCTGCCGGTCACGATCAGCCGGGACGGACGGCCCGGCGTCGACGCCCGCTCGCTCCTCGAGGTCATGACGGAGGATTTCCCCTGCGGCTGCGAGGTAGAGCTGGCGGTCCGGGCCGAGGCCGTCCCGGCCGGGTCCAGCGTCGACGACGCCGAACGAATCCTAGCCGAGCTCTGCATCCTGCTGGAGTCCCAGGCACGCTGACCGGCGGCTTCAGGCCCTAACCCAACGCAAACGACGTCGGGCCCCACCACAAGGTGGGGCCCGACGTCGTTTGTATCAGCGGTAGCCGCTAGTGCGCGTGGTCACCGCGGCTGTATTCGTAAACCCAGCCGATCAGTGCGACGACGGCGAGGCCGCCGGCGATGAACGTGATCCAGAAGCCCACGGCCAGGCCGAGGAACCCGCCGGCGCAAGACAGGCCGAGGACCAGCGGCCACCAGCTCCAGGGGCTGAAGTGGCCCTGCTCGCCGGCGCCTTCGTGGATCTCAGCGTCGCTGCGGTCCTCCGGGCGCATGCCGACACGCTTGCCGGTGAAGCCCAGGTAGGCGCCGATCATGCCGGCAAGACCGCCCAGCAGCAGGACGCCGAGGATGCCGACCCATTCCGTCCAGCCGGTCAGGAAGCCGTAGATTACCGAGACCGGGATGAAGAAGAAGACGCCGAATCCAAAAATCCTTGATTCGATTTTCACAGGGCTTGATCCTTCTGGTCGGCGTTACCGAGCGCTGCCGCTGCCGGGGCAGGAGCGTCGACGGTGTATGACTGGGAGAGTTCCGGGTGGTGCAGGTCCAGGGCAGGACGCTCCGAGCGGATCCGCGGCAGCGAGGTGAAGTTGTGCCGCGGCGGCGGGCAGGACGTCGCCCATTCGAGCGACGCGCCGAAGCCCCAGGGGTCATCGACCGTAACCCGTTCGTTGCTGCGCCAGGTGATGTAGACGTTCCAGAAGAACGGGATCAGCGAGGCGCCCAGCAGGAAGGAGGCGTAGGTCGAGAACTGGTTCATCCAGGTGAAGTTGTCCTGCGGCATGTAGTCCGCGTAGCGGCGGGGCATGCCCTCGACGCCGAGCCAGTGCTGGATGAGGAAGGTGCCATGGAAGCCCAGGAAAAGCATCCAGAAGTGGATCTTGCCGAGGCGCTCGTTGAGCATCTTGCCGGTCCACTTCGGCCACCAGAAGTAGAAGCCGGCGAACATTGCGAACACCACGGTGCCGAAGACCACGTAGTGGAAGTGCGCCACCACGAAGTAGGAGTCGGAAACGTGGAAGTCCAGCGGCGGGGAGGCCAGGATGATGCCGGTCAGGCCGCCGAAGAGGAAGGTTGCCAGGAAACCGATGCTCCAGAGCATCGGGGTTTCGAAGGTGATGGAACCCCGCCACATGGTGCCGATCCAGTTGAAGAACTTCACGCCGGTGGGAACCGCGATCAGCATCGTCATGAAGGAGAAGAACGGCAGCAGGACCGAGCCGGTGACGTACATGTGGTGGGCCCACACGGTCACGGACAACGCCGCAATGGAGATCGTGGCGTAGACGAGGCCCTTGTAGCCGAAGATCGGTTTGCGGCTGAAGACCGGGAAGATCTCGGAGACGATGCCGAAGAACGGCAACGCGATGATGTACACCTCGGGGTGACCGAAGAACCAGAACAGGTGCTGCCAGAGGACGGCACCGCCGTTTTCCGGGTCGAAGATGTGGGCGCCGAAGCGGCGGTCCGCGCCGAGGGCGAAGAGCGCGGCGGCCAGCGGCGGGAAGGCCATGAGCACCAGGATGGCGGTGACCAGGGTGTTCCAGGTGAAGATCGGCATGCGCCACATCGTCATGCCGGGGGCGCGCATGCAGATGATGGTGGTGATGAAGTTGACCGCACCGAGGATGGTGCCGAAGCCGGAGAGCGCCAGGCCGAAGACCCAGAGGTCACCGCCCACACCGGGGCTGAAGGTCGTGTTGGACAGCGGCGCGTACGCGAACCAGCCGAACGACGCGGCACCCTGCGGGGTGATGAAGCCGGAGACGGCGATGGTGGAGCCGAACAGGAAGAACCAGAAGGCCAGCGCGTTAAGCCGCGGGAAGGCGACGTCGGGGGCGCCGATCTGCAGCGGCATGATGACGTTGGCGAAGCCGGCGAACAGCGGCGTCGCGAACATCAGGAGCATCACGGTGCCGTGCATGGTGAAGAGCTGGTTGTACTGCTCTTTGGTCTGCAGGATCTGCATGCCGGGCTCGAACAGTTCGGCGCGGATCAGCAGCGCCATCACGCCGCCGAAGCAGAAAAACACGAAGGACGCGATCAGGTACATGTACCCGATGGTCTTGTGGTCGGTGGAGGTAATCCAGTTGACGACGATGCGCCCCTTGGATTTCGGTACTACGGGAGCCTCAAGGATCCCTGAGGGCTGAGAGTAGGTCGTTGCCACTTCGCGCTCCCCTTACTTGTTCTCGGTCGGGGCCGGGTTGCGGTCGTACTCTTCGCCGAGCAGTCCGGTGTTGCCGTCCTGGCGGAGCTTGTCCAGGTGGGCCTTGAACTCCGAGTCGGAGACGACCTTCACACGGAACAGCATTTCGGAGTGGTACTCACCACAGAGTTCGGCGCACTTGCCGTCGTAGGTTCCCTCTTTGGTGGGGGTGAACCGGATGTAGTTGGTCTTGCCCGGGATCATGTCGCGCTTCTGCAGGAAGGCGGGAACCCAGAAGGAGTGGATGACGTCGCGGGCGTTGAGCTCGAGGTCAACCGACTTGTTGACCGGCAGGTACAGGGTGGGCAGCTTTTCCTTGTCCACCTCGTTGCCGGTGAGGTGCGCCTGGACGCCGGCCTCGTGGACGTCGCCGGTGACGACGTCGCCCTTCTTGTAGTTGAAGTCCCAGGCCCACTGCTTGCCGCGGACGTCTACGACGACGTCGGCCGGCTGGTCCCGGTTGTCGATGGCCTGCTGGTCGCGGTCGGTGAAGTAGAAGAACACCAGGACCATAAAGAGCGGGATCGTCAGGTAGAAGACCTCAAGCGGGAGGTTGAAGCTGTTCTGGCGGGGGAAACCCACGGTGCCCTTGCGACGCCGGTAAGCGACGATGCACCAGATCATCAAACCCCAGGTGATGATGCCGACGACCAGCGCGGCAATCCATGAGTTGACCCAGAGGTCCATGATGCGGTCAGTGTGGTTGGTGGTGCCACGCTCAGTGGGCAGCCACCCTTTCTGTACCTCTGGTGAACATCCAGTCAAAGCCAACGCGCCGGCTAGTGCCAAGCCAGTGATCGTAGTGATCTGTTTGCGTCGGCTGCCGGTTCGGTTCTGCGAACTCACAGACGGCCCTTCCTACTTGTTGCTGTCGCCCGGCCGCCGATGGCGTTCCGGGCACACTAAAAGTTTTACTACTCGGTGTAGAGCTTACCGCTCCCCGCGAGTTTTCGCCCACATGTCCGCACCGTGCGTCGGAGGCGTTTTGAGCGCTTCCGCCGACCGCTCCCCGGACGGCACTAAGGCCGGGCTCAATGCCCGGCCTTAGCCCTTAGTGGAAGGAGTCCCCGCAGGCGCAGGATCCGCCCGCATTCGGGTTGTCGATCGTGAAGCCCTGCTTCGAGATGGTGTCCTCGAAGTCGATGCTGGCGCCGCTCAGGTACGGCACGCTCATCTTGTCGACGACGACCTCGACGCCGTCGTAGTCGCGGACGGCGTCACCCTCGAGGAGCCGCTCGTCGAAGTAGAGCTGGTAGATCAGCCCGGAGCAACCGCCCGGCTGCACGGCAACACGGAGGCGAAGGTCGGTGCGGCCTTCCTGTTCCAGCAGGCTGCGGACCTTGCCGGCGGCGACGTCGGTCAGCTGGACCTCGTGGCTGGCCAGTTCCTGGTCCGCCTGGACGGTGGTGTCGGCGCTGTTTTCATTGGTTGTAGTGCTCATGGCCTACCTTCTTACGACGGTCGTGGCGGCTCCGCCTGCGCGGTGCCCGCCCCTACTTAAACGGTATGGGCTATAGCTACATGCTACGTCGATCAGACGTGTAGCTCTAACTCCTGACGTAACCCTCAGAGCCGGCCGGATGTTCCCCGGAAGCGCGGACCCGCGGGCCTGCCTGGACAGGACCTCAGGGCAGGACTTCAGGCCAGTCCCTCGGCGTTCAGCCGGGCCAGCAGGAGCGCCTCGGCAATGATCGCGTTGCGGAAGTCGTCCAGGTGCAGCGACTCGTTGGCGCTGTGCGCCCGCGAATCGGGATCCTCCACACCGGTGACCAGGATCTGCACGTCCGGGTACAGCTCGGTCAGGTCGGCGATGAACGGAATCGAGCCGCCGATCCCAGTCTCCACCGCGGGCACGCCCCAGGCCTCGCCGAGCGCCCACATCGCCATGCTGGCGGCGGTGGAGCTGGTGTCCGTGAGGAAGGCGTTGCCGCTCTCCCCCGGGGTGAACACCACCTCGGCGCCAAACGGCGCGTTCGCCTCAACGTGCCGCCGAACGGCCTCCATGGCTTCGGCCGGGTCCTGGCCCGGGGCGAGGCGCAGGCTGAATTTGGCGCGGGCGCGCGGCAGCAGGGTGTTGGAGGCGACGTCCACCGCGGGGGCATCAAAGCCGATGATGGACAGCGCCGGCTTGGTCCACATGCGCGAGGCGATCGAACCGGTGCCGGCGAGCTTGACGCCGTCGAGCACGGAGGCGTCGTTGCGGTACTCCTCCTCGGTGAGGTCGACGGCGACGTCGTCGCGGCTGACGAGGCCCTCGATCGCCACGCTGCCCTCGTCGTCGTGCAGGGTGGCAATCAGCCGCGCCAGCAGCGTGGGGGCGTCCAGGACGGGTCCACCGAACATGCCGGAGTGGACGGCGTGGTCCAGCACCTTGACCTCGATGGTGCCGTCCACCAGGCCGCGCAGGCTGGTGGTGAGCGCCGGGATGCCGACCTTCCAGTTAGAGGAATCGGCGACGACAATGACGTCGGATCGCAGCAGTTCCTGGTGGGTTTCCAGGAAGGCCCGGAAGGTGGGTGAGCCTGCTTCCTCCTCGCCTTCGAAGAAGAAGGTCACGCCGAGGCCGAGCTCGTCGCCGAGCACCCGGGTCACGGCGGAGTAGGCGGCGACGTGGGCCAGGATGCCGGCCTTGTCATCCGCGGCGCCGCGGCCGTAGAGGCGGCCGTCGCGTTCGACGGCGGTGAACGGCTCGGTCTCCCAGAGCGCCAGGTCGCCGGTGGGCTGCACGTCATGGTGGGCGTAGAGCAGGATGGTGGGCTTGCCGGCCGCGGCCGGGCGGCGGGCGACGACGGCCGGGCCGCCGGGGGTGCCGTCCTCCTTGTCGCAGCGCAGGATCCGGACGTCCTCGAAACCGCTGGCGCGGACGAGGTCGGCGACGGCCTCGGCGCTGGCGTTCAGCGGGGCGGGGTCGAAACTGGGCCAGGCGATGCCAGGGATCGCCACGAGCGCCTTCAACTGTTCGACGGTGGCGTCGAAGGATTCTGTGACGGCCTGGCGGAGGGCGGCGGCATCGATGGAGCCGCCGGCTGAGGGCTGCGGGATCCCCGCGGGTTCTGAAGTCATGGCCAAAACACTACCCGTGTCAGGCATCACGACAAACAGCGCCACGGGGCCGCGGACTGGGTCTGGCGCGGTGTTCGGCAGGGTATTCTGTAGGGGTGTTTGGACGTAGAAAAGAAGCGCCCGCGGCGCAGGACGTAGTTGACCAGCAGGTGGCCGAGGCAGCAGCCCGGGACGCCGCCATCGGCAAGGGCGCGCCCACGCCCAAGCGCAGCGCCCAGGTGGCCGCCCGCAAGCGGCCGCTGGTTCCGGAGGACCGCAAGGCCTCCCGCGCCGCCGAGCGCACCGCCGTCGCGGAGCAGCGCCTCAAAATGCGCCAGGCCATGGACACCGGCGACGAGAAGTTCCTGCCGCTGCGCGACAAGGGCCCGCAGAAGCGCTTCGCCCGCGACTACGTCGATGCACGTTTCAGTCTCGGCGAGTACCTGATGTTCGGCGCCCTCGTCTTTGTCATCATCTCCCTGCTGGTCCCGGCGAGCAGCGAACAGATGATCTATGTCCTCGGCGGTTTCTGGGTGATGTTCCTGGCCGTCTTCGTCGACGTCTTCATCCTGTCCCGCAAGCTCAAGAAGCGCCTCACGGAGAAGTTCGTCGACGTTGAGCGCGGCACCGTCTGGTACGGTTCCATGCGCTCCCTGCAGTTCCGCCGCCTGCGGCTGCCCAAGCCCCAGGTCAAGCGCGGCGACTTCCCCGCCTGATTCACGCCTCCAACACGACGAGCCCCCGGCAGCTGGACTGCCGGGGGCTCTTTCGTTGGCAGCGGCAAGGTGCCCCGGCTGAGTGGCGCGTGCGCCGCCGCGCGGCCTACCGCCGGGACGGGTGCTTGGCGAGCAGCCGGTTGAGCCGCGCCGCCCAGAACGGGCCCTCGTAGAGGAACGCGGTGTAGCCCTGCACCAGGGTGGCGCCGGCGTCGAGGCGCTGCTGGACGTCCTGCGCGGTCTCGACGCCGCCCACCGAGACGAGGGTGACGGCGCCGCCGGTTGCGGCCTTGAGCCGGGACAGCACCTCGAGGGAGCGCTGTTTCAGCGGCGCGCCGGAGAGTCCGCCGGCGCCGCACGCCTCGATCTGTTCCGGGCTGGAGACCAGCCCGGAACGTCCGATGGTGGTGTTGGTGGCGATGATGCCGTCCAGCTTAAGATCGAGCGCCAGCCGGGCGACGTCGTCGACGTCCTCGTCGCTGAGGTCCGGTGCGATCTTCACCAGCAGCGGCACGTGGCGGCCCGCGGCGGTGTCGGCGGCTTCCCCCACCGCGGTCAGCAGCGGCCGAAGGGTGTCAACGTCCTGCAGCAGGCGCAGCCCCGGGGTGTTCGGCGAGCTCACGTTGACCACCAGGTAGTCGGCGGCGGGGGCCAGGCTGCGGGCGCTGACCAGGTAGTCTGCCACCGCGTCCTCGAGCTCCACCACCTTGCTCTTGCCGATGTTGACGCCGATTACCGGGCGGACACCGGGGTAGCGGCGCTGCAGCGCGGCGCGGGCGGAGCGCAGCCGGGGTGCGACGGCGGCGGCGCCGTCGTTGTTGAACCCCATCCGGTTGATCACGGCCCGGTCCTCGATGAGGCGGAAAAGCCGCGGGGCCGGGTTGCCGGGCTGCGCTTGTCCCGTGATGGTGCCGACCTCGACGTGGCCGAAGCCCAGGTCGGTCAGCGCCTCGATGCCGTGGCCTTCCTTGTCAAAGCCCGCGGCCAGCCCGAACGGCGAGGGGAAGGTCAGGCCGAAAGCCTCGGTCCGCAGCGACGCCGCCGGGGCGGTGATCCGCTGCAACACCCGGCCGGCGCCGCAGCGGTTGGCCAGCCGGATGCCCCGGAAACCGATCTTGTGGGCGCGCTCGGCGTCCATCCAGGAGAAGGCGAGCCGGAAGAAGGTGGGATATACGCGCATGCCCCCTAGTTTTCCGGTTCCGGCCGCGCAAACCAAAATGCCGGCACCCGGGCCGGCCCAAACCCGCACCGGAAGCAGCCAAAACCTGGGCCCGCCGGGCGCTAGCATGAAGCCATGACCAGCGATGATGCAGTCCACAGCCACGGCCGGGCGCACTCCCCCGGGGCACCGATCAAAGCCGACGTGGTGGTGGTCGGCGCCGGGCTCGCCGGCTTGGTGGCCGCGGCCGAAGCCTATGGGGCGGGCCGGCGGGTAGCGGTCCTGGACCAGGAACCCGAGGCCTCGGCGGGCGGCCAGGCCCACTGGTCCTTTGGCGGCCTCTTCCTGGTCAACACCCCGGAGCAGCGGCGGCTGGGCGTCCGCGACAGCGCCGGGCTGGCCCTGGCCGACTGGCTCGCCTCCGCCGCCTTCGACCGGCCCGAGGACGCCCTGGCCCGGCAGTGGGCGGAGGCGTACGTGGACTTCGCGGCCGGCGAAAAGCGCGCCTGGCTCGCCTCCCTGGGCGTCGGGCTGTTCCCGCTGGTGCAGTGGGCCGAGCGCGGGGGCTACGGCCCGGACGGCCACGGCAACACCGTGCCGCGCTTCCACGTCGCCTGGGGCACCGGCCCGGCGCTGGTCGCGCCCTTCCTCGCCAAGCTCCGCGAGGGTGTGGCTGCCGGACGGGTCACCTTCCACTTCCGGCACCGCGCCACCGAACTGACGACGACGGCGGGCCGGCTCAGCGGGGTCCGCGGCGAGGTCCTGGCACCCAGCCCCGCCGCCCGTGGCGAACAGTCTTCCCGCACGGTCACCGGGGCCTTCGAGGCCGCCGCCGGCGCCGTCGTCGTCACCAGCGGCGGCATCGGCGGGAACCACGGCGCGGTCCGGCGGCAATGGCCCGGCGGCGGGGCGCCGGTGTCGATGCTCAGCGGTGTGCCGGCCTCGGTGGACGGCGACTTCCTGGCCGCCGTGGACCGCGCCGGTGGCCGGCTGATCAACGGCGACCGGATGTGGCACTACCCGGAAGGCATCCACAACCACTCCCCGGTCTGGCCGCAGCACGGCATTCGGATCCTGCCCGGCCCCTCCGCGCTCTGGCTCGACGCCACGGGCCGGATGCTCCCGGCACCGCTGTTCCCGGGCTTCGACTCGCTCGGCGCGCTCCGGCACATCCTCGGCACCGGGCACACCCATTCCTGGTTCGTGCTGAACAAGACCATCGCCATGAAAGAGTTCGCGCTCTCCGGCTCCGAACAGAACCCGGATCTGACCGGCAAGGACCTCCGGCTACTCGCCTCCCGCCTCAAACCGGCCGGCGACAGCCCGCTGCAGCGCTTCCTGGACCGGGGCGTGGACTTCCTGCAGGCCGGCAGCCCCGCGGAGCTGGCCGGGAAGATGAACACCCTCACCGGCGCCCCGCTCATCGATGCCGCGGAACTGGACCGGCTGATCAGGTCCCGGGACCGGCAGTTCACGAGCGGGCTGGGCAAGGACCCGCAGCTCGCGGCGATCCGCGCCGCCCGGCGCTTCACCACGGACAAGGTCATGCGGGTGGCGCCGCCGCACCGGATGCTCGATCCCCGGCACGGGCCGCTGCTGGCGGTCCGGCTCTCCGTCCTCACCCGCAAGAGCCTCGGCGGGATCCAGACGGATCTGCACTCGCGGGTCCTGGACGGCGCCGGCCGCCCGGTGGCCGGGCTCTACGCCGCCGGCGAGGCGGCCGGCTTTGGCGGCGGCGGCATCCACGGCTACCGCGCCCTGGAGGGCACCTTCCTGGGCGGGTGCCTGTTCTCCGGCCGAGCGGCGGGCCGCGCCGCGGCCGCCGCCCTCTAACGGGCAGACCGGGAGGATCAGATGGACTGGCAGAGGGACATCCTGGGCGAGGACTTCGCGGCGTGCCCCTTCCAGTCGGTGGGACCGGACGGGGTGGAGCGCACCGCCACGCTGATCCGGCACATCCCGGCCTCCGGGGCCGGCATCGCCCCGCGGCGGGCGGTGCTGTTCCTGCATGGCTGGAGCGACTACTTCTTCAATGAGGAACTCGCGGAGTTCTGGACCGGCCAGGGCTTCACGTTTTTCGCACTGGATATGCACAACCACGGCCGGAGCCTCCGGCCGGGCGCCCACGGCGGCTACGTCGCGGACCTGGCCGACTACGACGCCGAGATCACCGCGGCGATCGACATCATCGGCTCCCTCGCGCCCAAGGGCGCGGCTCCCCCGCCGGTGACCCTGATGGGGCACTCCACCGGCGGGCTGATCGCGGCGCTCTGGACGAGCCGGCACCCGGGCCGTGCGGCCCAACTGGTCCTCGACAGCCCCTGGCTCGAAATGCACGGCAGCCCTGCGGTGCGCCGCGCCGCCCGGACCATGGTGGAGCCGCTGGCCCGCTTCCGGCCCGAGTCCGTGATCCGGCTGCCCGAACGGGCATTCTACTGGCGCAGCATCAGCAGCGCCGCGGAGGGCGAATGGGTCCTGGATGACAACTACCGGCCGCCCCGGGCCTTTCCGGTGCGCGCCGGCTGGCTCAGCGCGGTGCTCGCCGGCCAGTCCCGGGTGGCCCGGGGGCTGAACATCGACGTGCCGATCCTGGTGCTGATCTCCGGCGCCAGCGCCAACGGCATGTTCTGGAAGGAGTCAATGCGGCGCACCGACGCGGTCCTGGACGTGAACACGATCGCCCTACGCGCCCTCAGCCTGGGCCGCACCGTGACCCTGGAACGGATCGACGGCGCCCTGCACGACGTGTTCCTCTCGGCGCCGCGGGTCCGGGCCGACGCCTATGCCCGGCTCGCCCGCTGGATCCGGGCCTACGTCACGGACGACGCCGCCGGCACCTAGGGCGGGTCAGGCGGGGCGCACCGGGGCGGCCGCGTCGACCGCGCCTCCGTAGCGGCGGTCCCGCTGGGCATAGATTTCGACGGCGTCCCAGAGGGTCCGCCGGTCCACGTCCGGCCACAGCGTGTCGAGGAAGACGAACTCGGCGTAAGCGGACTGCCAGAGCATGAAGTTGGAGAGGCGCTGCTCGCCGGAGCTGCGCAGGAACAGGTCGACGTCGGGCAGGTCGGGTTCGTCCAGGTACTTCTGGATGGTTCGTTCGGTGATGGCGCCGGGCTTGAGCCGGCCGGCGGCGACTTCCTCGGCGATCGCGGAGACGGCGTCGGCGATCTCTGCCCGTCCACCGTAATTAACACACATGTTCAGTGTGCAGGTGCTGTTGCCCCGGGTGTACACCTCGGCCTCCTCAAGTTCCCGGATCACCGAGCCCCAGAGCTTGGGCCGCCGCCCGGACCAGCGGATCCGCACGCCCCACTCGTCGAGCTGGTTCCGCTGACGACGCAGCACGTCTTTGTTAAATCCCATCAGGAAGCGCACCTCCTCGGGCGAGCGGCGCCAGTTCTCGGTGGAAAACGCGTAAACACTGACATGCTCGATGCCCAGTTCGATGGCCCCGGCCATCACGTCCAGCAAGGCCGGCTCCCCCGCCTTGTGGCCCTCGATCCGGGGCAGGCCGCGCTGGTTCGCCCAGCGGCCGTTGCCGTCCATCACGATCGCGACGTGCTTTGGAATAAACTCCGCGGGGATGGCGGGCGGCAGGGCACCGGAGGGGTGCGGGTAGGGGGCCACCACCTCGGCGGTGCGCCGGCGGACCGGATCCTTCTTCTTTCCTGGATTGCTCTTGCCGAGGGCCACGGTTATGTTCGCTCCACATGTTTGAGGGATTTCAGGACGCGTTCCAGATGCCACTGCAGGTAGCTTGCCACCAGGCCGGCGGCTTCCCGGCGGTGGACAGGCGCGGAGGCGTCCGCCGCCGTCCAGTTGCCGGTCAGCAGCGCCCCCAGCAGCAGTACCGTCTCCGAGGCAGGCGCGGGGGATCCCGGCGGCCGGCACTCCCCGCAGACCATGCCGCCGAGCGCGGCGGAAAAGGCGGTGTGCGGCCCCGGCGCGCCGCAGCGGGCGCAGTCGGTGAAGCTGGGTGCCCAGCCGCCGGTGGACAGGGCGCGGAGCAGGTAGGAATCCAGGATGAGCTCGGGGGCGTGGTCGCCGCGGCTCAGCGACGCCAGCGCGCCGACCAGCAGGTTGTATTGGGCGGTGCCGGCCTCGCCGTCGACGTCGGTGAGCTTCTCCGCCGTCTCGGTCATCGCGGCTGCCACGGTGTAGCGGCCGTAGTCGGCGGCGATGCTGGAGCCGTAAGCGCCCTTGGCGACGGCCTGCGTGACCACGTCCAGGGTACGCCCGGAGATCAGCTGCAGGTCCGCGACCATAAACGGTTCCAGCCTGGCGCCGAAGCGGCTGCTGGTCCGGCGGACACCCTTGGCGACGGCCCGGACCTGGCCGTGGTGCTTGGTCAGCAGGGTGATGATGCGGTCCGCTTCGCCGAGCTTGTGGGTGCGCAGCACAACGGCGTCGTCGCGGTACGCGCGCGCAGCAAAGGAGGAGGGTTGGGCCACAGTTAATCTTCGCACTGAGTTCGGGGAAACACTGCCATTGGAAATGCGGCCCTGCCGGGACGCCGCCCCGCGCCGCCGGAGCAACCGGCGGCACGGCGACTGCGGCTGCTAGGCGCGGGCGTCCCGGATGGCCCGGTTGACGGCGGAGATGACGGCCTTGAGCGAGGCCATGGAGGTGTTGGCGTCGATCCCGACTCCCCACAGCACCCGCTCCCCCACGGCGCATTCGACGTAGGCCGCGGCCTGGGCGCTGCCGCCTTCGGAGAGGGCGTGCTCGCTGTAGTCCAGCACGCGGACGTCCACGCCGTCCTCACGAAGGATGCTCAGCAGCGCCGCGATCGGGCCGTTGCCGGTCCCGGTGCGGCGCAGCGGCTTGCCGTCCACCTTGAGCGCGGCGGTCAGGGTCATGGTGCCGTCTTCGTCCGATTCGGTGCTGACCGCGCCGAGGGCGTAGCGGCCCCACTGGGTCTCGGCGGCGGCGGAGGGCAGGTACTCGTCCTGGAAGAGCTGCCACAGCTGGCCGCCGCTGACTTCGCCGCCCACCAGGTCAGTGCGGCGCTGGATCACGCCGGAGAACTCAATCTGCGCCCGGCGCGGCAGGTCCAGGTTGTGCTCGTTCTTGAGCAGGTAGGCCACGCCGCCCTTGCCGGACTGCGAGTTGACCCGGATCACGGCCTCGTAGCTGCGGCCGAGGTCCTTGGGGTCCACCGGCAGGTACGGGACCTGCCAGGCGTAGTCGGCCACGTCCTTGCCGGCGGCGGCCGCGTCCCGTTCCAGGGCTTCCAGGCCCTTTTTGATGGCGTCCTGGTGGGAGCCGGAGAACGCCGTGAAAACCAGGTCCCCGCCGTAGGGCGAGCGTTCCGCGACGGGCAGCTGGTTGCAGTATTCGACGGTGCGGCGGACGTCGTCGATGTCGGAGAAGTCGATCATCGGGTCGATGCCCTGGACGAACATGTTCAGGCCCAGGGTGACCAGGTCCACGTTGCCGGTCCGCTCCCCGTTGCCGAACAGGCAGCCCTCGATCCGGTCGGCCCCGGCCAGGTAGCCCAGCTCGGCGGCCGCAACGCCGGTCCCGCGGTCGTTGTGGGGGTGCAGGGAGAGGATGATGCCCTCGCGCGGGTGCAGGTGGCGGCTCATCCACTCGATGGAGTCGGCATAGACGTTGGGGGTGGCCATTTCGACTGTGGCCGGCAGGTTGATGATCACCTGGCGGTCGGCGGACGCCTCGAAGACGTCGGCAATCGCGTTGCAGACCCGCACGGCGTAGGCGAGTTCGGTGCCGGTGAAGGACTCCGGCGAGTACTCGTAGGTGATGTGGGTGTCCTCGAGGGTTTCCTCGTATTTCTTGCAGAGCCGGGCACCCTGCAGGGCGATGTCGAGGATGCCGTCCTCGTCCTGGTTGAACACGACCCGGCGCTGCAGGACCGACGTCGAGTTGTAGAGGTGCACAATGGCCTGCTTGGCGCCGACCAGAGATTCGTAGGTCCGCTCGATAAGGTGTTCGCGGGCCTGGGTCAGGACCTGGATGGTGACGTCGTCCGGGATGCGGTTGCCCTCGATGAGCTGGCGGACGAAGTCGAAGTCGGTCTGCGAGGCCGAGGGGAATCCGACCTCGATTTCCTTGTAGCCCATCCGGACCAGCAGCTCGAACATCTTCATCTTGCGGGCCGGGCTCATCGGGTCGATCAGGGCCTGGTTGCCGTCACGCAGGTCGACGGCGCACCAGCGCGGGGCCTTGGTGATGACCTTGTCCGGCCAGGTGCGGTCCGGCAGTTCGACGGTGATCAGGTCCTGGAACGGGACGTAGCGGTGGACCGGCATTCCTGAGGGCTGCTGTGCGTTTCGCATTACTATCGGGGCCTTTTCTGTGGTTCCTGGTGAAAGGGTGGCCGGGCAACACAAACTCCGCAGCGAGGTTTGGCCTTGCGCTAGATCGCGTCTGAGGCCTCGCCGCGGCAGCTAAGAAGGAGCAGTTCTGCGCGCACATTTTCACACTAACACGGGTGCGTAAGATGAAGGAGCCATACCTCCGCAACGTCCACCATGCAGACGCCGCACCGGTGCCAGGGCCCGGCGCAGCGTCCCATTCGAAGGAGCAGCAGTGCCGCTTTCCGGGATTGACCAGTCCACCATCGACGCCGGCGTCCGCCCCCAGGACGACCTTTACCGGCACTTCAACGGCAGCTGGCTGAAGAACACCCCCATCCCGGACGACCGGCCGCTCGAGGGCACCTTCACGGCGCTGCGCGACGGCTCGGAGCTTGCGGTCAAGGAGATCATCCTGGAAGCGGCCGGCCGCGGCGCGGACGCGACCGGCATCGAACGCAAGATCGGGGACCTCTACAACAGCTTTATGGACGAGGACACGGTGGAGGCCAAGGGTGCGGAGCCGATCCGTGCCCGGCTGGCCGAGGTCTTTGCCGCCCCGTCCGTGGCCGAGCTGGTCCGGCTCGCCGGGCGGCTGTTCCGCGCCGACGTCTCCGGGCTGTTCTACATCTATCCGGCGCCGGACGCGGGCAACCCGGACCGGATCCTGCTTTACACGGGCCAGGGCGGCCTGGGGCTGCCGGACGAATCCTATTACCGCGACGAGAAGTTCGCGCCGACGGTCCAGGCCTACCGCGACCACGCCCGCACCATGTTCGGGCTCGCCGGCATCCCCGACGCCGAGGGCGCTGCCGCCCGCGTGGTGGAGCTGGAGACGTCCCTGGCGTCGCACCACTGGGACAAGGTCACGCTGCGCAACCCGCAGAAGACCTACAACCTGAAGTCGGCCGAGGAGGCTGCGCAGGTGTTCCCGTTGCTCCCGGTCTGGTTCGACGCCGCCGGGATCGCCCCGGAGAAGCGCGCCGAGCTCGTGGTGAGCACCCCGGATTTCTTCGCGGGCACGGCCGCCCTGCTGGGCACGGTGTCGCTGGCCGTCTGGCAGGAATGGCTGGCACTGCGGGTCATCAGCGCTGCCGCCCCGTACCTGTCCGCCGCCTTCGTGGACGCGAACTTCGCGTTCTACGGCACCACGCTGAGCGGCACGCCGCGCAACCGGGACCGCTGGAAGCGCGGCGTCGCCGTCGTCGAGGCCGCCCTGGGTGAGGCAGTCGGGCAGATCTACGTCGCCCGGCATTTCCCGGAAAGCCACAAGGAGCACATGCGCGCGCTGGTGGCCAACCTGATCGAGGCGTACCGCGGGTCGATTACGGACCTGGCCTGGATGGGCGAAGAGACCAAGGTGGAGGCGCTGAAGAAGCTCGATTCCTTCCGGGCCAAGATCGGCTACCCGGACAAGTGGATTGACTACTCCGCCGTGGTCATCGACGAGGCGGACCTCCTCGGCAACGTGGAGCGGGCCCACAGCGCCGACGTCGACCGGCACCTGGACGAGGTGGGCAAACCGGTGGACCGGGAGAAGTGGCTCATGACGCCGCAGACCGTCAACGCCTACTACCACCCGCTGCTGAACGAGATCGTGTTCCCGGCCGCGATCCTGCAGCCGCCGTTCTTCACCGCCGACGCCGACGACGCCGTCAACTACGGCGGGATCGGCGCCGTGATCGGCCACGAGATCGGCCACGGTTTTGATGACCAAGGTTCCCAGTACGACGGCAGCGGCCTGCTCCGCAACTGGTGGACCGAGGCGGACCGGACCGCGTTCGAGGCCCTGACCTCCAAACTGGTGGCCCAGTTCGATGCGCTCTCCCCCGCCGAAGCCGAGGGCCACCACGTCAACGGCAAGCTGACGCTCGGTGAGAACATCGGCGACCTTGGCGGCCTCACCATCGCGTACAAGGCGTACCAGCTCAGCCTCGGCGGGCAGGAACCGCCGGTCCTTGACGGGCTTACCGGCGCGCAGCGCTTCTTTGCGTCCTGGGCCGCATGCTGGCGCCAGGTCATCCGCGGCGAGGAGGCGGTCCGCCGGCTGGCCACGGATCCGCACTCCCCCAACGAGTTCCGCACGAACAACATCGCCAAGAACCTCGATGCTTTCCACGCGGCCTTCGAAACCGCGGAGCAGGACCGTATGTGGCTGGCGCCTGAGGAGCGGGTGAGCATCTGGTAGCGGGCAGCCGCCGCTGGCAGGGTCAACAAAGGCGGGCCGGGTGACATCACCCCGCCCGCCTTTGTTGTGTTGTTCCTAGCGGGTGATCAGCGCGGGGTTGGCCTGCTGGCAGACGGTGTCTCCGGCTGTCTGGTTGACGATGTCCGGCGGCAGCGTCGCCGGGGCGTCCGGCTGCTGGGTCGCGCCGGCATAGTCGCGGCCAACGTAGACCTGCACGCCGGTGACGCCGGCCGCCGGGAGCACCTGGGAGGCCGGGATGCCCAGCAGCGCGGCGACGTCCACTGCGACGTCGGCGAAGTTGGCCCCGTAGTACACCGCCGTCGTCGCCACCGCCTTCGCGGTGAGCTGGCCCGTCTGGGTGAAGCCGCCCGCGGTCAGCGCGGCGACCAGCTCCTTGGCCCGTGCCGGGTCGCCGGTGCCGTTGGCCACGGTCACGGGCTGCAGGGCCTTGTTGTAGGCCGGGGCGGCGGGACTCTGGCTGGCCGCCGGTTCCGTACTGGCCGGGGCGCTGGCCGAGGCATCCGGTTTCGCGGCCGGGTCGGTCAGGTCAATGTCCTTGCGCATCGCCGCGAACAGCTGCGAAGCGGCGGGTTCGGCCAGCTGCAGGCGGTTGGAGTCCGACACGGCGGGCTCGGTGGGGGCGGCGACAAAGGCCACCTTGCTGACGTCGATGTCCCTGAGCCGGTTCCCGACCGTCAGCAGCGTCGGGACGGAGGCCATGCCCTCGTCAATAGTGAGGTTCTTGGTGATCGCGTCCGCGATGCCAAGCATCCGGCCCGGGTTCGAGAGGGTGCCGTCGTCCTTGATCTTGCGGACCAGGGAGGACAGGAAACCCTGCTGAGCCTTGATCCGGCCGAGGTCGCTGCCGTCCCCGAAGGCATGCCGGGTCCGGACGAAGGAAAGGGCCTGCTCGCCCTGGACCTTGGAGGTGCCCTTGGGCAGGCGGAGCCCGGAGTCGGGGTCGTAGATGGCGTCACTGACACACACGTCCACGCCGCCCACCGTGTTGGACAGCTCCTTGACCGAGTTGAAGTCGGCCATCATAAAGTGGTCGATCTCCAGGCCGGTTATCTTGTTGACCGTGTCCACGGCACAGCCGATGCCGGCCTCAGACATCGCCGCGTTGATCATGACATTCTTCTGGGCCGGAAACTCCTGCTTCGTTTTCTGGTCCACGCACTTGGGAATGTTGACCAGCAAATCGCGCGGGAAGCTGATCACGCTCACGCGCTTGTTGTCCGCGGAGATGTCCATCAGCATCATCACGTCCGAGTGGCCGTAGCCGGTGGATTCGGCCGCGCTGCCATACTGCGAGTTCTTGCCGTCGCGGGTGTCCGACCCGAGGATCAGGATCTGCATCCGGTCCTTCGCTTCGTCCACGGTGTCTTCGGTCCGGCTGTTCCCGGCGCCAAGGGCCTGCTTGGTGATGTTTCCCTGCAGCCGGATGAACCAGTACGCGCCGAAGGCAATCACCCCCACGAGCAGGACCGAAATGACCAGCGTGGTGGCCTTCAGCCATACCGGGGTCCGCGGGCCAGCACCCAGATGGCGGGCGAGGCCGACGGAAGGGTCTTCCGTGTGCCGGGCAGCGGCGTTTGACCGAACCGGGGAGCCGGTTCCGTCTGCACGGTTGTCACGGGGTCGAACCACGGGTGGTGCCTTCCTTAGCGAGCGGGAGTCTGACCATTTTAGTGTCCGAAACTGGGAAAATCCCGATGGGCGTGCCGGGGCCGGGCCGCGGCGGCCTTCCGCGGTCCGGGCCGGCGGTGCGGCGGGTGTACCGAAACGCCGCCCACACCGCCGTCGTTGGGGGTCAGAAACCCAGTTTCACCAGCTGCTTCGGGTCGCGCTGCCAGTCCTTGGCGACCTTGACGTGCAGGTCCAGGTAGATCCGGGCGCCAAGAAGCGCCTCGATGGCCTTGCGCGCCGTGGTGCCCACCTCCCGGAGCCTGGCGCCGCCCTTGCCGATGATGATGGCCTTCTGCGAGGGCCGCTCCACGTACAGGTTGACCCGGACATCCAGGAAGGGGCGGTCCTCGGGGCGGCCCTCGCGCGGAACGATCTCGTCGACCACGACCGCCAGGGAGTGCGGAAGTTCGTCACGGACGCCCTCGAGTGCGGCTTCGCGGATCAGTTCGGCGATCATCACCGCTTCGGGCTCGTCGGTCAGGTGCCCGTCCGGGTAGAGCGGCGGCGACGGCGGCATGTGGCTGATCAGCACATCCGCGACGGTGCCGACCTGGAAGCCGTCCGTGGCGGAGACCGGGACGATGTCCTTCCAGCCGTCCCCGCCCAGCACCTCGCGGCCAAGGGCGGCGACGGCGAGCAACTGCTCGGTCAGGCCCTGGCGGTCCACCGTGTCGGCCTTTGTCACGACCGCGATGACCGGCTTGTTTCCGAGGGCGGCAAGCTGCGCCGCGATGAACTTGTCCCCGGGGCCGATCTTCTCGTTGGCGGGCAGGCAGAAGCCGATCGCGTCGACCTCGGCGAGGGTATCGGCGACGAGTTCGTTCAGGCGCTTGCCGAGCAGGGTGCGCGGGCGGTGCAGTCCGGGGGTGTCGACGAGGATCAGCTGGGAGTCCTCGCGGTGCACGATGCCGCGGATGGTGTGGCGGGTGGTCTGCGGCTTGGCCGAGGTTATGGCGACCTTCTGGCCGACCAGGGCGTTGGTGAGGGTGGATTTGCCCGCGTTGGGCCGTCCCACCAGCACCGCGAAACCGGCCCGGTAACCGCCGAAGGGCGCTTCGCCGTCGGACTTATTCTGCTTGCTCACGTGGAACTCCCTGTTGCGTTGGTTCGGCCTCGTCGAGAAGGCCTTCAAGGTCAGTTTCTTCCTTTGGAACTGCGGCCGCAATGATGTGGCTGACGCGGTTCCGGCGGCCCTCGAGCCGGTCGGCCCGGAGCGTGACGCCGTCGACGGCGACCGTGCTCCCGACGATCGGCACCCGGCCGAGCGCCTTCGCGAGCAGGCCGCCCACGGTGTCCACCTCGTCGTCGTCGAGCTCGAGGTCGAAGAGCTCGCCGAGGTCGTCGATGCTCATCTTGGCGCTGACCCGGTAGCTGCCATCGCCCAGTTCCACGGCTTCGGCCGCCTCGGTGTCGTATTCGTCCACGATCTCGCCGACGATCTCCTCGATCAGGTCCTCCAGCGTGACCAGTCCGGCGGTCCCGCCGTATTCGTCGATCACGATCGCGACGTGCGTCGATTCCTTTTGCAGCTCCCGGAGCAGCTCGCTCACGGGCTTCGAATCCGGCACGTAGCGGACTTCGCGGGCCAGTTCGTCGACGAGCGGCGGCTCCTCGCCCGGGGCCAAGTTGTGGACCACGGCGGCGACGTCCTTGAGGTACACGATGCCGAGGATCTGGTCCGTGTTCTCACCGATGACCGGGATCCGTGAGTACCCGGAGCGTAGGAACAGCGACATCGCCCGGTGCAGGCTGGAGCCCGAGTCGATGCAGAGGATGTCGGTCCGGGGCACCATCACGGAGCGGACCAGCGTGTCGCCGAAGTCGAACACGGACTGGATCAGCTCGGCCTCGTTGTCCTCGATCACGTCGGATTCGCTCGCGCGTTCGACCAGTTCGCGGAACTCCTCTTCGCTGAAGAAGGCCTCGTTGTCCGCCGGCGCGCCTGGGGCGACGGCGCTGCCGACGGTGACCAGCCACCCCGGAATGGGGCCGAGCACCCAGCAAAGCCAGCGGATCAGCGGGGCCGAGAACCGCACCAGTCCTGCCGAGTGCACCCGGCCGAGCTGGCGCGGGGACACACCGACGATCACAAAGCCCACCAGGGCCATGATGCCCGTGGCCGCCAGGCCCGCGAGCCAGACGTTATCCAGCAGGCTGTGCAGCAGCACGGTCACGGCCACCGCCGAGGCCATCTCGAACCAGACGCGCCAGAACCGGAGCGCGCGCATGTGCGCCACCGGCTGGCCCATGATCCGTTTCAGCGCGGTGCCGCGGCTGTGCAGGATCGCCTGTTCGGCGTCATGCCGGGGAAGGTAGTTGAAGGCCGCCTCGGCCGCGGTCAGCAGGGCGGCAAAGCTGAGGAAGACCAGCGCCATGCCGGCCACGATCAGTGGGGTCACTGAATCGTCTCTGCCGGGGCGTCCTTGCCGGTGAAGCCGGAGAGCAGTTCGCGCTGCAGGCCGAACATCTCCTCCTTTTCCTCCGGTTCCGCGTGGTCAAAGCCGAGCAGATGCAGGATGCCGTGGGTGGTGAGCAGCAGCATCTCGTCCTGGGTCGAGTGCCCGGCGTTCTTGGCCTGCACCTCGGCTACCTGGGGGCAGATCGCGATGTCGCCCAGCATGCCCTGCGGGGTCGGCTTGTCCGGTGTGCCCGGGGTCAGTTCGTCCATCGGCACGGACAGCACGTCCGTGGACCCCGGCTCGTCCATCAGTTCGATGTGCAGCTTCTCCATGGCGGGCTCGTCGACCAGCAGGATGGACAGCTCCGCCTGCGGGTGGATGAAGAGCCGTTCGAAGACAAACCGGGCCAGGGCCACCAGTTCCGCCTCGTCGACGCTCACGCCTGATTCGTTGTTGACTTCGATGCTCATGCGCGTTCTCCCCGGTTCTCCCGGGCGACGGAGTGCTTGACCCGGTTCCTTTGTATTTCGTCCCAGTTGCTGTAGGCGTTCACGATGTCGCCCACCAGCCGGTGCCGGACGACGTCTGAGGCGTCCAGCACCGAGAAATTGACGTCCTCGATCCCCTGCAGGATCTCTTCGACGATCCGCAGCCCGGAGCGGGTGCCGAACGGCAGGTCCACCTGGGTTACGTCGCCGGTGACCACCATTTTGGAGCCGAAGCCCAGCCGGGTGAGGAACATCTTCATCTGCTCGGGGGTGGTGTTTTGCGCCTCGTCCAGGATGATGAAGGCGTCGTTGAGCGTGCGCCCGCGCATGTAGGCCAGCGGTGCCACCTCGATGGTGCCGGCGGCCATCAGCCGCGGGATCGACTCGGGGTCCATCATGTCGTGCAGCGCATCGTAGAGCGGACGGAGGTAGGGGTCGATCTTGTCGCTGAGCGTGCCGGGGAGGAAGCCCAGCCGCTCCCCCGCTTCCACCGCCGGGCGGGTCAGGATGATCCGGTTGACTTCCTTCTGCTGCAGCGCCTGGACCGCCTTGGCCATGGCCAGGTAGGTCTTGCCCGTGCCGGCCGGGCCGATCCCGAAGATCACCGTGTTCGCGTCGATCGCGTCCACATAGTTCTTCTGGTTCAGGGTCTTGGGCCGGATGGTCTTGCCGCGGCTGGAGAGGATGTTGAGCGTCAGGACGTCCACGGGGTTCTGCAGCGACTGGCTGCGCAGCATTGACACCAGTTGCTGCAGTACGGCCGGCGTGATGACGGTGCCGCGGGCCACGAGGCCGCGCACTTCGTTGAGCAGCCGCATGATCCGGGGTACGTCGGCGGCCGGGCCGCTGATGGCGAGTTCGTTGCCGCGGACATGGAAGTCGACGTCGGGGAACTGGGTTTCGATGAAGCGCAGGGCTTCGTCGTGGCTGCCCAGGGACTGCACCATTTGGTCGGAGTTGTCGAACAGGACCACTTCCGTCCGCAGGCCTGGGAGGGAGTGGGGAAATTCCCCTGCGGTGCGCTCGCCCGCGCTGATCCGGGCCTTGCCGTTGGCTGCTTCAGTCATGGTGTTGGCCCGTGGGCCTCTGGTCCCCTCCAGTTCGGAAATGGTCTCCCGCCATTGCCGGCCGACGCCGGTCCGGGCCGTCAGCGCCGGTTCCGGCGGGTCCCTCCATCTTACGCCAGCGCGGCCCGGGACCGGCGCCCGGGTCCGGCGCAGCGACATTAGGTATCAACTTCATATCGTCCTCATATCGTTCCCGTTGCAGTTCGCCGGCCGGCGCGAAAACCCGCCCGGAGCGCCCCGGCGCTGTGTAATGCTGGATTTGGCCTTGCCGGGCCCGACGCTGCCGTTCCCCGACGGAGGGCGGGCAACCCGGCGCGGCCGGCGCCCTGCCCGCGGAACAAACCCGGCAGGCACGGAGCAGTGCATGATTCAGGGCTCACAGCGAAAGGACGGCGGCCATCAGCCAGCGTGAAGTAGTCAAGGCAGCAGGACGGCGTGCGCGCCGTGGGGCCCTGCTGCTGGTGCTGCCTGCCGCCCTGGCGCTGTCCGGCTGCGTGGCCACGCCCCAGCCGGGAATCACCGACTCGGGCACTCCCACCCAGACGGTGCCCGGCCCCGCCGCGGGCGCCGCCGCCACCAGCGCGCCGCTGGAATCCACGCAGGCGTCCAACAAGGCCCCGGTCTACTGGATCGGGCGCAGCAACAACAATGTCTTCCTCTACCGCGAGTTCCGGGACGTCTCGGAGCAGGACAACCCCATCACACGGGCCCTGCGCGTGATGATGTCCGAGAAACCGCTGGATCCCGACTTCTTCACCCCTTGGCAGAACCCGAAAAAGCTGGCCACGTCCATTTCCGGCAAGAATGTCATCACGGTGGATGTGTCCGCGGACGCGTTCAACAGCAACGTCGACGCCGAGATGGCCGAACGCGCCATCCAGCAGCTGGTCTACACCGCCACGGCCGCCGGTGCCAGCGCCGGCCTGACCGACGCCGGGCAGCAGATCCAGGTGGTCATCCTGGTGGACGGGCACACCGATTACGTCGCGTTCAACCGGGTCCGCCTCGGTTCGCCGACGTCGCGCAGCGCCGGGATGGTGGCGCCGGTGTGGATCATCGATCCGCAGGAAGGCACCCAGGCAGCCGAGGGGGCCGTGAAGTTTACCGGCCGGAGCACCGTCCCGGGCGGCAAGCTGCGCTGGGAGATCCTGCGGGTCGACGGCACCACGAAGACCCCCTACCTGAACGGCAACATCACCGCCTCCCCGGACGGCGCGCAGGCCGGCCTGTTCAACTTCTCGCTGAACCTCGGGCCCGGCAGCTATGAGGCCCGGGTGTCGCAGGTGGATCCGGGCAGCACGGTGCAGGACCTGAACGTGGACACCCGCGGCTTCACCGTCCGCTAGGCACGGCCCCGGCAGCGGCGCCCGTCTGCGGTGCCCGGCGGCTACCAGCGGCCGAGCACGTCGCTGGCCAGCACGGTGGCAGCCGGGCCCGCGGTGGAGGAACGCAGCACATGATGGCCCAGCAGGGCGGTCACCGCACCGGCGTCGCACAGCCGGGTGACCTCGCGGGGGCTGATGCCGCCCTCGGGACCGACAATCAGGAGCACCTCGCGCGGCTCGCCGCCGTCACTCCCCTGCCCCTGGGCCGCGCCGCGCCAGCTTTCCAGCACCTGGCGGAGCGGGCGGACCGCATCCTCGTGCAGGATGACGGCAAGGTCCGCGGCCGCGACGGCTGCCTGCAGGGCGCCGCCGTCGACGGCGTCCCGGACCTCCGGGATCCAGGCGCGGCGCGCCTGCTTCGCGGCGGCCGTCACCACGGACTGCCACTTGGCGTGGGCCTTCGCTGCGCGCTCGGGCTTCCACCGGACGATCGACCGTTCCGCCTGCCAGGGCACGACGGCGTCGATGCCCAGTTCCGTAGCGGTTTCGGCGGCCAGTTCGTCGCGGTCGCCCTTGGCCAGTGCCTGCACCAGGATCAGCCTGATATCCGGCCGCGCCTCGGTGCTGGCCTCGACGCATTCCACCGTCAGCTCCTGGGGAGCGACGGCGGTGACGGTGCCGGTGATGCGGGTGCCGGCGCCGTCGGCAAGGTCGACCGCCTCCCCCACGGCCAGCCGCTTGACGGTCACCGCATGGCGCGCCTCGGCGCCCGTGAGGACGAACGTTGTGCCGGGGCCCTGGTCGTCCAGGGTTCCTGCGGGCGTGAAGAAGACCGGGTTACTCACCGCTACAGGTTACCGAGCCGGTCCCGCAGCTTGGCGAAGACGCCGCCGCTGGCGGCGAGCTTGCCTTCGGTGAACTGCTCGCCGCGGAGCTTGGCGAGCTGGCGGAGCAGGTCTTCCTGGGCGGCGTCGAGCTTGGCCGGGGTGTCCACCTGCAGGTGCACCTTGAGGTCGCCGCGGCCGTAGCCGCGCAGGTGGGTCACGCCCATGCCGCGGAGCGTGATGATCTCGCCCGACTGGGTGCCTGCCTTGACGTCGATCTCCTGCGCCCCGTCAAAGGTCTCAAAGGTCACTTCCGTGCCCAGGGCGGCCGCGGTCATCGGGATGTGTAGGCTCGCGTGCAGGTCGTCGCCCTCCCGGACGAAGGTCGGGTCGTTGTTGACCCGGATCTCGACGTACAGGTCGCCGGAGGGACCGCCGGCCGGGCCGGCCTCACCCTGGCCGGAGAGCTGGATGCGGGTGCCGGTGGCAACGCCGGCCGGGACCTTGACAGTCATCGAGCGGCGGCTGCGGATCCGGCCCTGGCCGCCGCACTCGTTGCAAGGGTCCTTGATTACGGTGCCGAAACCCTCACAGCTGCCGCACGGGGCAGTGGTCATAACCTGGCCGAGGATGGAGCGCACCGCGCGCTGGACCTGGCCGCTGCCGCCGCAGATGTCGCAACGTTCGGGGTGGCTGCCCTCACGGCAGCAGGAGCCCTCGCAGGTGGGGCAGGTGACGGCGGTGTCCACCTCGAGCTTCTTGTTGACGCCGAAGACGGCGTCGCGGAGCTCGATCCGGACGCTGATCAGTGCGTCCTGCCCGCGCCGGACCCGGGAAGCGGGGCCGCCCTGGCCGCCAGCGCCGCCAAAGAAGGTCTCGAAGATGTCCTGGAAGGCGAAGCCCTGCCCGGCGTAGCCGCCGCCGAAGCCGTTGTCGGTGCCGTTCTCGTTGCCCGTGGTGTCGTAGACCCGGCGTTTCTGCGGATCGGAGAGCACCTCGTAGGCGTGCGTGACCGCCTTGAACCGGTCCGAAGCGTCGTCACCGGGGTTCACGTCCGGGTGCAGGGTCCGCGCGAGTTTGCGGTAGGCCTTCTTGATTTCTTCCCCCGTCGCTTCGCGGGAGACTCCAAGAACGTCGTAGTGGCTGCTCAAAGTGTGTATCTCTTCCTGGTTGTACTGCCGGTAACTGGCAGAGCCTGTGTCAGGTAAATGGCTGGTGCCGGGGCCGGGCCGTCAGGGCCCGAGGATCCGTGAAAGGTAGCGGGCCACCGCACGGACGGCGGCCATGGTGGTGGGATAGTCCATCCGCGTGGGTCCGAGGACGCCGACCTTGGCGGTGGCGTCCGGACCGTAGCCGGTGGCCACCACGGAGGCTTCGGAGAGGCCGTCGTAGGGGTTCTCCCGGCCGATGCTGACGGTGACGCCGCGGGGGTCCTGCGCCATGTCGCTGAGCAGGCGCAACATCACCACCTGCTCCTCGAGGGCCTCGAGCACCGGGCCGATGCTGAGCGGGAAGTCCACGTTGGACCGGGCCAGGTTGGCCGTGCCGGCCATGACCATCCGTTCCTCGCGGCTGCTCGCCGCCAGCGACTCGAGCCCCCGGGCGAGGGCCTGGGCCGCGCCGCGCCGAGCGGGCGGGCAGCTGTCCGCGACGGCCTGCAGCGACTGCGGCAGCAGGTTCAGCGGGGTGCCCGAAAGCTTGGCCAGGAACAGGGTGCGCAGTTCCGCGAGGGCCTCGTCGCCGAGCTCCTGGCCGACGTCGATCACCCGCTGTTCCACCTTGCCGGTGTCGGCGATCAGCACGGTCAGCACCTTGCGCGGAGCCAGCAGCACAAATTCGATGTGCCGGACCCGGGCCCGGCTGAGCAGCGGGTACTGCACGACGGCGACCTGGTTGGTCAGCTGCGAGAGCAACCGCACGGTCCGGTCGAGAACGTCGTCGAGGTCGTCCGAGCCCTCCAGCAGCGCCTGGATGGCGCGCCGCTCCGCAAGGGACAGCGGCTTCACGGCCGAAATCTGGTCCACGAACAGGCGGTAGCCCTTGTCGGTGGGGATCCGACCGGCGCTGGTGTGCGGCGCCGTGATCAGGCCCTCGTCCTCCAGGGCCGCCATGTCGTTGCGGATCGTGGCGCTGGAGACGCCCAGGTGGTGCCGCTCCACCAGCGCCTTGGATCCCACCGGTTCACGGGAATGGACGTAGTCCTCCACGATGGCGCGCAGTACTTCAAGTTTGCGTGGCTCGCTCACGCCCCACCTCCAATCGACCTGTTTCCGCTGAGCCGGGTGCCGCCGGGCGTGACGGGACGCGCCCGGGAACCCGCGGTTAGCACTCGACATGCCTAAGTGCTAACCAGTCTAATATGACTCGCGCCGTTGTTAGCATTGGATTCGCTGCGGGCGTGACCGCCGGGACAGGTGTTTCCGGGCACACCGCAGGCCGCGGGACCGAATCGTCCCCCGAAACTTTCCGAGCGCAAAGCAGTGTGTAGCAGATGACGTACCAGAACTGGGGCCCGCAGGACCTGTCCGCCCCCGCCAAGGCCCAGCTCCCTGAAATCCCGGTGGAACGCGGCATGGTGCTGGAGGACGTCCAGTCCGGCTGGGTGGGCGCTGTGACCCGGGTGGAGAAGTCCGGCGGCATGCACGTTGTGGCCCTCGAGGACCGGCGCGGCAAGTCCCGTTCCTTCCGGCTGGGCTTCGGCTTCCTGCTGGAGGGCCAGCCCATCCGGCTGATGCCGCCCGCCCCCCGGGCCCCCGCTGCGGCCGCCGGGGCGCGCACGGCCTCCGGCTCGGTGCGGGTGGCCGGACAGCGCGCCCAGGTGGCCAAGGCCAGCCGGATCTGGGTGGAAGGCAAGCACGACGCCGAGCTCGTCGAGAGGGTCTGGGGCGATGACCTGCGGGTGGAGGGCATCGTGGTCGAGCCGCTGCATGGCATCGACGACCTGGCTGCCGCCGTGAAGGAGTTCGGGCCGGGCCCGGGCCGCCGGCTCGGTGTGCTGGTGGACCACCTCGTCCCGGATTCGAAGGAGTCCCGGATCGCCGACGCCGTGATGGCGTCCCCGGGGGCCGCCGGCAACGTGCTGATCGTCGGGCACCCGTACGTGGACGTCTGGCAGGCCATCCGCCCGGCCGTGCTGGGCATTGAACAGTGGCCGGTGATCCCGCGGGGGGTGGACTGGAAGACCGGGATCCTGACGGCCTTCGGCTGGCCGCACAGCAGCAAGGAGGACATCGGCCTGGGCTGGCAGAAACTCCTCGGGGCCGTCCGCAGCTACGCGGACCTGGAACCGTCCCTGCTGGGCCGGGTGGAAGAGGTCATCGACTTCCTTACGGTGCCGTAGCCGCCCCGCTGTGCGCCGGTTCGGTGCCCGAGCAAGTATTCTTGGAACGGCGCCCGCAGCGTTTGTTGCGGCCGCGGCCCTACAAGTACCAATGCTCCACCGCAATCCAAAGGACGAAACGTGGCAGAAGATGCACGCGAACACACGGACCACCAGGCAGGCCATGGCGAGTCGCAGTATCACGGCGTGCCCGCTAATGCCCTGCCGCTGACGGCGAGCGAGGACCGGCAGTGGGCCACCCTGGCGCACTTTGGCGGCATTCTGGGCTGCATCCCTTCGCTGCTGATCTACCTGATCTTCAAGGACCGCGGCCCCTTCACGGCGCAGGAGTCGAAGGAAGCGCTCAACTTCACGCTGCCGCCCACGATCGCCGCCGTTCTCGCCAACCTGCTGGTCTTTGTCCCGGTGGTCGGAAACCTGTTCGCCGTGCTGGCGACGGCCATCTGGCTGGCCCTGGCCTGCTTCTCCGTCGCGGCGGGCATCCACGTCAACCGCGGCCAGCCGCACCGCTACGAGTACAACCTCCGCTGGATCAAGTAGCGCGCACGGAGACCTACCGCCGGCGCGGTCCGGGTCCTAGTCGGGCAGGATCCTGCGGACCACCGCGTCCGCCAGCAACCGCCCCTTGAGCGTCAGCACCAGGCGGCCCTTGAACGCCTGTACCGGGTCCACCAGCCCGTCCGCGATCAGCCCGGCCACGGCGTGCCGTCCGGTGTCCCCCAGCCCGCCCAGGCCCGGGATGTCCAGTCCGGTCACCAGCCTGGCCTCGAGCATCACGCGCTCGACGTGGCGGGTTGCCGAATCAAGCGTCTCCCGGCCGGCGGCCGGCGATACCCCGGAGCCCAGCCGGGACGCGTAGGCCGTGGGGTGCTTCACGTTCCACCAGCGGACCCCGCCCACATGCGAATGTGCGCCGGGTCCGATCCCCCACCAGTCGTCCCCGCGCCAATAGGCCAGGTTGTGGCGGCAGGCCTGCTCCGGGGTGCGGGCCCAGTTGCTGACCTCGTACCAGCCAAGGCCGGCGGCGGAGATCAGCTCGTCGGCGAGCTCGTACTTGGCTGCGTGGTCGTCGTCGTCGATTCCGGGGACCTCGCCGCGGCGGATCTGGGCGGCGAGCTTGGTGCCGTCTTCGACAATCAGCGCGTAGGCACTGATGTGGTCCGGGCCGTAGGAGAGCGCCGTCTCGAGCGAGTAGCGCCAGTCCTCCAGCGACTCGCCGGGCGTGCCGTAGATCAGGTCCAGGCTGACGGCGAGGCCGGCCTCGCGGGCCCACTGGACCACTTGCGGCACACGGCTGGGCGTGTGGGTGCGGTCCAGGACCTTCAGGACGTGCGGCACGGCGGACTGCATGCCGAAGGAGACCCTGGTGAAGCCGGCATCGGCGAGCAGCTGCAGTGATTCGGGCGTGACCGAGTCCGGGTTGGCCTCGGTGGTGACCTCGGCGCCGGGCTCCAGGCCCCAGGTCTTGATCGCGGCGGCCAGGATGCTGGCCAGGTCCGCGGCCGGCAGGAGCGTGGGCGTCCCACCGCCAAAGAAGACGGTGCTGAGCCGGCGCGCCGGCAGGCCCGATGCTGTGAGCACCCGGCCGGCGAACTCCACTTCGGCTACGGCGGTGCCGGCGTAGGCGTCCTGCGAGGCACCGCCGCCGAGCTCGGTGGCGGTGTAGGTGTTGAAGTCGCAGTAGCCGCAGCGGACGGCGCAGAACGGAATGTGCACATAGAGCCCGAAGGCCCGGTCCGCGGCGCCCTCCAGCGCTTGGCCGGGCACGAGCCCGTCCGGCGGCGCGGGGTCACCGAGGGGAAGCGCGCTTGGCATGGCTACTTCTTGGCCTTGTCCTTGGACTCTTCCGTGGTCAGGGCGGCGATGAAGGCCTCCTGCGGCACTTCGACGCGGCCCACCATCTTCATGCGCTTTTTGCCTTCCTTCTGCTTCTCCAGCAGTTTGCGCTTTCGGGTGATGTCACCGCCGTAGCACTTGGCCAGGACGTCCTTGCGGATGGCGCGGATGCTTTCGCGGGCAATGATCCTGGAGCCGATGGCGGCCTGGATCGGCACCTCGAATTGCTGGCGCGGGATGAGTTCGCGCAGCTTGCCCGTCATCATCACGCCGTAGGCGTAGGCCTTGTCGCGGTGGGTGATGGCGCTGAACGCGTCCACCTGCTCGCCCTGGAGCATGATGTCCACCTTGACGAGGTCGGCTACCTGGTCGCCGTCGGCCTTCCAGTCCAGCGAGCCGTAGCCGCGGGTCTTGGATTTGAGGATGTCGAAGAAGTCGAAGACGATCTCGGCCAGCGGCAGGCGGTACCGGATTTCCACCCGGTCCTCGGAGAGGTAGTCCATGCCGCCCATCACGCCGCGGCGGCTCTGGCACAGCTCCATAATGGCGCCGACGAATTCGTTGGGGGCCAGGATGGTGGCCGCCACCATCGGCTCGCGGACCTCGGAGACCTTGCCGGTGGGGTATTCGCTGGGGTTGGTGACGTGCACGACCTTCTTGTCCTCCAGCGTCACCTCGTACTCCACGTTGGGGGCGGTGGAGATCAGGTCCAGCTTGTACTCGCGTTCGAGCCGCTCGCGGGTGATTTCCAGGTGCAGCAGCCCCAGGAAGCCGACGCGGAAGCCGAAGCCCAGCGCGGCCGACGTCTCCGGCTCATAGACCAGCGCGGCGTCGTTGAGCATCAGCTTCTCCAGCGCGTCGCGCAGCACCGGGTAGTCCGTGCCGTCCAGCGGGTACAGGCCGGAGAAGACCATCGGCTTGGCGTCGGCGTAGCCGGGCAGCGAGTCGCTGGCCGGCTTGGCCAGGTTGGTGACGGTGTCGCCGACCTTGGACTGGCGCACGTCCTTCACGCCGGTGATCAGGTAGCCGACCTCCCCGACGCCCAGGCCCTTGGACGGGGTGGGCTCCGGGGAGCTGACACCGATTTCGAGCAGTTCGTGCGTGGCGCGGGTGGACATCATCTGGATGCGTTCGCGCGGGTGCAGCATGCCGTCGACCACACGGACGTAGGTGACAACGCCGCGGTAGGTGTCGTAGACGGAGTCGAAGATCATGGCCCGGGCGGGGGCGTTCGGATCGCCGACCGGGGCGGGGAGGTCGCGGATGATCTTGTCCAGCAGGACCTCGACGCCGGCGCCGGTCTTGCCGGAGACGCGCAGCACCTCGTCCGGGTCGCCGCCGATCAGGTTGGCCAGTTCCTCGGCGTACTTCTCCGGCTGGGCGGCAGGAAGGTCGATCTTGTTCAGGACGGGAATGATCGTGAGGTTGTTCTCCATCGCCAGGTAGAGGTTGGCGAGCGTCTGTGCCTCAATGCCCTGGGCCGCGTCCACGAGCAGCACGGCGCCCTCGCAGGCGGCCAGCGACCGGGACACCTCGTAGGTGAAGTCGACGTGGCCGGGGGTGTCGATCATGTTCAGCGCGTAGCTGGTGCCGTCCAGTTCCCACGGCATCCGGACGGCCTGGGACTTGATGGTGATGCCGCGTTCGCGCTCGATGTCCATCCGGTCCAGGTACTGGGCCTTCATGTCGCGGGACTGCACGACGCCGGTGTACTGGAGCATCCGGTCGGCCAGCGTGGACTTGCCGTGGTCAATATGCGCAATGATGCAGAAGTTCCGGATGAGGGCCGGATCTGTTGCGGCAGGCACCGGGGCGGTGCGGGCCATGGGAGACACGCAGGGTCCTTACTGTTTGGCAATACCTGGGAGCTGTACTGGCTGGCTGTTCCACGGCCGAACGCAGCGGGTGGAACCGTGTTGCCTGTTCCACCGCGCTGCGGCACGCCGCATTTCTCGTTCCTTATAGTCTCCCACGTCCCGGAGCGTGGCCCTGCATCAGCCGCCGCGGTCAGGCGCCGGCCGGGCAACGGCCGAGTGCCGGCCGGGCGCTGGCCGGCAGGCGGCCGGTAGGGTTGCTCCATGGCCATGAATCTCCGTTCCCTCAGCAACGCCGTCCGCGGCGCCCTGCGCTTCCTCGACCGGCTCGGCGGCGGCGCGGCGGCCCAAACGCGGCGCCCCGGCGGCAAGCCCGGCCGACCCCCCGGCGGCACGTCTCCGGCCACCTCCGGCGGACTCACCGGTACCTACCCGGGCGATTTCCGCGGCAAGGCCACGGTGCAGTACAACCCCGCCGCCAACGGCCGGCCCGAACCCGGCGAGATCGTCTGGACCTGGGTGCCGTTCGAGGAGGACCACACCCGGGGCAAGGACCGCCCGGTGCTGCTGGTGGGGAGCAAGGGCCGCTACCTGCTCGGCCTGATGCTCACCAGCAAGGACCACGACGGGGACGACCGGCGCGCAGACGACTACGTGGACATCGGCACCGGACCCTGGGACCGGCAGTGGCGTCCGAGTGAGGCACGGCTGGACCGCGTCCTGCAGATCAATCCCGAAGACGTGCGGCGCGAAGGTGCCATCCTCGACGCGGGACGCTTCCGCGCCATCTCCGCGGCGCTGCGCGACCGGCATGGCTGGTCCTGAGCCCCGCTTCCGGGCATCCCGCCACGCGTGCCCGCCCGCGACCCGCGGCGGCCGCCGGAAATCGCCACCGGCCGCGCGTCTCTGCTATTATTGACAGCTGTGTGTCCGTGCAGGTCGACGGCCACAGATGGTTGGTCGCCATAGGTATCCCCACGCCGCTCAGTCAATGGCCAATCTGAAAGCCCTCTAGACCATTTTCCGCATTGAAAAAGAGAGTTCACACGTGGCTAATATCAAGTCCCAGAAGAAGCGCATCCTGACCAACGAAAAGGCTCGCCTGCGCAACAACGCAGTCAAGTCCGAGCTGAAGACGGCCATCCGCGCCGTCAACACCGCCGTTGAGTCCACCGACAAGGATGCCGCTGCTGCTGCACTGGTTACTGCCAGCCGGAAGCTCGACAAGGCTGTCAGCAAGGGTGTTCTTCACAAGAACAACGCTGCAAACCGCAAGTCCGCGATCTCCAAGAAGGTCAACGCACTCTAAGGTTTTCCAGTTCAACCGAACTGATGATTGTGGCCGGCACCCCCAGGGTGCCGGCCACAGCCAGTTAACGCGGAGACGGGACCAAGGCGAGCCGCTGTGCCTAGCGTCAGCGGCGCACCGATCCGGCAATCACCGTCACGGCGTGTTCGACGGCGTAAACCGGGTCACGCGAGAGCCCCTTGACCTGCGCGTCCGCCTCGGCGGTGACCTGGATGGACCGCACCAGGCCTTCCGGCGTCCAGCGCCTGGCCTCGCGCTGCGCCTGCTCGACCAGCCAGGGCTGCATGCCCAGCTGCTTGGCGATCTGCCCGGAGGAGCCCGAGGCGCCCGCGACCTTGGCCAGGGAGCGCAGCTTCGACGCCAGGGCCGCGACGATCGGCACCGGGTCCGCTCCGGTGTCCAGGGCGTGGCGGAGCGTGGAGAGGGCCAGCGGCGCGTTGCCGGCCATGGCGGCGTCGGCAACCTTGAAGGCCGTGGCTTCGACCCGGCCGCCGTAGTAGCGGTCCACCATGTCGGCGTCGACGGCGGTGGTTGCGTCAGCGATCAGCTGGCTGCAGGCGGCGGCGAGTTCGGCCAGCTGCGCGCCGACGGCGTTGACCAGGGCATGCACGGCGTCCTGCTCAATCCGGCGGGCGGCCGCCTTAAACTCGGTCGTGACGAAAGCGGCCTTGTCCGCGTCCTTCTTCAGGGGCTGGCAGTCAACCACCGGCCAGCCGCCGGCCTTGATCGCGTCCAGGAGTTTCTTCCCCCGCACTCCCCCGCCATGGCGGAGCACCAGCACGGCGTCGGGCTCGGGCTGGGCCAGGTATTTCAGGGCGTCGGCGAGGAAGGCGTCATTCATGGCCTCCAGTCCCTCGACCTCGATCAGCTTCTGCTCGCCGAAGAGGGACGGGCTAACGTTCATAGCCAGGGTGCCGGGCTCGTAGCTGCCGGCGTTCAGCCGGGTGACCTCGACGTCGGGGGCGGCCGCCCTGACCTGGGAGCGGATCCGGTCCATGGCGCGGGACCCAAGGTAATCCTCCGGGCCGCCGACCAGGACCACCGGCGCCGGCGTCACATCGCGCCAGGTGGCGGTGTTCGCCGCCGCGGTCCGGGTGCGTTGCGTCTGGGCAGCAGCCACTGGTGATTCCTCCGGGAAGTTGGTTTGCAGACTCTAAGCCTGCCACGGCGGGGACGGTCCACCAAGCCGCGGCGGCCGGGTCCGTGGTGTCGGCGCATGCCGGCGCCGGGGGATGTTCTCCGGTCCAGCGCGGCGGCCAGGAGGAGCGCCGTCCGTTCCTGGATGATCCGGACCCGGCCCAGGGTAGCGGCGGGGTGGGTCACGAGCCAGATGGCGGCCACGGACAGCACGGAAAGCAAAGCCATCGTGGACGCACCGAACGCACCCTCCGGCCAGGGCAGCGCCGCGCCGGGGAGAGCGGCGAAGTACCGGGCAATGCCCGCCACGCCGCCTGCAAAGGTGCCGGCGACGGCAAGCGGAACGGCCGCCGTCGCCGGGACCACGGCAACGAGCGGCACGGAGGCCGTGCCGACCACGGTCACCGGAGGCACCAGCGCGGCAGCGGCGAGGTTCGCGGGCAGGGCGTAGCTGGAAAACTGCGGCTGGAGCAGCACGATCACAGGTCCGCAGAAGAGCTGGGCGGACAGCGGAACCGCGATTCCGGCGGCGCACCAGCGCGGCACAACGGCGGGTAGCCAAGCCATCAACGGCCTGCCCGCAACCACGATGCCAAGGGTGGCCAGTACCGACAGCAGGAACCCGAAGTCGGCCGCCAGCGCCGGATTCGCCAGCAGAAGTCCGGTGGAGGCAACACAGAGCAGGCTGAGGCCGCGTCCGGCCCGGCCGAAAGCCAGCGCCGAGAGGCCGACCGCGCCCATCACGGCGGCCCGCAGGACGCTGGCGTCGGGGCCGACCATCAGGACGAACAGGCCTAGCCCCGTCAGGGCACAGCCGGCGGCCGCCGGCCGGGGCAGCCGCAGGGTGCGGGCAGCGAGCAGCAGGACCCCAAGGACCAGGCTGCAGTTGGCTCCAGAGAATTGTCAAGAGAGGGGTGGCTATGAGCCGGCTACTGTCAGAGCCTTCCAGCGCCTCATGTCGATAGGATTCGCCTGAGAAGCTGAGCCTCGCTCTCGTCTGGACGGTGCCACCTCTAAGCTGCACTTCCCGTGGTAGTCGCCGGTGTGGCTTTCTTGATGACGACGCCCGGGCCGAAGCTCGTCAGTCCCATACCGGCGCCCTGACCGCCCTGGACGATCATTAACGCTGCCCCGCCGACCACACTGGGTTTTGCAGTACCCGCTCCGGCGGCTTGCGGCGGTGACCCCGTCGGTCGAGCGTTCAAGAAACGAAGAGGACGGAACCTGTATCGCCGTAGACGCGCTGCTCGGAAACGCCGTCGTTAGGCGTCCATGAAGCCGATTGGAACCCCTCGATGCTTATAGCCGGATGCTTCTCGAGTTGCGTTTTGACAATTCGTAAACTGCCCCGGAAGTACAAGGTCCTGCCGCCCTCGATCTCGATCTCTAAACCATCAGGAATGTCCGTAGCGCCCGCCAGTGCGAACAGGGAATCGAATGGCCTTCCGTACCATCCATCAGGAAGCATCAGACCGGCACGTCCATGCTTCGCAAAGAACCGCTTCAATTTATCGGCGGGCGATCCAAAAATCATTTGACTATCCATTCGTCGGAGACCATTCCGTTGATGTACACCTGGTTACCACCTCCTGACAGGGACCCGAACGCTTCTTCCCATGGGTTCTCGGCGGTCCCGCCCAAGGGTTGCTGCGCAGCCGAACCTTCGTAGAAGCGCGTTCCCGCTGGCACTCTAATATGACTCACTTCCGTGGCGGTATTTCCCCAAGCCGGAATCAGCGCACTATCGAGCTGGGCCTGGAGCGGACCGGTCGGGATATCCCGGCTCCAGTACCGCGCGACCGGCCCAGCTTGACCACCATAGACGCGGTACAGATCTACTGGTTCCGAGGCCCTCACTCGATGATAGGACGCGGATCTAAAAGTCTCCGCTACATGTTGCGGAAGGGGCCCCGGATTGATGGGTCCAAATTGTCCGCGCAGCCGGAAGCGGTTGATTGCCTGAACTGCAGCATGGCCACCCGCACCACCAGCACCACCCAACGCGGCCCCAAACACGGTACCTTGGGCGGTCGCTCCCACGGCGCCTGAAATAGTATGGGGGCCGGGGCCAGAATAGTAGCCATACGAGCTTTGAATACCGCCGCTGATGCCACCTGAACTAGCCCCGGCCACGAGAGTTGCTTTCATCCCGCACAATCCAGCGCGGGCAGCGATACTCGCGCCGCCGAAACCGCCCAAGGCACCACTAAGCGCAACCTGTCCCCAGTTCACCCCGCCGGTCGTGGCTTTCTGGATGATCGTGTCGGCGCCGGCTGCGATGAGAACCATCCCGGCCGGCCCTCCGACCCCGGTGGCCATGAGGACGCCGCCGGCGATCACCATGGCTCCGCCGGCGATGTATTCCCAGTTATCTCCCAACCAGTCCCCGGCGGCGGCGAACGCTGCCCGGCTCGAGCCGTCGTAGGCCTTCAGTTCGTCGTCGGTGAGCGGCCGCAGTCCGGTGGGGTCGGTGGTGTTGATGGGGTTGTTGCCGGCGTAGGCGTAGGGGTTGCCGTCCCAGCCTGCGCCGAGGACGGGGGCGAGGGGGTCGGTGGAGAGGAAGGCACGGGTGGCCGGGTCGTAGGCACGGGCGCCGAGCCATTCCAGGCCGGCGATGTCCAGGCCGCCGCTG
>NZ_JBEEQE010000018.1:0-91362 GCF_040137805.1 Pseudarthrobacter sp. B907 | reverse complement strand
CGCGCGGGCCGCCGCGGGCGAGCCCGCCGCCGCACCCGCGGGCCGGGTCACGTTCGAGGGCGCCACCTTCGGCTACACCCCGGGCGCCCCCGTGGTGCAGGACCTCACCTTCACCGTGGAACCGGGCCAGACCGTGGCGATCGTGGGCCACACCGGCGCCGGCAAAACCACTGTGGCCAACCTCCTGCTGCGCTTCTACGAACTGGACGCCGGGCGGATCACCGTGGACGGCGTGGACATCGCGGAACTGCCGCGCGACGGGCTGCGGGCGGCCATTGGCACCGTAATGCAGGACGCCTGGCTGTTCACCGGGAGCATCCGGGAAAACATCGAATACGGACGGCCGGGCGCCGCGGACGCGGACATCACCGCGGCGGCGCAGGCGAGCCACGTGGACCAGTTTGTCCGGGCCCTGCCGGCCGGCTACGCCACCATGCTCGGCAACGACGGCGACTCGCTCAGCCGCGGCCAGCGCCAGCTCATCTCGATCGCCAGGGCGCAACTGGCGGCCCGCAGCATCCTGATCCTCGACGAGGCCACCAGTTCGGTGGACAGCCGCACGGAAGTGCAGATCCGGCAGGCGATGGCCAGGCTGCGGCAGGGCAGGACCAGCTTCGTGATCGCCCACCGCTTGTCCACCGTCCGCGACGCTGATCTAATTCTGGTCATGGACCACGGACGGATTGTAGAACAAGGGAACCACCAGGAACTGATGGCGGGGGAGGGCCTGTACACCGGCCTCTACCGCGCCCAGTTCGCCGGCCGCGAACAATTCGACGGCGTGCTGGAGCCCGAGCTTTGACCCCGGCGGAGTCCGGCCTGGCCCGGTTTCCCGGCAGCTGGAAACCCAACACCGGCAGTTCCGTGCCGCTGTTCGAACAGCTCCGGCTGAACATCATCGAGCGGGCCGACGACGGGACGCTCGCGCCCGGCACCCGGCTGCCCGCCGTCCGCAGCCTGGCCGCCGACCTCGGCGTGGCGCCGCACACCGTGGCGCGCGCCTACAAGGAACTCGAGGCCGCCGGCGTTGTCGCGACCCGCGGCCGGAACGGCACTGTCGTGTGCGCCCGCGACGAGGCGTGGGGCTCACTCAGCGCCGCCGCCGCGAAATTTGCGGCCGCCGCCAAAGCCCAGGGCGCCAGCTTCGCGGAGGCCGTCCAGCTGCTGGCGGCGGCCTACGACCGCCAGTAGCACACCCGCGGGAGCGCGAGTACGGCTGAATGGATATTCGAAGAAGTTTTCGATTAGCATTGGAAGCGTGCCTAAAGCCGTAGCTGAAGAACCAGCCGTCGAAGTCCAGCCTGCCGCCGCTCCGGTGAAGTCCGGAAAAGCGCCCGGCCCCCTGTCCTCCCGTTCGGCGTCGTCGGGCGCCGAGATTGTCCGTCCCGACCTGTCCCGGCTCGTGGTGAAGGGCGCGCGCGAACACAACCTGCGCAACGTCGATCTCGACCTGCCCCGCGATGCGATGATCGTCTTCACGGGACTTTCCGGCTCCGGCAAGTCCTCGCTGGCCTTCGACACGATCTTTGCCGAGGGGCAGCGGCGCTACGTGGAATCACTCTCCGCCTACGCCCGCCAGTTCCTTGGCCAGGTGGACAAGCCCGACGTCGATTTCATCGAGGGCCTCTCGCCCGCCGTGTCGATCGACCAGAAGTCCACCAGCAAGAACCCGCGCTCCACCGTGGGCACGATCACCGAGATCTACGACTACATGCGCCTGCTCTGGGCCCGGGTAGGGCGCCCGCACTGCCCGGTCTGCGGCGAACCCGTCACCAAGCAGACGCCGCAGCAAATCGTCGACCAGTTGCNATCACCGAGATCTACGACTACATGCGCCTGCTCTGGGCCCGGGTAGGGCGCCCGCACTGCCCGGTCTGCGGCGAACCCGTCACCAAGCAGACGCCGCAGCAAATCGTCGACCAGTTGCTGGAACTGCCCGAGGGCACCCGGTTCCAGGTGCTGGCCCCGGTGGTCCGCGGCCGCAAGGGCGAATTCGTCGAACTGTTCAAGGAGCTCACCGCCAAGGGCTACTCGCGGGCCCGGGTGGACGACAAACTGGTCCAACTGAGCGAGCCGCCCAAGCTGGGCAAGCAGTTCAAACACACCATCGAGGTGGTGGTGGACCGCCTGGTCGTGAAGGACGGCATCAGCCAGCGCCTCACCGACTCGGTGGAGACCGCCCTGGGCCTGGCCGAGGGCCGTGTCCTGGCCGAATTCGTCGACCTCGAGGCGGACGACCCGGAACGGATCCGGGCGTTCTCGGAGCACCTCGCCTGCCCCAACGAGCACCCCCTCGCGATCGACGAGATCGAACCCCGCTCGTTCTCCTTCAACAACCCGTTCGGCGCCTGCTCCGCGTGCAGCGGCATCGGCACCAAACTCGAGGTCGACGAGGAACTCCTCATCCCCAACCCCGAGCTCTCCCTCGCCGAAGGCGCCATCGCACCCTGGTCGCTCGGCACCGCCACCACCGAATACTGGAACCGGCTCCTCGGCGGCCTTGCCAAGGAACTCGGCTTCAAGATGACCACTCCGTGGGAGAAGCTCTCCGCCGAGGCACGGCAGACCGTGCTGCACGGCAAGGACCACAAGGTGGTGGTGCAGTACCGCAACCGCTTCGGCCGGGAACGCAAATACAGCACCGGCTTCGAAGGCGTCGTCCAGTACGTGCACCGCAAGCACACCGAAACGGACTCCGACTCGGCGAGGGACCGCTACGAGGAGTACATGCGGCAGGTCCCGTGCCCGGCCTGCAACGGCGCCCGGCTGAACCCGGCGTCGCTGTCGGTCCTGATCAACGGCAAGTCCATTGCCGAGGTCGCCGCGCTGCCGATGCGCGAGTGCGCGCACTTCCTGGACAGCCTGGTCCTCACCGGCCGCGAGGCGCAGATCGCCCACCAGGTGCTCAAGGAAATCCAGGCGCGGCTGACCTTCCTGCTCGACGTCGGCCTGGAATACCTGAACCTGGAACGGCCCTCCGGCACCCTGTCCGGCGGGGAGGCGCAGCGCATCCGCCTGGCCACCCAGATCGGCTCCGGCCTCGTCGGTGTGCTCTACGTCCTCGATGAGCCCTCGATCGGCCTGCACCAGCGCGACAACCGGCGCCTGATTGAAACCCTCACCCGGCTCAGGGACCTCGGCAACACCCTGATCGTGGTCGAGCACGACGAGGACACCATCCACGAGGCGGACTGGGTGGTGGACATCGGACCCGGCGCCGGCGAGCACGGCGGCAAGGTGGTGCACTCCGGGTCCTACCAGGACCTGCTGAAGAACACCGAATCCCTGACCGGGGACTACCTCTCCGGCCGGAAGTCCATCGAAGTGCCGAAGAAGCGGCGCAAGTACGACAAGAAACGCGAACTAAAGGTCGTCGGCGCCAAGGAAAACAACCTGCTCAACGTCGATGCAGCCTTCCCGCTGGGCCTGTTCACGGCCGTGACCGGCGTGAGCGGCTCCGGCAAGTCCACCCTGGTCAACGAGATTCTCTACAAGGTGCTCGCCACCAAGCTCAACGGCGCCAAGCAGGTCGCCGGACGGCACAAGGCCGTGCAGGGCCTCGAACACCTGGACAAGGTGGTGCACGTGGACCAGAGCCCCATCGGCCGCACCCCGCGCTCCAACCCCGCCACCTACACGGGCGTATTCGACCACATCCGCAAACTCTTCGCCGAGACCACCGAGGCGAAGGTTCGCGGCTATATGCCCGGCAGGTTCTCCTTCAATGTCAAGGGCGGCCGCTGCGAGGCCTGCTCCGGCGACGGCACGCTGAAGATCGAGATGAACTTCCTGCCGGACGTGTACGTGCCCTGCGAGGTTTGCCACGGCGCGCGCTACAACCGCGAAACGCTCGAGGTGCACTACAAGGGCAAGACCATTGCGGACGTGCTGAACATGCCGATCGAGGAGGGCGCCGAGTTCTTCGCCGCCTTCTCGCCGATCGCCCGGCACCTCAAGACGCTCGTCGACGTCGGCCTCGGCTACGTGCGGCTGGGCCAGCCCGCCACCACGCTCTCCGGCGGCGAGGCCCAGCGCGTGAAGCTGGCCGCGGAGCTGCAGAAGCGCTCCAACGGCCGCAGCGTCTACGTCCTCGACGAACCGACCACCGGCCTGCACTTCGAGGACATCCGCAAGCTGCTCATGGTCCTGCAGGGCCTGGTCGAAAAGGGCAACACCGTGATCACGATCGAGCACAACCTCGACGTCATCAAGAGCGCCGACTGGATCGTGGACCTCGGGCCCGACGGCGGTTCCGGCGGCGGCCGGATCGTCGCCTCGGGCACGCCGGAGCAGGTGGCGAAGTCCAAGGACAGCCACACCGCAGCGTTCCTCGCCGACATCCTGGGCTGACGCGGAGCGGATGGCGGACGCATGCCCTGATCTATTCCTGACGGGGCATGAAAGTTTCTGCCATCCGCGCCGGCGTGAGAAACTACTCCGGTGACGCCTACAACCGTGCCTGTGATCTTTGACCTCGACGGCACTCTTGTCGATCCGGCCGGGGGGATCACGGACGGGATCGCGGCAGCCCTGACCGAACTCGGCCTGCCGGTTCCGGCCAAGGACCGGCTGGACGCCATGATCGGGCCGAAACTGGGCCATTCCCTGCGGGAGATCGCCGGGGTCCCGCCCGAACAACTCGAAGACGCCATCCGCATCTACCGCCGGCACTATCTGGCCACCGGCATCGCCCGGAGCAGGCTCTACCCGGGAATCCGGGCGCTGCTTGAGGCCCTGGTCGGGGCCGGCCGACCTGTCGCCGTCGCCACCCAGAAGCCCGAAGGCATGGCCCGCACCGTCCTCGAGCAGCACGGGATCGCCGGACTGTTCCACACCATCCGCGGCTCTGCCGCCGACGAGACGGCTGCGCCCGGCGCCCAGTCCGGGAAGGCGTCCATTGTGGCCGCGGCGCTGGCGGATCTCACCGCCCGGCACGGCCAGGATGCCCGGCGTGCAGTGATGGTGGGGGACCGGTACCAGGACGTCGCCGGGGCGGCTGCCAACGGACTCGCCTGCATCGGCGTAGGCTGGGGTTTTGCGCCCGACGGCGAACTGCACGCGGCCGGCGCCGTCGAGGTTGTCCACACCACGCTGGCGCTCCACGCCACGATCACCAGACTCTCCGAATGCCCGGGGACCGAAGCCCTGAATGAGGTGCACACCATTGGCAATGTTTGACGCGATCCGCTGGACCACCCGCGGGCTCATTTCCTCGACCTGCCGTCCCACTGTGATCGGCCTCGAGAATGTGCCCAAGGAGGGCCCCTTCATCGTGGCGCCGAACCACCTCTCCTTCCTGGACAGCGTGATCGTGCAGGCCCTGATGCCGCGGCCGGTGGCGTTCTTCGCCAAAGCGGAATACTTCACCACGGGCGGCGCCAAGGGCCGGATGATGAAGTCCTTCTTCGAGGCCGTGGGCTCCATCCCGGTGGAACGCGGCGAACAGGCAGCCAGCGTCCAGGCGCTGAAGACCCTCCTGGACATCCTCGATGCCGGCAAGGGCGTCGGCATCTACCCGGAGGGCACCCGCTCCCGCGACGGCATCCTCTACCGCGGCCGCACCGGCGTCGGCTGGCTCGCCCTCACCACCGGCGCGCCGGTGATCCCGGTCGGCCTGATCGGCACCGAGAACCTGCAGCCGGCGGACAGCAACAAGGTCAAGCCGCAGCACTTCACCATGAAGGTGGGCGAGCCGCTCTACTTCGACAAGACCGGGCCGGACCACTCCCTCCCGGCGCGGCGCCAGGTCACGGACCGCATCATGGATGCGATCGCGGAACTGAGCGGGCAGCAGCGGGCCACCACCTACAACCAGAGCAAGAGCGTCGACTGATCAGCGCATCCGGAGCCGGGCCACGCCCGGGCCGTCCCTCCGCCCCGGTCCGGCCGGCTCAGTAGAATAGACCAGTGGCAAATCCAGCTAGTTACCGGCCCCAGACCGGGGAGATCCCGACCAACCCGGGTGTGTACCGCTTCCGCGACCCGCACGGCCGGGTCATTTACGTGGGCAAGGCCAAGAACCTCCGCTCCCGGCTGAACTCCTACTTCGCCAACCCCGCCGGCCTGCTGCCCAAGACCCACGCCATGGTCCACACCGCCAGCAGCGTCGAATGGACCGTGGTGGGCAGCGAGCTGGAATCGCTGCAGCTCGAGTACACCTGGATCAAGGAATTCAAGCCGCGGTTCAACGTGATGTTCCGCGACGACAAGTCCTACCCCTACCTGGCCGTCACGATGGGGGAGAAGTACCCCCGGGTGCAGGTGCTGCGCGGCGAACGGCGCAAGGGGACCCGGTATTTCGGCCCCTACACGGCCGGCGCCATCCGCGACACCATGGACACCCTGCTGCGCGTCTTCCCGGTCCGCAGCTGCAGCCCCGGGGTGCTCAAACGCGCCGAAGCGAGCGGACGGCCCTGCCTGCTCGGCTACATCGACAAATGCGCGGCACCCTGCGTGGGCCGCATCTCGGCCGAGGACCACCGGGCCCTGGCGGAGGATTTCTGCGCCTTTATGGGCGGCGAAGCCAAACGGTTCGTGTCCCGGCTGGAGAAGGACATGGCCGCCGCCGTCGCCGAACTGGACTATGAACGCGCAGCCCGGGTCCGGGACGACATCATCGCGCTGAAGAAGGTCTTTGAACGCAATGCCGTGGTCCTCGCCGAGGACACCGACGCGGACGTGTTCGCGCTGTACGAGGACGAACTCGAGGCGGCGGTCCAGGTCTTCCACGTGCGGGGCGGGCGGATCCGCGGCCAGCGAGGCTGGGTGGTGGAGAAGGTCGAGGATTCCACCACCCCGGACCTCGTGGAACACCTGCTCCAGCAGGTCTACGGCGACGAAGCCGCCAGCCAGGGCCGGCTGCCCCGCGAGGTACTGGTCCCGGCCGAGCCGAGCAATGCCGCCGAGCTCGCCCAGTGGCTGGGCGGGCTGCGCGGCGCCCGGGTGGACATCCGCGTGCCGCAGCGCGGCGACAAGGCCGCCCTGCTCTCCACCGTGCGGGACAACGCCGAACACGCACTCAAGCTGCACAAGTCCCGCCGCGCCGGCGACCTGACCATGCGTTCCCAAGCGCTACAGGAACTCCAGGAGGCCCTGGATCTGCCGGTGGCGCTGCTGCGGATCGAATGCTTCGACATCTCGCACGTGCAGGGCACCAACGTCGTAGGATCGATGGTGGTGGTCGAGGACGGCCTGCCCAAGAAGTCCGACTACCGGAAGTTCTCGGTCACCGGGGACGCCGCAAACGACGACACCGCCGCGATGCACGACGTCCTGACCCGCCGGTTCCGGAACTACCTGCAGGAACAATCAGACAAAGCAGGCCCCGGCGCCGCGCCCCTGGCTGCCGCCCAGGCCGCCGCCGTGGCCGACACGCCGGTCGAGGACACCACAACGCCGGCGCCCCGGACGAAGTTCGCCTACCCGCCCAACCTCGTCGTCGTCGACGGCGGCAAGCCCCAGGTCAACGCCGCGGCCCGTGCCCTGGCCGAGCTCGGCATCGAGGACGTCTACGTCGTCGGACTCGCCAAACGGCTCGAGGAGGTCTGGCTGCCGGACAGCGACTTCCCGGTCATCCTGCCGCGCGCCTCGGCCGGCCTGTACCTGCTGCAGCGCATCCGCGACGAGGCGCACCGCTTCGCCATCACCTTCCACCGGCAGAAGCGCGGCAAGGCCATGACCGTCTCCGCGCTCGACGGCGTCCCCGGCCTGGGCGACTCCAAGCGCAAGGCGCTGCTGAACCAGTTCGGCTCGGTCAAGAGCATCCGCGCCGCCAGCATCGAGGAGCTGACCGCAGCCAAGGGGATCGGCCCGGCCCTGGCCGGCGCGATCGTACGGCACTTTAGCGAGGATTCCGGCGCGGACGGGCCGGTTGCGCCGGCCATCAACATGACGACCGGCGAAATCCTCGAAACTTAGCTAGCGCCGGCAATCTTGGCTAGGGTAAGGAGCTGAGGTACGACGCGGCCGGCAGCCAGCTGCCCCGCGCGGCGGCCTCATGGCAGAGCAAACAGCAGAGATGGGGCAGCACTGATGGCAGAGTCAACGGCAGGATCCGGCGTGGAGGCGGACGGATTGACCCCCGTCAAGCCGGCAGAGGCGGAGCTGCTCGTGGTGACCGGGATGTCGGGTGCGGGCCGCAGCACCGCCTCGGACGCCCTCGAGGACCATGGCTGGTACGTCGTGGAAAACCTGCCGCCGCAAATGCTGGGAACGCTCGCTGAGCTCGTCTCGCACGCCCCGCGCTCCATCTCCAAGCTCGCCGTCGTGGTCGATGTCCGCAGCAAGGACCTGTTCGCCGACATCCGCACCGCCCTGCGCAACCTCGAAGCCAGCGGCGTCACCTTCCGGGTGCTGTTCCTGGATGCCAGCGACGACGTGCTGGTGCGCCGCTTCGAACAGGGCCGGCGGCCGCACCCGCTGCAGGGCGGCGGCCGGATCCTGGACGGCATTGCCGCGGAACGCGAGCTGCTGCACGAGCTGCGCGAATCCGCGGACATCGTCCTGGACACCTCTCCGCTCAACGTCCACGGCCTCGCGACCGCCATCACCGAACTGTTCAGCGAAACCGGCCCGGTGGCGCTGCGCCTGAACGTCATGAGCTTCGGCTTCAAGTACGGGCTGCCCGTGGACGCCAACTTCGTGGCCGACGCCCGCTTCATTCCGAACCCGCACTGGGTGCCGCAGCTGCGCCCGCACACGGGGCTGGACAAGGACGTCAGCGACTACGTGCTCGAAGCGGAGGGCGTCAGTAACTTCGTGGAACGCTATGTGCTGGCGCTCGAACCGGTTCTGGACGGCTACCGGCGCGAAAACAAGCACTACGCGACCATCGCCGTCGGCTGCACCGGCGGGAAGCACCGTTCGGTTGCCGTGGCCGTTGAACTCTCGCGCCGGCTGGCGCAGTACCCCAGGGTCACCGTCACCACCACCCACCGGGATCTGGGCCGCGAGTAATGGCACTTCTGACCGGGCCGCTGCCCCTGGTACCGGCCGCCAGCGCGGCCTTCGCCGGCCAGCAGGACAAAGGCCCCTCCGTGGTCGCCCTGGGCGGCGGCCACGGCCTCTCCGCCTCCCTGTCGGCACTGCGCCTGCTCAGTTCGGAGCTGACGGCCATCGTCACGGTCGCCGACGACGGCGGATCCTCCGGCCGGCTGCGCGAGGAATACGGCGTCCTGCCGCCGGGGGATCTGCGGATGGCACTGTCCGCGCTGTGCGACGACACCGACTGGGGCCGGACCTGGCGCGACGTTATGCAGCACCGCTTCGAACCCGGCAAGGGCCGGGGCGGTTCCCTCGACGAGCACGCCATGGGCAACCTGCTGATCGTCACGCTGTGGGAACTGCTGGGGGACACCGTTGCCGGCCTGCAGTGGGCCGGGGCGCTCCTCGGCGCCCGCGGCCAGGTCCTGCCCATGTCCACCACTCCGCTCACCATCGAGGGCGAAGCACGGGTCGAGCTGCCCGACGGCAGCTCCGTGCTGGAAACGCTGACCGGGCAGGCCCGGTGCGCCGTCGCCGGCAGGCTCGAGTCCGTCCGGCTGCTGCCCGAGGCGGCCCCCGCCTGCATCGAGGCGCTGACCGCGATCGAGCTCGCGGACTGGGTGGTCCTGGGCCCCGGCTCCTGGTACACCTCCGTCCTGCCGCACCTGCTGCTGCCGGAGATGCGCGACGCGCTGTGCAGCACCGAGGCGCGGCGCTGCCTCACGATGAACCTTGCCACGGACACCCGGGAGACCCGCGGGATGTCCGCCGCCGACCACCTGCGGGTGCTGCGGGAGTACGCGCCGGAGTTCACCGTCGACGTCGTCCTGGCCGACCCCGCCTCGGTGCCGGACCTCCCGGACTTCGAACGGGCCGCCGGAATGCTCGGCGCGGAGGTGGTCTTGGGTAAAGTAGGGGCGTCGAGCCGCCGGCCGATCCACGACCCGCTGCGTCTGGCAACGGCGTACCACGACATTTTCGGGAACAGGTAGGGAAAGGTGCCATGGCACTGACAGCATCAGTCAAGGAAGAACTTTCCCGGCTGGATATCAAGAAGTCCTCGGTCCGCAAGGCCGAGGTGTCCGCCATGCTCCGGTTCGCGGGGGGACTGCACATCATCTCCGGCCGGATCGTGATCGAGGCCGAAGTTGACCTCGCCTCGACCGCGCGCCGGCTCCGCGCCGCCATCGCGGAAGTCTACGGGCACCAGAGCGAGATCATCGTCGTCTCCGGCGGCGGCCTGCGCCGCGGCAGCCGCTACGTGGTCCGGGTGGTCCGCGACGGCGAGGCCCTCGCCCGCCAGACCGGCCTGCTGGACGCCCGCGGCCGGCCCGTCCGCGGGCTCCCGTCCGTCGTCGTGAACGGCTCCGCGGCCGACGCCGAGGCGGTCTGGCGCGGCGCGTTCCTGGCCCACGGCTCGCTCACCGAGCCCGGCCGCTCCTCCGCGATGGAGGTCACCTGCCCCGGCCCGGAGTCCGCCCTGGCCCTCGTCGGCGCCGCCCGCCGCCTCGGCATCCAGGCCAAGGCCCGCGAAGTCAGGGGAGTGGACCGCGTGGTGATCCGCGACGGCGACACGATTGCCGCGCTGCTGACCCGGATGGGCGCGCACGACGCGCTGATGGTCTGGGAAGAGCGGCGGATGCGCAAGGAAGTCCGCGCCACCGCGAACCGGCTCGCCAACTTCGACGACGCCAACCTGCGCCGCTCGGCCCAGGCCGCCGTCGCCGCTGGCGCCCGCGTTGACCGCGCGTTGGAGATCCTCGGCGACGACGTTCCGGACCACCTCAAATACGCCGGCGAACTGCGGGTCGCGCACAAGCAGGCCAGCCTGGACGAGCTCGGCCGGCTCGCCGACCCGGTCATGACCAAGGACGCCATCGCCGGCCGGATCCGCCGGCTGCTCGCCATGGCGGACAAGCGGGCGCAGGACCTCGGCATCCCGGGGACCGAAGCCAACGTGACGCCGGAAATGCTGGACGAGTAGCCACCGCCGGGGATCAGGGACAGAATCGGATCCAGCGTCCGGGAATACCGCGGCGCGGCCGGAGGCTATGACCACTGGATCCCCATCCACGAAACTTCCGGGTGTTGAACCATCCGGATGCACAATCCGAGAGTTAGCAAAACCGGACGAGCCGTCCACGACATTGGAGGATTTTGTGACCGAATACGTACTGCCAGAACTCGACTACGACTACGCCGCGCTGGAGCCGCACATCTCCGCGAAGATCATGGAGCTGCACCACAGCAAGCACCACGCGGCCTACGTCGCCGGCGCCAACAACGCCCTGAAGCAGCTGGCCGAAGCCCGCGAGCAGGGCGACTTCGCCAACATCAACCGCCTCTCCAAGGACCTCGCGTTCCACACCGGCGGCCACATCAACCACTCCGTGTTCTGGAAGAACCTCTCCCCGGACGGCGGCGACAAGCCCGAAGGCGAGCTCGCTGCCGCCATTGACGACGCGTTCGGCTCCTTCGACGCGTTCCGCGCCCAGTTCAGCGCGGCAGCCCTGGGCCTGCAGGGCTCCGGGTGGGGCTTCCTGGCCTACGAGCCGATCGGCGGCAACCTCGTCATCGAGCAGCTCTACGACCAGCAGGGCAACGTGGCACTCGGCACCACCCCGCTGCTGATGCTCGACATGTGGGAGCACGCGTTCTACCTGGACTACGTCAACGTCAAGGCGGACTACGTCAAGGCGTTCTGGAACATCGTGAACTGGGCCGACGTCGCCAAGCGTTTCGACGTCGCGCGCAAGAACGCCACCGGCCTGATCACCCTCTAAGGGGGCGGCAAGCCGAAATATCGCTGTAACAAAGCTCACATTTAGGGCCGTTCGGCCCGGAACGTGGAGGACCCGCCCCCGCACTTGCGGGGGCGGGTCCTGTTAAACGTAAGATGGATCACGGAAGGCGGTTAGCCTTCAGCAACGTGGCTGGTCGCCCTCCGATCTGGTAATCATCTCTGCCCAATGGCGTGCGGGATCTGTTAGTTGGCTTGAACGCCTACTCAACTAGTCGTGCTTGAGAGAGCACCAAGGAGACTGAAAACGTGACGACACGTATTGGTATCAACGGCTTCGGCCGCATCGGCCGCAACTACTTCCGCGCCGCACTCGCCCAGGGAGCAGACCTCGAGATCGTTGCCGTCAACGACCTCACCAGCCCGGAGGCCCTCGCCCACCTCTTCAAGTACGACTCCGTCGGCGGCCGCCTGGCCGAATCCATCGAGGTCAAGGACGGCAACATCGTCGTCGACGGGAAGACCGTCAAGGTCCTCGCCGAGCGCGACCCGGCCAAGCTGCCGTGGGGCGAGCTGGGGGTCGACATCGTGATCGAGTCCACCGGCTTCTTCACCAAGGCCGCCGACGCGCAGAAGCACATCGATGCCGGCGCCAAGAAGGTCCTGATCTCCGCCCCCGCCTCGGACGAGGACATCACCATCGTGATGGGCGTCAACGACGGCCTCTACGACCCGGCCGCGCACAACATCATCTCCAACGCGTCCTGCACCACCAACTGCCTCGGCCCGCTCGCCAAGGTCGTCAACGACGCGTTCGGCATCGAGCGGGGCCTGATGACCACGATCCACGCCTACACCGCGGACCAGAACCTGCAGGACGGCCCGCACAAGGACCTCCGCCGCGCCCGCGCCGCCGCCATCAACATGGTCCCCACCTCCACGGGTGCCGCCAAGGCCATCGGCCTGGTCCTCCCGGAACTCAAGGGCAAGCTGGACGGTTACGCCATCCGCGTGCCCGTCCCCACCGGCTCCGCCACCGACCTCACCGTCACCGTCTCCCGCGAGACCACCGTCGAAGAGGTCAACGCCGCGCTCAAGGCCGCTTCCGAGTCCAAAGAGCTCAAGGGCCTGCTGACCTACACCGACGAGCCGATCGTCTCCTCGGACATCGTGGGTGACCCGGCGTCGTCGATCTTCGACTCCGGCCTGACCAAGGTGATCGGCAACCAGGTCAAGGTTGTTTCCTGGTATGACAACGAATGGGGCTACTCCAACCGCCTCGTGGACCTCACGGAGCTCGTCGCGTCGAAGCTGGGCTAGGGTAAGACTCATGACATTCCACACCCTCGACGAATTGATCGCTGAAGGTGTCCGCGGGCGGTACGTTCTGGTCAGAAGTGACCTGAACGTGCCGCTCGACGGCTCTACAGTGACTGACGACGGCCGGATCAAGGCCTCCCTGCCGGTGCTGGCGAAGCTCACGGACGCCGGTTCCCGTGTGCTGGTCACGGCACACCTGGGCCGCCCCAAGGGCGCTCCGGACGCGAAATACTCGCTCAAGCCGGCCGCCGACCGGCTGGCCGGGCTCGCCCCGTTCAAGGTCACCCTGGCGGGCGACACCGTCGGCGGCTCCGCCAAGCAGCTCGCCGCGGCGCTGCAGGACGGCGAAGCCCTGGTCCTGGAAAACGTGCGCTTCGACGCCCGCGAAACGTCAAAGGACGACGCCGAACGCGGCGCCTTCGCCGACGAGCTCGTGGCCCTCACCGGGGCCAACGGCGCCTTCGTGGACGACGCGTTCGGCGCCGTGCACCGCAAGCACGCGTCCGTCTACGACGTCGCCACCCGGCTGCCGTCCTACCAGGGCGACCTGGTCCGCACCGAGGTCGAGGTGCTGCGCAAGCTGACCTCCGACACCCAGCGGCCCTACGTCGTGGTGCTCGGCGGCTCCAAGGTCTCCGACAAACTCGCAGTGATCGACAACCTCATCGGCAAGGCGGACACGATCCTGGTGGGCGGCGGCATGCTGTTCACGTTCCTCGCCGCCGCCGGCCACAAGGTCGCCGGCAGCCTGCTCGAAGAAGACCAGATCCCCGTTGTGCAGGACTACCTGAAGCGGGCCGCGGACGCCGGCACCGGGTTCGTCATCCCCACCGACGTGGTGGTGGCCGCCAAGTTCGCCGCCGATGCCGAGCACGAGACGGTCGCGGCCGACTCGATCGAATCCAGCAGCTTCGGTTCCGGCGGCATCGGCCTGGACATCGGGCCTGACTCGGCGGCAGCCTTCGCGGAACGGATCAAGGGCGCCAAGACGGTTTTCTGGAACGGCCCGATGGGCGTCTTCGAGTTCCCCGCCTTCGCCGGCGGGACCCGGGCTGTCGCCCAGGCCCTGACCGAGACCTCCGCGTTCACCGTCGTGGGCGGCGGCGACTCCGCTGCCGCGGTCCGGACCCTCGGCTTCGCCGACGAGGCGTTCGGGCACATCTCCACCGGTGGCGGCGCCAGTCTGGAATACCTTGAAGGCAAGGAACTCCCCGGCCTGAGCGTGCTGGACCGCTAGGACCTCCAGCCGGCAGGGTGTCCGTCCCGCACGGCGGGCACCCTGCCGGCTCTTTCACTGCTACGAACCTTTTGGAGATCACGTGACAACGTCAACCAACGGCAAGTTCGACCGCAAGCCCTTCATCGCGGGCAACTGGAAGATGAACATGGACCACGTCCAGGGCATCACCCTCCTGCAGAAGCTGGCCTGGACCCTGTCCGACGCCAAGCACGACTACAGCCGGGTGGAGGTCGCCGTGTTCCCGCCATTCACCGACCTGCGCGGTGTGCAGACCCTCGTCCAGGGCGACGAGCTTGACGTCGCCTACGGCGGCCAGGACCTCTCGCAGTTCGACTCCGGCGCCTACACCGGCGACATCTCCGGCGCGTTCCTCGCCAAGCTCGGCTGCCGCTACGTCCTGGTGGGCCACAGTGAACGCCGCACCATCCACCACGAGTCCGACGAGGTCCTCAACGCCAAGACCAAGGCGGCCTTCCGGCACGGCATCACCCCGGTGCTGTGCGTCGGGGAAGGCCTCGAAGTCCGCCAGGCGGGCACCCACGTCGAGCACACCCTCACCCAGCTGCGTGCCGGCGTCGACGGCCTTACCGCGGAGCAGGCCGCCGAGCTGGTCGTCGCCTACGAACCCGTCTGGGCCATCGGCACCGGCGAGGTCGCCGGGCCGGAGGACGCGCAGGAAATGTGCGCCGCGATCAGGGCCGAGCTGGCGAGTCTCTTCGACGCCTCGGTTGCCGCCAGGACCCGCCTGCTCTACGGCGGCTCGGTGAAGGCCAACAACGCGGCGTCGATCCTCAAAGAACGCGACGTGGACGGATTGCTGGTCGGCGGTGCCAGCCTGGACGCCGCCGAGTTTGCTAATATTGTCAGGTTCGAGAGTCACCTGGTGACGGACTAGTCCGGACACAGCTTGTGGCCCCCGCAATCCCCTCTTCTGAAAGGCCGTCGTGGACGTTCTTCATGTCATCCTGCAGGTGCTGCTGGGCATCACCAGCCTCCTGTTGACCTTGCTCATCCTGCTGCATAAGGGTCGTGGCGGCGGTCTCTCCGACATGTTCGGCGGCGGCATGAGCTCCGGACTGAGCTCCTCGGGCGTTGCCGAGCGGAACCTGAACCGCTTCACGATCATCCTCGGCGTCACGTGGGGCGTCGTTATCATCGGACTTGGCCTGTTGATGCGCTTCAGCGGCGGCGGCGACTCCTGACAGCGCCCCGCGCCACAACTTCATAAGGGCCTTGCGGCCCTCCCCGCATCGGGGACTCCCGGATTACACTGTCGCTGGCAAAACATCACCAGCCCAGTAGCCAGGAGTTCCCGATGCTGCATTCTGCTTCCGGATTCAGGGGCATCCGCGTTGGTGCCGTCGCCGGCGCCCCGGCCCGCCACGAGCCCCTCGACGGCGGCGGCGCCGGGCAACCGCGGATCGCCGTCACCTACCGGTGCGCCAAGGGCCACGAAACGTCCCTCGTGTTCGCCAAACTCCCGGAAGAGCAGATCCCCGGCGTCTGGGACTGCCGGCGCTGCGGGGGGACCGCAACCCGGGACGAATCCCGGTTCGCGCTCGAGGACGAGCCCGCCGAGGGCTACAAGAGCCACCTCGAATACGTTAAAGAGCGGCGCTCCAGCCAGGACGCCGAAGACGTGCTGGCCGGAGCGCTGGAGAAGCTACGCGCCCGACGCGCCCTTCCGGACGAGCTGCTCGGGGACGCGTGAGGCCGCGTCCTCGTCGATCAGCCACAGGGTTTGGAAACGCCCGCGCGGTCCCGCCGCCGGCACCTGCACCGGGTTCGCCCCGGCCAGGGCTAGGCCCACGGCGCCGGCCTTGTCATCGCCGGCCACCACCATCCACACCTCGTTCGCCGTGTTGATCGTCGGCAGCGTCAGTGAAACGCGGGCCGGAGGCGGCTTGGGGGAGTTGCGGACGCCGACGACGGTCAGGTCCTTCTCCCGGATGCCGGCCTGCTCCGGGAAGAGTGACGCCACGTGCGCGTCGGGGCCGACGCCCAGCAGCACAATGTCCAGCCGCGGCAGGCGGCCGGGCTCCTCCGGGCGGTCATCGGACATGTCGGCGGCATGTTCGGCGGCGGCCGCCTCGGCGAGCCGCCGGGCGTAGTCGGCCGCGGCGTCCTCGGGGGTTTCGAAGTCCTCGGTGGAGCCGGGAACATGGACCCGCGCCGGGTCCACATTGATGTGGTCGAGAAGCGCCTGGTACGCCTGGCCGGCGTTCCGGTCGGCGTCGTCGGGGCCCACAAATCGTTCGTCGCCCCACCAGAAGTTCACCTTGGACCAGTCGACTGCGGGGGCGGCCGGCGACTCGGCGACCGCCTTGAGCGAGCCGATGCCCATGGTGCCGCCGGTCAGCACCACGGTCGCTTCGCCGTGCTTGTCCTGGATATCCACGAGCTTGGTGATCAGGCGCGCCGCGATCGCGGCCATCAGGACCGTCGAGTCAGGGTGGATGCTTACTCTGGGGTCAGCGCTCACTGGGACGGACACTCCTTAGGTTGGTACGCGGCAGCCCAATAGTAATCACTTCGCCGAAGACTTCGTCCGGGTCCAGGCGCCGGAGCTCCTCCGCCAGGCAGTCCTTGAGGCTGCGCCGCGGCAGCGAGATGCGCTGGGCCGGCTGCCCGGGCTGGGTCAGCTCGGCCACGGTCAGCCCGGGCCGGAACAGCTGGACGTCGCCGCCGGTGCGGGACAGCCGCACCCGCCGGATCCCGGTGCCGGCCGGATCGGCCACGATGGTCACCGGCGCGTCCAGCGCCAGCGTCAGCCAGGCCGCGAGCAGCAGGGTGCTGGGGGAGTCGGAGGCGCCTTCGACGGCGACGGCGGTGACCGGCGACGCGTCCACCTGGTCCAGGACGGCGGCAAGCTGGATCCGCCAGTTGGTCAGGCGGGTCCAGGCCAGGTCGGTGTCGCCGGCTTTGTAGGTGCTGCGGATGTTGTCCAGCGCCGCCTGCGGGTCCGCCTCGTTCGCGGAGTCCGTGATGCGGCGGTGGGCGATCCGCCCGATCGACGTTTCGCAGGCGTTCCGGGGCGCGCCGTGCGGCCACCACGCCACGATCGGGGCGTCCGGAAGCAGCAGCGCCGCCACGAGGGATTCACTTTCCTCGGCGAGTTCGCCGTAGCCGCGCAGCAGGATGACCTCGGACGCGCCGGCGTCGCCGCCCACGCGGATCTGGGCGTCCAACCGGGTGGGCTTGGAGGCGCCGGCGTCGGCAAGCACGATGATCCGGCAGGGGTGCTCGCGGCTCGCCTCGTTGGCGGCTTCGATCGCCTCCTCTTCGAGCCCGGACTTGGTCACCACCACCAGGGTCAGCACCCGGCCCAGGGCGATCACGCCGCCCTGTTCGCGCAGCGCCATGATCTTCTTGGAGATCTTGGAGGTTGTTGTGTCGGGAAGATCTACGATCATGGCCTTCTCCAGGTCCGTCCGTCGCGGGCGAGCAGTTCGTCGGCGGAGGCCGGGCCCCAGCTTCCGGGGGCGTACGGTTCCGGCTGTTCGGCCAGGGACGCCCAGTAGTCCTCGAACGGGTCCAGGATCTTCCAGGACAGCTCGACTTCGGCATGGCGGGGGAACAGCGGCGGCTCGCCGAGGAGCACGTCCAGGATGAGCCGCTCATAGGCCTCGGGGCTGGACTCGGTGAACGAGTGGCCGTAGCCGAAGTCCATCGTCACGTCGCGGACTTCCATCTGCGTGCCGGGGACCTTGGAGCCGAAGCGGATCGTGGCGCCCTCATCGGGCTGGACCCGGATCACGACGGCGTTCTGGCCGAAGTCGTCCTCGCCGTGGTCACGGAAGAGCAGGTTGGGCGCCCGCTTGAAGACGACGGCGATTTCCGTCACCCGGCGGCCCAGCCGCTTGCCGGCCCGCAGGTAGAACGGCACGCCGCTCCAGCGCCGGGTGTTGATGTCCACCCGGATCGCGGCGAACGTCTCGGTGGTGGAGTCGGCGGGAATGCCCTCCTCCTCCAGGTAGCCCAGGACCTGCTCGCCGCCCTGCCAGCCGCCGGCGAACTGCCCGCGCGCCGAGTGCGTGGAGAGGTCCTCCGGCAGCCTTACGGCCGCCAGTACTTTTTCCTTCTCGGCGCGGAGGTCGTCCGCGTTGAAGGAGATCGGTTCCTCCATGGCGGTCAGGGCCAGCAGCTGCAGCAGGTGGTTCTGGATGACGTCGCGGGCCGCGCCCACGCCGTCGTAGTAGCCGGCGCGGCCGCCCGTGCCGATGTCCTCCGCCATGGTGATCTGGACGTGGTCGACGTAGTTCGCGTTCCACAGCGGTTCGAACAGCTGGTTGGCGAAGCGCAGGGCCAGGATGTTCTGGACCGTCTCCTTGCCGAGGTAGTGGTCGATCCGGAAGACCGCGTCCGGCGGGAACACCGACTCCACAATGTCGTTGAGCTGGCGGGCCGACTCAAGGTCGTGCCCGAACGGCTTCTCGATCACCACGCGGCGCCACTTGTCGCCCTCGGCCTGGGCGAGCCCGTGCTTGGAGAGCTGCCGGCAGACGAGTTCGAACGCCTTCGGCGGGATCGACAGGTAGAAGGCGTGGTTGCCGCGGGTGCCGCGCTGCTCGTCGAGTTCGTCGATCGTCTCGCTGAGCCGCTCGAAGGCGTCGTCGTCGTCGAACTCGCCCTGCACAAAACGGATGCCCTCCGAGAGCTGCTTCCAGACCGTCTCATCGAACGGGGTCCGGGCGTAGCTTTTGACCGCTTCCTTCACCTCCGCGGCGAAGTCCTCGTTCTCCCACTGCCGCCGGGCGAACCCGACCAGAGCGAAGCTGGGGGGCAGCAGCCCGCGGTTGGCCAGGTCGTAGACGGCCGGCATGAGTTTCTTGCGGGCGAGGTCACCGGTGACGCCGAAGAGCACCAGGGAGGACGGGCCGGCGATGCGGTTCAGCCGCCGGTCCCGCGGGTCCCGGAGCGGATTACGGCCTGACCTTCCCGAACGCGTCGGGGACGTGCGGCCGCCGTTTTGCGAGAGTGGCATGGTTGCTGTGGTGCCTTAGCTTTCGTTGGTGGAGGCGGAGCTGCCCGCGGTTGAGGTGCCGGCCAGCGCGGAGACGAGCTGCTGCAGCTGGCGGACGCCGGCAGCACGGTCCGTGAGGTGAAGCCGGAGCACAGGCCGGCCGTGTTCAGTGAGGACCTGCGCGTCGCCCGCCGCTTGGGCTGTGATCAGTTCGCCGAACGTGAACGGACGGTCCGGGATGGCGAGGTCCGCCGCGGATGCCGCCGTGACCTGCAGGAACACACCAATCGCCGGGCCGCCCTTGTGGAACTGGCCGGTCGAGTGCAGGAACCGGGGACCCCAGCCGAAGGTGACAGGGCGGCCACTCAGCGCCGCCAGCTCGTCGCGGATGCCTTCCAGCGGCGCGTAGCTGAGCCGGTCGAAGTAGGCCTGGACGCTGAGGTAGCCGTCGGTGCCGAGCTGGCCGAGCAGCGCGCTGACCGCCTCGGCCGCGGTGGTGGCCCCGCCCAGCCAGTCGCCGCCGCGCACCTCGATGGCGCCGTCGGTGAAGTCAGCCGCCGTCGCCTCCGGCTGCGCGTCCAGCAGCCCCCGCGCGGCCACCTTGGCGGCCTCGACGTCGGGCTGGTCGAAGGGGTTGATGCCCAGCAGCCGGCCCGCGACGGCGGTGGCGAACTCCCAGGTCATCATCTGCGCGGCGAGGCCGCCGGCGATCGCCGCCTCGTTGGCGCCAAGGTTGACGTCGGCGTCGGCGCCGACCAGCCGGACCACCAGCACGTCCGCGGCGCCGCTTGTGACCTCCGGGGCGTTTGGTCCGGCGACGACCGGCAGTACACCCGTGCCGAGCTTGCCGGTGGATTCGGCGATGAGCTGTTCCGCCCAGTCGGCGAAGCCCACGATCCCGGAGCCGTCCTCGGCGATGACGATCTTGTCCCGGAGCGGGTTGGTGCCGCCCAGCGCGGCGCCGAGGGCGAGCCCGATGTTCTCCTCGCTGTCGTCGTTGAGGATCTCAGCGGTCTCTTCGGCCTCGTCCAGGAAAGCCTGGATGTCCACGCCGGCCAGGCCGCACGGTACCAGGCCGAACGCGGTGAGCGCCGAATAGCGGCCGCCGACGTTGGGGTCGGCGTTGAAGACGGCGCGGTAGCCGGCTTCGCGGGAAGCCTTGTCCAGCGGGGAACCCGGGTCGGTCACAATGATGATCCGGCTCTTGGCATCGAGCCCGGCCTCGGTGAAGGCGTGCTCGAAGACCCGGCGCTGCGAGTCGGTTTCCAGGGTCGAACCCGACTTCGAGGACACCACGATGGCGGTCTCCGCGAGCCGGTCCGCCAGGGCGGCGGCCACCTGTTCGGGGTCGGTGCTGTCCAGCACGGTCAGCTCGACGCCCGCGGTTCCGGCGATGACCTCGGGGGCCAAGGAGGAACCGCCCATGCCGCACAGGACGATCCGGGTCACGCCCTCGGTGCGGAGCGCATCGCGGAGCGCCAGAATCTCCGGCACGAGCGGCTGGGAGACTGTGGCGGCCTCGACCCAGCCGAGGCGGACCGCGGACTCGGCCTCGGCGTCGGGACCCCACAGGGTGGCGTCCTTGGCGAAGATCCGGGTGGCGACCCGGTCTTCCAGGAGCGCGGGCAGGTGCTGTTCGTGGGCCTGGCGGGCGGCGCCCGTGGCGTCGTAGCTGAGAGTGGTCATGGGGGACTATGCGTCCTTCCGTGCAGCGGCGAGGGCGCCCTCGACGTCGGCCAGCAGTTCCTTCCAGCTTGCCACAAACTTGTCGAGGCCTTCGGACTCGAGCACGGCGACGACCTCGTTGTAGGAGATGCCGAGCGCATCGAGTGCGTTGAGGGTCGCGTTGGCGTCGTCGTAGCCGCGGGTGATGGTGTTGCCGGTGATGGCGCCGTGGTCGAAGGTGGCGTCCAGGGTCTTCTCCGGCATGGTGTTCACAACGCCGGGGGCTACGAGCTCGGTGACGTAGAGGGTATCCGGGTAGGCCGGATCCTTGACGCCGGTGGACGCCCAGAGCGGGCGCTGCGGGCGCGCGCCGACGTCGGCCAGCAAGGCCCAGCGCTCGGTGGCGAAGAGCTCCTCGTAGACCTGGTACGCAAGGCGTGCGTTGGCGACGCCGGCCTTGCCCTTGAGTGCCTTGGCCTCGTCGGTGCCGATCGCGTCGAGGCGCTTGTCGATTTCGGTGTCCACGCGGGAGACGAAGAACGAGGCGACCGAGTGGATCTTGGAGAGATCGTGGCCGTTTTCCTTTGCCTGCTCCAGACCGCTCTGGAAGGCGTTGATCACGGCGCGGTAGCGTTCGAGCGAGAAAATCAGGGTCACGTTGACGCTGATGCCGGCCGCCAGCGTGGCGGTGATGGCCTCGAGGCCCTCAAGCGTGGCGGGGATCTTGATCAGGACGTTGTCCTTGTTGACCTGGCCGTGGAGTTCCTTGGCCTCGGTGATGGTACCGGCGGTGTCCCAGGCGAGGCGGGGATCCACCTCGATGGAAACGCGGCCGTCGACGCCCTTCGAGGCGGCGTACACCGGGGCGAACAGGTCGCAGGCATCGGCGACGTCGGCGGTGGTGATCGCGAAGACCGTTTCATCGACGCTGGCGCCGGCCGCCGCCATTTCCCGGATCTTGGCATCGTAGTCGGTGCCGGTGGTGATCGCGGCGTGGAAGATGCTCGGGTTCGTGGTGACGCCGACGACGTTCTTCTCTTCGATCAGCTTGCGCAGCGTCCCGGTTTCGAGGCGGCCGCGGGAGAGGTCATCGAGCCAGATGGAAACGCCGGCGTCGGACAGCTGCTGGGTGGGGGTGGTGTTCATGGTTCACTCCTGGAGTCTGGGGCCGCCGCCGGCAGGGGCGGCGGCCCGGAATACGTGAAGTTGGGGTCAGGCCGGGAGGCCGGCGAGGGATTCTTTGGCGGCGGCGGTGACGGCTTCGGTGGTGATGCCGAATTCCTGGAAGAGCCGCTTGTAGTCGGCGGAGGCGCCGAAGTGCTCGAGGGAGATGGAGCGGCCGGCGTCGCCGACGAATTCGCGCCAGCCCAGGGCGAGGCCGGCTTCGACGGAGACGCGTGCCTTGACGTTGGCGGGGAGCACGGCGTCGCGGTAGGCGGGGTCCTGTTTGTTGAACCATTCCACGCAGGGCATGGACACGACCCGGGTGGGGATGCCCTCGGCCTGCAGGGCTTCGCGGGCGGCGACGGCGAGCTGGACCTCGGAGCCGGTGCCGATCAGGATGACCTGCGCGTCCACGGTCTTGCCGGCGGCGGACGCCTCGGCGAGGACGTAGCCGCCCTTCGCGACCCCGGCGGTCGAGCCGAACGTGTCCCCGTCGGCGTCGCCGGTGCCGCGCTCCCAGGTGGGGATGTTCTGCCGGGTCAGCACGATCCCGGCGGGGTTGGCGTGGTTTTCGAGCATGGCCTGCCAGGCCGCGGCGACCTCGTTCGCATCTCCCGGGCGGACGACGTCCAGTCCCGGAATGGCGCGCAGGGAGGCGAGCTGCTCGACCGGCTGGTGGGTGGGGCCGTCCTCGCCGAGACCGATCGAGTCGTGCGTCCAGACGTAGAGCGAGGGGACGCCCATCAGGGCGCCGAGCCGGATGGCCGGGCGCTGGTAGTCGGAGAAGATCAGGAAGGTGCCGGAGAACGCGCGGGTCGCCCCGGCCAGGCTGATGCCGTTCACGATCGACGCGGCGGCGTGTTCGCGGATGCCGAAGTGCAGCACCCGGCCGTACGGGTTGCCCTTCCACGCCTCGGTCTGCCGGGAGGCGGGGATGAACGAGGGCGAGCCCTCGATGGTGGTGTTGTTCGACTCGGCGAGGTCGGCGGAGCCGCCCCAGAGTTCGGGCATGACCGGGCCGATCGCGTTCAGGACCTTCCCGGACGCGGCGCGGGTGGAGACGTCCTTGCCGGCTTCGAAGACCGGCAGCGCGGCGTCGAACTCGGCCGGGAGCTTGCGGGCCTCGACGCGTTCGAGCAGGGCCGCGGCCTCGGGGTTGGCGGACTGCCAGGCCTCGAAGCGCTCCTGCCACTCGGTGCGGGCCGCGGCGCCGCGCTCCTGCGCCGCGCGGGTGTGGGCCAGGACCTCGTCCTCGACCTGGAAGGAGAGCTCGGGGTCGAAGCCGAGGACGTTCTTCAGGCCGGCGACTTCCTCGGCGCCGAGGGCGGAGCCGTGGATCTTGCCGGTGTTCTGCTTTTTCGGCGCGGGCCAGCCGATGATGGTGCGCAGCGAGATGATGGACGGCCTGGACGTCTCGGCCTTCGCGGCGAGCAGGGCGGCGTGCAGTTCGGCCACGTCCTCCTTGTACTCCCCGGTGCGGGTCCAGTCGACCCGCTGGGTGTGCCAGCCGTAAGCGGCGTAGCGGGCGAGGACGTCCTCGGTGAACGCGACGTCCGTGTCGTCTTCGATGCTGATGTGGTTCTCGTCGTAGATCACCACAAGGTTGCCCAGTTCCTGGTGCCCGGCGAGCGAGGACGCCTCGGAGGTGACGCCTTCCTGCAGGTCCCCGTCGGAGGCGATTACCCAGACGGTGTGGTCGAACGGGCTGGTGCCGGCGGGAGCGTCGGCGTCGAACAAACCGCGCATCCGGCGCTGTGAGTACGCGAAGCCGACCGCGGAGGCCAGGCCCTGGCCCAGCGGTCCGGTGGTGATTTCCACCCCGGCAGTGTGCTTGTACTCCGGGTGCCCCGGGGTCAGCGAACCCCAGGTCCGCAGCGCCTCGAGGTCCTTCAGCTCCAGGCCGTAGCCGGAGAGGAAGAGCTGGATGTACAGCGTCAGCGACGTGTGGCCGGGGGACAGGACGAACCGGTCCCGGCCCAGCCACTGCGGGTTCGCCGGATCGTGGCGCATCAGCTTCTGGAAGAGCAGGTAGGCGGCCGGTGCCAGGCTCATCGCGGTGCCCGGGTGGCCGTTGCCGACCTTCTCCACCGCATCCGCCGCGAGCACCCGGACGGTGTCCACGGCACGGGCATCCAGCTGAGTCCATGACAGTTCTTGCTCTTCCAAATGTGGCACGAAAACCGGGCCCCTCTCTGTGCTGACGGCCGGCGGTACGTTTTCCCTCCGAGTTTTCCCGCTGGGGGATTTCCTTTGGGGCTTACCGCCGGGGCACAGTTCGGTGCCCGCCGCGGTTCGTACCAGCCGTTCACCATCGAAACGTTGATCTATCATTGCGCCGCATGCACAGGGCCGGGAGCGCCGTTCGGCGCCCGTCCGTGCGTGCTGATCTGTCAGACAGCTTAGCCCCATTCCACCTGCCGGTCAGGGTGCATCTCAGGAATTGGACCGGTTTTGGGGCTTATATGAATCACCGCGTCCCGCGGCGGCGGTGAGGCCGCGTTAACCACCCGGACTTCTGCGGGGGCTTCGGGCCCGGGCGGCGGTGCCGCCACGGTATGATGGAGCCTGGCTACCAACGGGGGCGAGGACACGCCTGTGCGCTGCGCGTGAACCCCTCCGAATGCAACGCGCCGGACTCAGCGCGCTGCGACGACCAGCCGGACTGACCAGCCAGACAGAACAGAGTGACTGCCACCGTGAGCACAACAGATACGCCGCTTAACGCCTCCCAGGCCCCGGGCCGGATCGGCTTCGCCCGTAAGGCCAAGGCCTACCTGGCGCTCACCAAACCGCGGGTGATCGAACTCCTGCTGGTCAGCACCCTGCCAACCATGATCTACGCCGAGCGCGGCTTCCCCTCCCTCGGCTTGATCCTGGCGACCCTGGTTGGCGGCGCGTTTGCCGCCGGCAGCGCGGGCTCCTTCAACTGCTACATCGACAGGGACATCGACAAGTTGATGCACCGGACGGAGAACCGACCGCTGGTCACCGGCGAGGTGACCCCGCGTGAGGCCCTGGTGTTCTCCTGGCTGCTCGGCGCGGCCGCGATCGCGATCCTCTGGTTCGGCGCCAACCCGCTCTCGGCCTGGCTGGGGCTCGGCGCGATCGTGTTCTACGTCGTCATCTACACGATGATCCTCAAGCGCCGCACCGCGCAGAACATCGTTTGGGGCGGGGCCGCCGGCTGCTTTCCGGTGCTGATCGCCTGGGCCGCCGTGACCAATACCGTGGAGTGGCCCGCCGTCGTCCTCTTTATGGTGATCTTCCTCTGGACCCCGCCGCACTACTGGCCGCTGTCCATGCGCTACGGCGAGGACTACCGCAACGCCAATGTGCCGATGCTCGGCGCGATCGCCGGCGCCAAGGTCGTCTCCGTGCAGGTGGTCCTGTACGCGTGGGCCATGGTCGCCTGCTCGCTGCTGCTGATCCCGGTGGGCGGCGCCGGCTGGGTCTACACCGTCACGGCCGTCGCCGCGGGCGCCTGGTTCCTCTACGAGTCGCACGCCCTCTACAACCGGGCCCAAGGCGGGGACGTCTCCAACAAGGGCGCCATGAAGGTCTTCCACGGCTCCATCAGCTACCTCACCCTGCTCTTCATCGCCCTTGCCGTGGACCCGTTCATCGGCTCCGCGATCGTCGGCTAGTCCGGCACGGGGAGTCAGGACTTTTCGGGGCCGGCAGGGTCGCGGCGGTCAGCCGCTTCCGGGAGATCCCGCCGGGCCCGGCGCCCGCGCCGCAGGTGCCAGATGAGGAGTCCCAGGACACCGAGCACCGCTATCACCGCCGTGATGTCCCGGCCGGCCACCTTGGCTACGGCGTCGTAGGAGTTCCCGGCGAAGAAGCCCAGCAGCACGAAGCCGGTGCCCCAGACCAATCCGCCGGCGGCATTGAAGGCCAGGAACTTCGGGTAGTGCATTCGGGAGGCGCCGGCCAGGGCCGGCATGACGGCCCGGAAGAACGCCACGAAGCGGCCCAGGAAAACGGCCGAGCCGCCTCGTTGGCGCAGAAAGGCCTGGGCCTTGGCCAGGCCGCGCCGACGCCGTTTCATCAGCCTGAAGTCCAGCAGCCGGGGACCCACGTGCTTGCCGATTTCGTAGCCCACGGTGTCGCCGGCGATGGCCGCGGTGACCACGACGGCGGCCATGCCCCACAGCGGGACTTCGCCGCGGCTCGCAATCACGCCGCCCAGGACTGCGGCCGTCTCACCCGGAATCACGAAGCCGATGAAGACCGCGTCTTCGGCGAACACCAGGCACGCCACGAGGGTGAAGGCCAGCGCGGGGCTCATATTCAGAAGGCTGTCGACGATCGCGTTCACGGCGCTGCCTTTCTCTCGACAAAGTCAGGCTACCCGCCGACAAAGAAACGCGGGGTCAGCTACGGTCCATCCGGACGCCCGGAATGGACCGTATCTGACCCCGCGTTGTTGTGTGTGGCTTAGTTGACCGGGCTGTTGCGCGCGAGGTCGGCGGCGTTGGTGGATGCGCTCATCAGCAGGGCCGCGCCGAGCATGTGCGCTCCCACGAGCAGCGCGGGGATGCCGTTGTAGTACTGCGTGAAGCCGATGACGGCCTGCAGCACGGTGACGCCCAGCAGCATGAAAACAGCGGTGCGGAACGGGCCCGTGATCCGGCCGCGGAGTACAAGGAACACACCAAACAGGGCGCCGGCGGTCACGAGGTAGGCCGGGACGGCGTGGATGTGCGAGAACAGGTCCCAGTCCAGGTTGTTGCGCGGCGCGTCCGCGTCACCAGCGTGCGGGCCGGCGCCGGTCACCACCACACCGAGGCACACGGCGACGGCGGAGAACAGCGCGACGGCGGCCAGCACCGGACGGGCGGCACCCGGCAGGGCGGGCAATTCCCGGGTGCGGGCTTTGCCGGTACGGCCGTAGGCGCGGTTGACCAGCAGCGTGGCGAGCACCACGAGGGCCATCGAGACGAGGAAGTGCAGGCCGACCACCCACGGGTTCAGCTGGGTGAGCACGGTGATCCCGCCAATGACCGCCTGGGCCGGGATGCTGGCAAGCAGGCCGAGGGCCAGCAGGAAGAGGTCCCGGCGTTCCTTACGCAGGTTCCACAGGTACACCAGCATCGCGACGGCGACGGCGGCCAGCGCGAAGGTCAGGAGTCGGTTGCCGAACTCGATGAGGCCGTGGATGCCCATTTCCGGGGTGTTCACGAGCGAGTTGTCCGTGCAGCGCGGCCAGGTGGGGCAGCCCAGGCCGGAGGCGGTGAGACGGACGGCGCCGCCGGTCACCACCAGTACGGTCTGGCCGATCAGGGACAGCACGGCCAGCCGCCGGACCGTCTTGTCGACGGTGACGGGCAGCCGGGAGGAAATCCGGGACACGATCCGGGAAGGGCGGGACGCCGTACTCACAGTTTTCTCAATTCCACTTGAACCAACGGGTTGCTGCGAAGCCGGCGGTCGCCGTCCACAGCAGCAGGACAATCACGGACGCAGTATTTGAGCTGCCGTGCAGGAAGGCATCCCGCAGCGCCTGGCCCAGCGCGCCGGAGGGAAGGAAGTGCACCACCGCCTGGGCGAGGGCGGGAAGCCGCTCGGCCGGAATAACGATGCCGCCCAGGGCGCCGAGCAGGATCCAGAGCAGGTTGGTGATCGCCAGGGTCGCCTCCGGCCGCACCGTGCCGGCCACGAGCAGGCCGAGGGCGGTGAACGCCGCCGCGCCGAGGACCAGCAGTGCGAACCCGGGCAGCAGCCCCGCGGGCGCCGGCTGCCAGCCCAGCGGGAGCGCGACGGCGGTGACCACCAGCACCTGCAGCAGCAGCACCACGAGCACCGCGATCACCTTGCCGAGGATCAGGCCGGTACGGCCCAGCGGGGTGGTGGAAAGGAAGCGCAGCACCCCGTAGCGGCGGTCGAAGCCGGTGGCGATGCCCTGGCCGGTGAAGGCGGTGGACATCGCGCACAACGCGAGGATGCCGGGCACGGCGATGTTGACCCGGCTGGAGCCGAGGCCGTCCAGCAGGGGCGTGGCGGCCAGGCCCACCAGGGCCAGCAGCGGCAGGATGACCGCCAGGATCAGCTGCTCGCCGTTGCGGAGCATGGTGACGGTCTCATACCGTCCCTGCTGCAGGATCCGCCGCAGCAGGGGAGCGGGGGCACTGCCCAGCGGCATGCCGGCCGCAGTACCTGCAGGGGCGGAGCTCATCGGGTTTTCCTTCCGGAGATGTCGAGGAAGACGTCCTCGAGGCTGCGGGCTGCGAGGCTCATCGAGGCGGGCATAATGCCGCGCTCGGCCCACCAGGCCGTCACGGCGGCGAGGTCGGCCGGGGTCAGCGCCCCGGTGGCGCTATAACTGCCGGCGCGCGTTTCGCGGACCTCGACGGCGGCCGGCAGCACGCCGGTCAGGTCCAGGCCGGGCTCGGCTTCGAAGAGGAGCGTGCGGATGTGCTGGTCCGCCCCGGACGTCAGCTCATGCCGCAGGAGCTGGGCGACGGTGCCCTCCGCGACGTTCCGGCCGGCGTCGATGATGTAGACGTAGTCGGCCAGGCGCTGCGCGTCGTCCATCAGGTGGGTCGTGAGGACGATGCCCATTCCGCGGTCCCGCAGTTCGGCAATGAGTTCAAAGACGAGCTGCCGGGACTGCGGGTCCAGGCCGGCGCTCGGCTCGTCGAGGAACAGCACCTCAGGGCGGCCCACGAGCGCGGCGGCGAGGGCCAGCCGCTGCTTCTGGCCGCCGGAAAGGCGCCGCACCGAGGTGCGGCTGAACGTGTCAATGCCCAGGCGCGCGACGAGCTCGTCCACCAGCCACGGGTCCTGGTAAAGGCCGGCGACGTGCCGGAGCAGGGGGATGGGGCGGGCCGACGGCGGCAGGCCCCCGTCCTGGAGCATAACGCCCACCCGAGCGCGGAGATCCGCGCCGGCGGTGTCCGGGTCCTGGCCCAGCAGGCTGATGCTGCCGCCGGTGCGCTTCTGCAGCCCCTGGGCGCATTCGATCGTGGTGGTTTTGCCGGCCCCGTTGGCTCCCAGCAGGGCGGTGACCTGCCCGCGTTCGGCGACGAGGGACAGGCCGCTGACCACCCGCAGCATCTTGCCGTCAAGGCTGGGCAGCGGACCAACATCCTTGATGAGCCCGCTGATTGTCAGGGCGGGGGATTCGGGAGATCGCACCAAAGCATTCTACGCGATGTAGTAGGGCCCGGCCCGATCCGGAGCCGGCCGCAGGAAAGCCATGCCTTACTGGATCGGGGGAGTAAATTACGACATGATTGTGTTGTGTATTCCATGAGTCCAAGTACGTCTGCCGTGCCTGCTGTGCGCGCGCAGTCGCGCGAGCCCGCAGAGGGTGCTGCCGTACCCGCGGCGCACGCCGCCGAGGCCGAGGACCGCACCCGGGACCGCGTGCTGGCCGCCGTGCTGGAGCACGGGCCCATCAGCGCCGCCGAACTGGGCGAGCTGCTGGGCTTCACCCCCGCGGCAGTGCGCCGCCACCTGGACCACCTCTCGCGCCACGGCGTGATCGAGGTCAAGCGGGTGGCCCGCGCGGGCGCCGGCGCGGGCCGGCCTGCCCGCCGCTACGTGCTCAGCTCGCAGGGCCAGTCCACGCTGGGCAACGACTACCTCGACATCGCCAGCTCCGCCCTGCGGCGGCTCGGCGAAATGGCGGGCTCTGAGGCCGTGCGCGCGTTCGCCGTCGAACGGTTCGCCGAAATGGAGCGCCGCTACGCACCGGAAATCGAACGGGCGGGCAGCGACATCACGGCGCGCGCCCGGGCCCTGTCCGCGGCCCTGAGCCGTGACGGCTTCGTCGCCTCCGCGCAGTCGATCGAGGCCAAGGCACCGCTTCCGGCAGCGCTTTCCAGCGTCCAGCTGTGCCAGGGACACTGCCCCATCCAGCAGCTCGCCGCGCAGTTCCCCGTGTTCTGCGACGTGGAGACCGAACTGTTCTCCCGGCTGGTCGGCGTCGACGTGCGGCGGCTCTCCACCCTGGCGCGCGGCGGGCACGTCTGCACCACCCACATACCCACGGGCCGTCCGGCCGCCGGCGGGGCCTCCAGCCCCGCCGGCGCGGGCAACCCGGACGAAGAATCCAACCATCTGCAAGAAAGGCCGTGATGACGGACCAACTATCAGAGAAGAAGGTTGCTGAATCCACTGTGATCTCGGAGATTCTGGAGAAGAATCCCGAGCTCCACGGAATCGGCACCTACGAGTACGGCTGGGCCGACAAGAACGACGTCGGCGCGAACGCCCGCCGTGGTATCGATGAGGACGTCGTGCGTGACATCTCGGCCAAGAAGAACGAGCCGGAATGGATGCTGGACCTGCGCCTGAAGGGCCTGAAGTACTTCGACCGCAAGCCCATGCCCACCTGGGGCGCGGACCTCTCCGGCATCGACTTCGACAACATCAAGTACTTTGTGCGCTCCACGGAGAAGCAGGCCGCCACCTGGGAGGACCTGCCCGAGGACATCCGGAACACCTACGAGAAGCTGGGCATCCCGGAAGCCGAGCGCAGCCGCCTCGTGTCCGGCGTCGCCGCCCAGTATGAGTCCGAGGTTGTGTACCACCAGATCCGCGAGGACCTGGAAGCCCAGGGCGTCATCTTCCTGGACACGGACACCGCCCTACGGGAGCACCCGGAGATCTTCCAGGAATACTTCGGCACCATCATCCCGGTGGGCGACAACAAGTTCGCGTCGCTGAACACGGCCGTGTGGTCCGGCGGGTCCTTCGTGTACGTGCCCAAGGGCGTCCACGTGGACATCCCGCTGCAGGCCTACTTCCGCATCAACACGGAAAACATGGGCCAGTTTGAGCGCACCCTGATCATCGCGGACGAGGACTCCTACGTCCACTACATCGAGGGCTGCACCGCGCCGATCTACACCTCTGATTCCCTGCACTCCGCCGTTGTGGAGATCGTCGTGAAGAAGGGCGCCCGCGTCCGCTACACGACCATCCAGAACTGGTCCACCAACGTGTACAACCTGGTCACCAAGCGCGCCATCTGCGAAGAGGGCGCCACGATGGAGTGGATCGACGGCAACATCGGTTCCAAGGTCACCATGAAGTACCCGGCGGTCTACCTCGTCGGTGAGGGCGCCAAGGGCGAGACCCTCTCGATCGCGTTCGCCGGCGAGGGCCAGCACCAGGACACCGGCTCCAAGATGGTCCACATCGCGCCCAACACCAAGAGTTCGATCATCTCCAAGTCCGTGGCCCGCGGCGGCGGCCGCGCCGCCTACCGCGGCCTGGTCCAGGTCCGCGAAGGCGCCAAGCACTCGGCCAACACGGTCCGCTGTGACGCGCTGCTGGTGGACACCATCAGCCGCTCGGACACCTACCCGTACATCGACATCCGCGAGGACGACGTCACCATGGGCCACGAGGCCACGGTCTCGCGCGTTAGCGAAGAGCAGTTGTTCTACCTGATGTCCCGCGGCATGCGCGAAGACGAGGCCATGGCGATGATCGTGCGCGGCTTCATCGAGCCCATCGCCCGCGAACTGCCGATGGAATACGCGCTCGAGCTCAACCGCCTGATTGAACTGCAGATGGAAGGATCGGTCGGTTAATGACTGACATCACTACCGAAAAGGCTCGCATCGGCGCGCCCTCAGCCCAGCCGTTCATCAACGGTTTCACCGAGGAAGGCGAAAGCCTCTCACCGCTGAACGCCGCTGAGTCCAAGTCACCGCTGGCCGGCGAGGCCGTCAAGCGCCACTCGCACGGCGGCGGCGTCGGCGTCCCGGACAGCTCCCGCGCCGGCCGGCTGACCTCCTACAAGCTGGCGGACTTCAAGCCGCTGACCGGCATGGAGGAAGACTGGCGGTTCACCCCGCTCAAGCGCCTGCGCGGCCTGCACACCGAGGTCCTGAACGGCGCGGCCCCGGCCGTGGCCGTCAGCGGCCCGGACAGCGTCCGGGTAGAGACCGTCGGCCGCGACGACGCCCGCATCGGCTCAGCCGCGATCCCCGAGGACCGCGTCTCCGCCAACGCCTGGGAAAACTTCACCGAGGCCACCGTCATCACGGTCCCCGCCGAGGTCCAGGCCGAGGGCGAGGTCAGCGTCGTGCTGACCGGCCAGGGCACCGCGGCCGCGTCGCAGCACATCGTGGTCATCGCGGAGAAGTTCTCCAAGGCCGTTGTGGTGCTGGACCACCAGGGCACCGCCGTCGTCTCGGAAAACATCGAGATCCTCGTGGAGGACGGCGCGCAGCTGACCGTCATCTCGCTCCAGGAATGGAACGACGACGCCGTGCACGCCTCCTCCCAGCAGGCGAAGCTCGGCCGCGACGCCAAGTTCAAGCACATCGTCGTCAGTCTCGGCGGCGACCTGGTCCGCGTCACGCCGTCGGCCCGCTTCACCGCCCCCGGCGCCGAAGCGGAGATGTTCGGCCTGTACTTCGCCGACGCCGGCCAGCACCTCGAGCAGCGCCTCTTCGTGGACCACGCGGTCGCCAACTGCAAGTCCAACGTGCTCTACAAGGGCGCCCTGCAGGGCCGCAACGCGCACACCGTCTGGGTGGGCGATGTTCTGATCCGCAAGGAAGCCGAAGGCACCGACACCTACGAGGCCAACCGAAACCTGGTCCTCACCGACGGTGCCCGCGCGGATTCCGTGCCCAACCTTGAAATCGAGACCGGCCTGATCGCCGGCGCCGGCCACGCCAGCGCCACCGGCCGCTTCGACGACGAGCACCTGTTCTACCTGATGGCCCGCGGTATCCCGGAAAAGGTGGCCCGCCGGCTGGTGGTCCGCGGCTTCCTGAACGAGATCATCCAGCAGATCAAGGTTCCCGCCATCGAGGAACGCCTCACGGAAGCCGTCGAGCGCGAGCTCGCGGCCACGGACAACTAGACAGTACGGGACGACACATGACGGAACAGCCCAAGGGCGAGTTGGTCTGCAGCGCCAGCGAGATCCAGCTCAAGCAGGCCCTGCGGATCCTGATCGACGACTACCCGGTGGCGGTCGTAAAGGACTCGATGGGGGAGATCCACGCGATCGGCGACACCTGCTCGCACGCGGACATCTCGCTCTCCGAGGGCGAGGTGGAAGGCTGCAAGATCGAGTGCTGGGGCCACGGCTCACAGTTCGACCTGCGCAGCGGCCAGCCGCTCCAGTTGCCCGCCTACGACCCGGTGCCCGTCTTTGCCGTCACCATCTTCGGTGACGACGTCTATGTGGACGTCAGCACCGTCCTGAACGGCGCCGAGGCTCCGAACTTCAGCTGACCGGGCCGGGGCACGCACCACCTGCCCCGGCCGGCAGCCAGCACCACCTAAAAACTTATCGACGAGAACCGCACCGCCGAGGCGGCGGTGCAGAGGAGAACAAGACACATGTCTACTCTTGAGATCAAGGACCTGCACGTCAGCATTGACACCGAGCAGGGCACCAAGGAAATCCTGAAGGGCGTCAGCCTGACCATCAAGACCGGCCAGACCCACGCCATTATGGGACCCAACGGCTCCGGCAAGTCCACGCTGGCGTCCACGATCGCCGGCCACCCGCGCTACAACGTCACGAGCGGCACCATCACGCTCGACGGCGAGGACGTCCTGGCGATGAGCGTCGACGAGCGCGCCCGCGCCGGCCTGTTCCTGGCCATGCAGTACCCGGTCGAGGTCCCGGGCGTCAGCATGACCAACTTCCTGCGCACCGCCAAGACCGCGATCGACGGCGAAGCCCCGAAGCTCCGCACCTGGACCAAAGACGTCAAGGCCGCCATGGAGCAGCTGCGCATCGACGCCGACTTCACCCAGCGCAACGTCAACGAAGGCTTCTCCGGCGGCGAGAAGAAGCGCGTGGAGATCCTCCAGCTGGAGCTCTTCAAGCCGAAGTTCGCCATCCTCGACGAGACCGACTCCGGCCTCGACGTCGACGCGCTGAAGGTTGTCTCCGAGGGCGTCAACCGCGCCCACGCCGAAGGCAACATGGGCACCCTGCTGATTACGCACTACACCCGGATCCTGCGCTACATCAAGCCGGAATTCGTGCACGTGTTCGTTGACGGCAAGGTCGTCGAAGAAGGCGGCCCGGAACTGGCCGACCGCCTCGAAGAAGAAGGCTACGACCGCTACCTCCCCGGGGCCGGAGCCGCCACCATCGCTGCCGCCGACGCCGCAGCACAGGCCTAGTTAGGACTACGCCATGACCGAAATCAATACGGCCCGCACGGGCCTCGAGGATGTCGAAGAGGCACTCAAGGATGTGATCGACCCAGAACTGGGCGTGAACATCGTTGACCTGGGCCTGCTCTACGGCCTCAAATACTCAGACGACGACGGCGCCCTGCTGATCGACATGACGCTCACCACGGCTGCCTGCCCGCTCACCGACGTGATCGAGGAGCAGGTCGGCAAGGCCCTGGACGGCATCGTCGACGACTGGCGCCTGAACTGGGTGTGGATGCCGCCGTGGGGTCCGGAACGGATCACCGAGGATGGCCGCGACCAGATGCGCGCCCTCGGCTTCAACATCTGATACGTCCCCACCGCCTCCCTAGCCTCGCTCCGCTTCGGCCAGGGAACCCTCGGCGGCGGCGGCCCCTGACATGAAACGGCGGGCCCACCTCTCAGAGGTGGGCCCGCCGTCGTCGTATGCGATTACGGGGTGGCGACCTTGAAGGTGTCGCACTGATTGATGTCGCCGGTCTTGTAGCCCTGGTAGAACCACTTCTGCCGCTGCGCGCTGGAACCGTGCGTCCACGACTCCGGGGAGACCCTGCCGGTGGCGGCCTTCTGGATCCGGTCATCGCCCACCGAGGACGCCGCGGACAGGGCATCCTGCAGGTCCTTGTCCGTCAGCGGCTCCAGGTACGCCTGGCCGGACTTGGGGTCCTTGGTGGTGGTGGCGTAGCGGACCCACAGCCCGGCGTAGCAGTCCGCCTGGAGCTCGGTGCGCACGGCGCCGGACTCGGGCCCCTGGGGGTCCTGCTGGGCGCGGTCGATGGTGCCGAGCAGGTTCTGGATGTGGTGCCCGAACTCATGCGCCACCACGTACTCCTGGGCCAGCGGGCCGCCGGAGGAGCCGAAACGGTCCACCAGCTCCTGGAAGAAGCCCGGATCAAAGTACGCGGTTTGGTCCGCGGGGCAGTAGAACGGGCCCACCTCCGAGGTGGCACTGCCGCACCCGGTGTTGGTGGCGCCGCGGAACAGCACCGTCTTGGGTTGCGGATACTGCTTGCCGTACTGGGCCAGGTAGGCCGGCCAGAATGCGTTCAGGCTGTTGACCGTGCCCACGATCCGGCAGTCAAGGTTGGCGTCGGCGTCGGCTCCGGTCTTGCAGGCAGGAGCCGTGGCCTGGCTCTGCGTCTGGTCCTGGGTGGTGCCGGTCAGGCCCTCGAGGAGGGCGGGGTTGATGCCGAACAGCGCGGCCAGGAGCAGCACAATGCCGCCGCCGATCCCGCCGCCGATCTTGGTGCCCCGGCCCATGCCGCCGCGGCTCTGGACCTGCGAGGGATCCAGCTGGACATTGTCATTGAAACTCATGCTGTCACAATATCCCCTGCCGCCCGCCGATAGGCGCCTGCCCGGTAAAGTTGATCCGATGCCTTTCCTCGACAGACTCCAGCGCTGGGCCGACGAGCGCCCCGACGACACCGCCGTCGTTGTGGCCGGCCAGCGCCTGAGCTGGGCTGCGCTCCGGGACGCCGCGGCCGAACTCGTACCGGCCACCCCTGCCGTCACGGTGCTGGCCGAACACAATTCCACCCGGTTCGCGGCCGCCTTCGCCGCGGCCGTGGCGGGCGGCCGGCGGTGCGCCGTGCTCGACCCCGCCTGGCCGCAGCAGCTCCGGGACACCCTCACCGCCCGGTTCGCGGAGGCTGACCCCGCCGGCGGCCCCGGCGGCCCCGGCGGCGACCCGGACGAAGGCTGGCCGGGAAACGAACTCTCCGACGGTGACCCGGAGACCCCGTTCCTGATCGGGCTCACCTCCGGGACCACCGCGGTCCCCAAAGCCTTCACCCGGTCGCGGCGGTCCTGGCAGCTCTCCTTCGACTCCTCCGTGGAGTTCTTCGGCCTCCGCCCGGGGGACCGGACGCTCGCGCCCGGACCGCTCGCCGCCAGCCTCAACCTCTACGCCCTGGCCGAGTGCCTGCATGCCGGCTCCGAGTTCCACACGCTGGCACAGTTCGACGTCGGGGCCGCGCATGCCGCGGTCAGCCACGACGGCATCACCCGCCTGGTGCTGGTCCCGACGATGCTCCGGCTGCTCAGCGAACGCGGCCTGGCCGGCGGCGTTGACGCCTCCGGGGTGCGGAGCATCATCTGCGCCGGCTCCAAGCTCGACGCCCGGACCGTCGAGGCGGCACGCCGGTGGGCGCCCAACGCCACCATCTTCGAGTACTACGGCGCCGCGGAGCTCAGCTTCGTCGCAGGCGCCGGGCTCCAGCCCGGCGCTGCCCCCGCGGCGGGCGGCACGGGAATCGGCCGCCCGTTCCCCGGCGTCGAGCTCAGCATCCTCGACGTCGACGGCGCCCCGGTTCCGGACGGGGCTGACGGCACCGTCTATGTCCGCAGCGGCATGGTCAGCGACGGATACCTCTGGGGCGACGACGGCGAGGCACTGCAGTGCGTCGCCGGCTGGTACACCGTCGGCGACCAGGGCTACCTCTGCGACGGCGTCCTGCACCTGCTGGGCCGCCGCTCGGACATGATCCTCACCGCCGGCACCAACGTCTACCCGCACGAGGTGGAACTGGCCCTCGCCTCCGTGCCCGGGGTCGCGGCCGTGGTCGCCGCCGGTATGGCCGACGAGCTCCGGGGCCAGCGCGTGGTTGCGGCGGTGCTGCCCGCCCACGGCGGCGTGACCGGCACCCAGCTGAGGACCGGCGTCGAGGATGTCCTGGCCCGGAACAAGCGGCCGCTGGAGTACTACCTGCTGGCCGAGCTGCCCCTCACGGACCGCGGCAAAATCAGCCGCCCGCTCCTGCTCGACTGGATTGCCCGCGGTGATCCACGGCTGCGGCGCCTTGGCTGAGGTTCCGGACGTGAGTGCTACGCCGGGCGGGGTGCGCCGCGCCGGGCTGCCGGCGGACCGGCAGCCCGTAATCATCGCCGCGCTCCGCACCCCGCTCTGCCGCGCCCACGGCGCCCTGAAGTCCCTGGACGCCCACGAACTGCTGGCCCCGGTGCTGCGCCGCCTGCTCGGCGACACCGGAGTCGCGGCCGGCCAGGTGGCGGACGTGGTGATCGGCAACGCCGTGGGCGGCGGCGGCAACGTCGCCCGGCTGGCGGCCCTGGAAGCGGGCCTGCCCGTGAGCATTCCGGGCCTGACTGTGGACCGGCAGTGCGGTTCCGGCCTGGATGCGATCGCCCTGGCCTGCCGGCTGATTGCCGCCGGCGGCAGTGTGGGAGGGGGTCCGGGCAGCGGAGATGTGTTCCTCGCCGGCGGGGTGGAGAGCATCAGCACGGCCCCGCTGCGGGCCCGGCCAGGTCCCGACGGTGCGCCGCGGTTCTTCAGCCGTGCCCGGTTCGCGCCCGACAGCCATGGCGATCCGGATATGGGGGTGGCGGCCGAAAACGTCGCGGCCCGCTTCGGCATTGCCCGGCAACGGCAGGACGATTACGCGCTGCGGAGCCACCGCCGGGCGCTCGGCGCCGCCGCGGACGGCACCTTCGCGGCCGAAACGGTGCCGCTGCCCGTCGCATCGGGGCCGGTGCGCGCCGACGACGGCCCGCGGCAGTCCCTCACGCCCGCGGTGCTGGCCCGATTCCCGGCTGCCTTCGTTCCGGGCGGGACGGTGACCGCAGGAAACTCCTGCTTCGACGCGGACGGGGCCGCCGCCGTCGTGGTCACCTCCCTGGCGCGGGCGAAAGCGCTCGGCGCCCGCGACGGCCTCGTGCTGCTCGGAACCGGCACGGCGGGCGTGGAACCGGCACTGCTGGGGATGGGAGCGGCCGTGGCGGCTGACCGTCTGCTGACGGCCACCGGCGTTTCGGCGCGGGACCTTGGCCTCATCGAGTTCAACGAGGCGTTCGCGGCGCAGGTGCTGGCCTGCCTCGACCACCTGGGGATCGACCCGCACCGTGCCAACCTCGACGGCGGCGCCCTCGCCCTGGGCCACGCCTACGGGGCTTCCGGCGCCGTGCTGGTCACCCGGCTGCTGGCCCAGGCCCGCCGCGACCCCCTGGACGGCAAGCTGGCGCTGGCCATGATCAGCATCGCCGGCGGAATGGGGACCGCCGCACTGTTCGAGTACCGCTCCTTCCACTAGCCCCGGGACGGACATGTCCATTCCCTGGCTCGGGGGTTGGACTTGCTCGGCGAGCCCGGAGGGACATGCCCATCCTTCGGCCGCAGCGTTGGACATAGTGCGTATATGTCCACTCCATGTGGCTAAGGATGGGCATGCTTGGGGGCGGGGCGCAGGAACGGGCATGTCCGGTGAACTTGCGCGTTGGAACATGCTCCGTCCCCGGCTTCAAGATTGGACATGCCGCACCGCCAGGACGGACATGTCCATCCTTCGGCCGCAGGCTTGGACATAGTGCGTATATGTCCACTCCATGTGGGCAGGGATGGGCATGCTCGTCGGCGGGGCGCAGGGACGGGCTTGTCCGGTGAACTTGTACGTTGGCCGGCAGCAGCCCCTTAGCCCTCCGGGTCCTCAGCCTCGCCGGGCCTCGGGGCCGTCAAGCTCGTCAGCTTCGCCGGCCCTCTGGGTCCTCAGCCTCGCCGGCCCTCTGGGTCGTCAAGCTCGTCAGCCTCGCCCAGGCCCCGGGCCGCCAGGGCGTCGCCGGTCTGGCGGGCGAACGCGACTGTGGTGATGAAGACCGGCAGCACCAGGGCCCGGGGGTTCCGGTCCAGGCCTCGGGCGCGGGCGGAATCACGGACATCGGCATAGGCGCCGGCGATGAAGGGGATACTCCGGAGCATGATCGCAATCGTGAGCGCAAACCGTTCAGGGTCGGCGCCGAAACGGCGGAACGGCCGGGCCAGGGAGGCGACACCATCCAAGAGCGCCTGGACCGGCGTGGTGGCGGTGAGGATTGACGCAGCCACCACGCACAGCAGGATGTTCAGCACAATCCTCGCAGCCGGGGCGCCGCCGAGCTGCCACCACTGGTACAGCCCGATCACGGCGAGCACCGGCAGCACCGGACGGACGGCCCGCACCAGCCGGCGCAGCCCGGCCCCGCTGAAGAGGTACACCCCGCACAGCAGCCCGAGCCCCGCGGCAGCCGCGGCCCAGCCGGCCACCAGGAACGACGCCATCCCGCACGCCAGCACCAGCAGGAACTTCAGCCACAACGGGGCGCGGTGCACCGGCGACGTTCCCGGCACATAGTTGGCCAGCAGGAAGCCATGCCCCCTCATGGCCGCGCCGATTCCCCGAAGACCGAATCCCCGGCGACCGACTGCCCGGCAACCGCCCCGCCGGCGGCCGAATCCCCTGCGGCCGGCGGAGCGGGCGCAGGGTCCGCTGCGCACAGCGCCCGGTAGTGCCCGACGGCGGCGGCCGGGACGCCGTCGAACACGATCCTCCCGGCGTCCACTACCAGCACGCGGTCGAGATCGAGGGCAAGGTCGAGGTCGTGTGTGGACAGGATGATCTGCTGATCCAGGCCCGCGAGGGTGCGGCGTAGCAGTTCCCGGTTCCGCAGGTCCAGCAGGGTGGACGGTTCGTCGAGGACCAGGATGTCCGGGTCCACGGCCAGCACCGCGGCGAGGGCCACGAGCTGGCGTTCACCGCCGGAAAGCTCGTAAACGCTCTGGTCCGCCAGCGGCAGCAGGCCAAAACGGTCCAGCACCGCCTCCGCCTGCGCCCGCCGCTCACGCGGGTTCCGCACCAAGCGGCGCAGGGACAGTTCCACGTCCTCGCGCCCGGTGGGCATCACGAGCTGCGCGAGGGGGTCGGTGAAGACAAACCCGACCCGCCGCCGGACCGCGCGGACGCCGCGGACCGTGTCGGCTCCGTGCACCGTCACCGTGCCGGAACTGGGCGGGACAAGGCCGTTGACCATCCGCAGCAGTGTGGATTTCCCCGAGCCGTTAGCCCCGATGACGCCGATCCGGTGCTCGGTCAGCGACAGGGACACCGGTTCCAGCAGCGTTTTGGGCTCCGGCCGGCCGTCGACGGCCACCCGGACCGCGGCGCGATCGAAGACAACGCTCATGCGGGCGGTGTGGGCTCGTCGGCCGGGCGGGCACGGCGCACCAGCAGATCGGGGAAGGCCTTGTGCAGGGCCAGCGCGACGCTCACGGCCAGGATGTTCTTGATCACATCGCCCGGGTAGAAGGCCAAATCGGCGAGGAAGGCCTTGGACAGATCCAGCCGGGCGTTCACCATCAGTCCCAGGATGCCAAGGCTGTGGACGAAGACGATGCTCCCGGCCATCGCCGCGGCGAACAGGGCCAGCGCGCGGACCTTCCCCGTGGTGCGCCGCAGGACGACGGCGGCGAGCCAGCCCACGGCGGCGGCCGCGATCGGGAAAGCCAGAATGTACCCGGCGGAGGGTCCGGCCAGCACCCCCAGGCCGCCGCGGCCGTTGCTGAAGATGGGCAGCCCGGCCAGTCCCAGCAGCACGTACAGCCCGACGGCGGCGAAGGCCCGGCCGGGTCCGAGGGCGAGGCCGGTGAGCATCACGGCCAAGGTCTGGACGGTGATCGGGACGCCGAGCGCCCCGACCGGGATGGCGGGAACGACGGCGGACACCGCGACGAGGGCGGCGAACACAGCGATCAGCCCGAGGTCGGTCGCGTTCCAGCGCCGGCGGCGGCCCGGGCGGTCGATGGCGGGGGAGGAACCGGTCCCGGGGCCGGTTGCGGCGGTGGCTCCGGCGGCGGCGCTGCTCTCAGTCTTGCTCACGGTTGTCCTGTCACGAAAAGGGGTGGCACGCGGCAGGGCGTGCGGGTCTCACTTCCGACGATACGGCGGCGGCAACGCAGGCATTTTGTAGGGCTTCCACTAAACCGCGGCCCCGCAGCTGGGCCACCCCGCCAATAGACACCCGGACGGGAGACCCGAGCGGTGGGCAGGTCCGCCGTCGTCCGCGGCCTTCCGCGATGTCAGCCGCCGGGGGAGCTGCCGGTAGACTGGTAGGGGCCGTCCTCTCGGCCACACCGCCCCGGCCCCGTCCAATTTCCATCCGTTGTGCCGCGGCGTTCCCCGTTGTGAAAGGCCTTAGCTGCATTGATTACCGTCCAGGATCTCGAACTGCGCGCCGGCGCCCGTCTGCTTATGGACCAGGTGAGCTTCCGGATCGACAAGGGAGACAAGATCGGCCTCGTCGGCCGTAACGGTGCAGGCAAGACCACACTGACCCGCGTGCTGGCCGGCGAGGGCCTGCCTGCCGCCGGCAAGGTCACCCGCAGCGGGGAGATCGGCTACCTGCCCCAGGATCCGCGCACGCCGGACATGGAGCAGCTCGCCCGGGACCGGATCCTCTCCGCCCGCGGCCTCGACATTGCCGTCGGCAAGCTCCGGACCGCGCACGAGGAGATGGCCAGCGAGGACCCCACCATCCAGCGCAAGGCCATGAACCGCTACGACCGGCTGGAATCCGAATTCCTGGCCGCCGGCGGCTACGCAGCCGAGGCCGAGGCCGCGGCGATCTGCTCCAACCTCGCCCTGCCGGACCGGCTGCTGAACCAGCCGCTCAAGACCCTCTCCGGCGGCCAGCGCCGCCGTGTGGAGCTCGCCCGCATCCTGTACTCCGACGCCGAGACGATGCTGCTCGATGAGCCCACCAACCACCTCGACGCCGACTCCATCGCCTGGCTTCGGGAGTTCCTGAAGAACCACCAGGGCGGCCTCATCGTGATCAGCCACGACACCGAGCTGCTCGAGGCCACGGTGAACAAGGTCTTCCTGCTGGACGCCAACCGCGCGCAGATCGACTTCTACAACATGGACTGGAAGCGTTACCTGACCCAGCGCGAGACCGACGAGCGCGCCCGCAAGCGCGAACGCGCCAACGCCGAAAAGAAGGCCCAGGTCTTGATGGACCAGGCCAACAAGATGCGCGCCAAGGCCACAAAGGCCGTCGCGGCGCAGAACATGGCCAAGCGCGCCGAACGGCTGCTCGGCGGCCTCGAAGCGGTCCGCGAGAACGACCGCGTCGCCGCCCTGCGCTTCCCGGACCCGTCGCCCTGCGGCAAGACCCCGCTCACCGCCGACGGCCTCTCCAAGTCCTACGGTTCGCTCGAAATCTTCACCGACGTCGACCTCGCGATCGACCGCGGCTCCAAGGTGGTCATCCTGGGCCTCAACGGTGCCGGTAAGACCACGCTGCTGCGCATGCTCGCCGGCGTCGACAAACCGGACACCGGCGAGGTCATCCCCGGCCACGGCCTGAAGGTGGGCTACTACGCGCAGGAGCATGAGACGCTCGACGTCGACCGCACCGTGCTGCAGAACATGCGTTCCGCCGCCCCGGACATGAACGATTCCGAGGTCCGCGGCATCCTCGGCTCGTTCCTGTTCTCCGGCGACGACGTCGACAAGCCCGCGGGCGTGCTCTCCGGCGGTGAAAAGACCCGGCTCGCGCTGGCCACGATCGTCGCGTCCAGCGCCAACGTCCTGCTCCTCGACGAGCCCACCAACAACCTCGACCCGGCCAGCCGCTCCGAAATCCTCGGTGCGCTGCGCAACTACACCGGCGCCGTGGTGCTGGTCAGCCACGACGAAGGTGCCGTCGAGGCGCTCAATCCGGAGCGCGTGGTGTTGCTGCCCGATGGGGTCGAGGACCTGTGGAACGAGGACTACCTGGACCTCATTACGTTGGCGTAGGCCGCGGCTCAGGCTCGCGCCGCACTCGCCTTCGCGTCTCACGCGCTACATTTGCCGCGTGCTCGCTCGTTCCTCGCTTAGACGCACGCTACGCAAATGAACCGCGTTCGGCGCTTGCGGCGATGTCGCTATTGGGATCGCGGTCACGTCTTCGTCGCCTTCACCACCCACTTCTGGCACCGGGCTTATCCATCTGACGCGAACGGCCGCTAACCGGTTCGGTTTAGCGGCCATTCGTGGCTAACCGATGTGGGTCACCGTTGCGCTCCAAGACGTTTGCCTTCGTTAGCGGACGGGCATTTCTTGTGCGTTGGTGATGCGGTGGAGGTCCTGGTAGGTGATGGAGAACATGGAATTGTGGTCTCCGGCGCCGGCCCAGAGGAGCTCGTGGGCATTGAGGGTCTGGTCCAGGATTGTCCTGATTTTCTCCGGGTGGCCTATCGGGGCTACTCCGCCGACGTGCTGGCCGGTGTGGGCCAGGACGAAATCGGGCGTTGCGCGGCGGATCTTGCCCGACCCCAGTTGCGCGGCCACCTTGCCGGTGTCGACCCGGGCCGCGCCGCTGGCGAGAATCAGCAGGGGGGCGCCGTCGACGTCGAAGACCAGGCTGTTGGTGATCGCCGCGACGTCGCAACCCAAAGCAGCCGCGGCGGCAGCTGCGGTCGGCACCTGCGTCTCAAAGACGGCGACGGTGTCGGCCGAGCCGGCCGCGAGCAGCGCGCGCCGGACGTTCGCTACGGCGTCGGAGTCCACGGGGTGCTCCTTCAGAATCCCTGGGCGTCGAGGATGGCGTCTTCCTCTTCCTCCGCAGTGGCGTTCTTCCGCTTGCGGGGGACGGGACGACGGCGGGGCGCCGGGTTGCTGGCGTGCAGGTACCCGTCGCCGTCGGGCCGGTTCTCGTAGTCCCCGGCGTCCTCCGCATCGATCTCGGCGTTGCGTGCCTGTTGCCGTGCCGCGTAGCCGAAGCCGACAAACATCAGCACACCGAACGCGAACCACTGCAGCGAGTAGGACAGGTGTGTGCCCTCCTCGGTGGAGGGCTTGGGGAATCCGACCGGCATCTCCGCCGCCGCAGGGGTTTCGGAGGCCAGCTGGCCGTACGCGCCGGTGAGGACTGGGTACCCGAGCTGGGCGGAGTAGGCGGCCAGATCAATCGAGGCGAGCTGCCCGTCCGGGGCGCCGCGCTGCAGTTCCGGCTCCGAATGTTTGAGCCTGGCCACCACGGTGACGGGTCCGGCCGGCGGGGCCGGCACCGAGTCGGGGCTGCCGGGGGTCTTGTTGCCGATCGGCAGCCAGCCGCGGTCAATCACCACCGTCTCGCCCGACTCGAGCTTGAACGGCACCACGACCTCGTAGCCTGGCTGGCCGTTAAGCGGGCGGTTGCGGACAATGCGCTGGCCCGCGGTGTCGTAGCGGCCGCGCAGCTCCACCTGCGTCCACTCACGCTCGGCGTCGAGCTTGAGGAACTGGTCCCGGGCGGCGGCGAAGGGAATCGGAGTGGCGGAATAGTTGGAGACCACGCGGTTGATTTCCGCCAGGGTTTCCGCCCGGCGGTCCATCTGCCAGCGGCCCAGGAACACGCAGGCGGTCGCGAAAATGGCGGCCAGCAGCAGATAGCCCAGCCACTTGCTGGAGAACAGGAACCGGTACATTCAGCCGACCCTGCCTGCGTCGCCGTCGGCGGCGGACAACGGAAGTGTCTCTTTCCACAGGCCCCGGGTCTGCAAGTAGTCCTCCAGCCAGGCGCGGTGGTCAGGGCAGGCGAGCCAGCTTTTGCGGCGCTCCGGGGTGTGGATTTTGGGGTTGTTCCACAGCAGTTGCCACTCGGCGTCGGCGCGGCAGGCCTTGCGGGAGCACATCGCAGCCGCCGGGGCGGCGGCGCCGGCCAGGTCAAAAAGGTTCATGAAGCAGCCTGCCTGTGGTCCTCGTCGTCGTCAATCAGCTCGCCCTGCAGCAGGGTGATGGGCGCGTCCGCAGATGGCGGGCCCTGGCCGGCCGTTCCCTCGTCCAGGGGCGCGTCCAGCTCGCCCATCGGCACGAAGTCGATCAGTGAGTCGCTGTGGACTTCGGCGTGGTCGCTGCCGTTGGCGATCACCACCGCAAACCAGGGCAGGAAGACGGCCCCGATCACGGGAATGATTTTGAACCAGCCGTCCACCACAAAAACCAGGACCAGGCAGACCATGCGGATGCCCATGGCCACGGCGTACTTGACCATCCGCTGGCGCATCTCTTCCGAGTGCGCGACGGCTGCGTCGGTAATGCTGTGGACCTCGGTGTCGCCGGAGTCCTCCCCGGACGTCCGCTCACCGGGTGGGTTCTTGTTAGTCACGGCTGTCAGATCACGCTCCATAGGCTTGCTTCGATTCTCTCACCATCAGCGGAGGCGCCCAAACAGCGCGGTCACCGACGCGGGGCAGGCTGGCGCCGGAGGCTAAGATCGGAGGCAGGAAAATCCAGCCCCCACCCGCGGTGCGAGCGCGCCGCAGAAACCGGAGTCCACCATGACTGAAGCAACGTCCACCGGCCGCAGCGTCCTCATCACCGGCGGCAACCGGGGCATCGGCCTCGCCATCGCCGAGTCCTTCCTCGCCAACGGCGACAAGGTTGCCGTCACCTACCGCAGCGCGGCCACCCTTCCGGAAGGCATCCTCGGCGTGAAGGCCGACGTCACGGACGAGGCGTCCGTGGACGCGGCGTTCGCCGAAGTCGAAGCGGCGCACGGCCCCGTGGAGGTGCTGGTGGCCAACGCCGGCATCACCAAGGACACCCTCTTGATGCGCATGAGCGAGGATGACTTCACCTCGGTGATCGACACCAACCTCACGGGTGCCTTCCGCGTGATCAAGCGCGCGTCCAAGGGCATGATCCGGGCACGCAAGGGACGGGTGGTGCTGATTTCCTCGGTCTCCGGCCTGTACGGCGCCCCGGGCCAGATCAACTACTCCGCCTCCAAGGCCGGCCTGGTCGGCATTGCCCGCTCGCTCACCCGCGAACTCGGCGGCCGCGGCATCACCGCCAACGTGGTGGCCCCGGGCTTCATCAACACGGACATGACCGCCGAACTTCCGGAGGCCACGCAGAAGGACTACCTGTCCAAGGTTCCCGCGGGCCGCTTCGCCGAGGCGTCAGAGGTCGCCGACGTCGTCCGCTGGATCGCGAGCGACGAGGCCGCCTACATCTCCGGCGCGGTGATCCCGGTCGACGGCGGCCTGGGCATGGGCCACTAGGGGCCGGACCGGGCCTTTGGCCCTAGGCGGGGCCGCGGGCGGGGGCGTGTAATGGAGGCACAGCCCCTCACCTCGCAACGGCAGGGGCATGGACCCAGGAGGATTTTGATCATGGCTGATCTCAGCAAGTGGGCGCCGTCGGACATGCTGGAGCCTGTCCGCCGCTTCCTCGACGGCGACCTCACAATGGCGTCGACCATCAAGGTCGAACAGTTCCAGGACGGCAATACCCTGGTGGTGCGGGCCGAGGTTCCCGGCATCGATCCCGACAAAGACGTCGACGTATCGGTCAGTGAAGGCATGCTGCACATCAGGGCCGAACGCGAGGAAAAGTCCGAGCACAAGAGCAAAAACGGCTACCGCTCGGAGTTCCGCTACGGCTCCTTTGTGCGCAGTATCGCCCTGCCGGCCGGAGCCAAAGAGGAAGACATTACCGCCAGCTACAAGGACGGGGTCCTCGAGGTCCGGGCGCCGGCCCCGGTGGCAGCGCCGGGGGAGCCGAGCAAAAAGATCCGGGTCGACCGGGGCTAATCCGGACCGTTTAACCTTCGTTCGCGCAGTTGGGCGGGCTTTCACTGGACCGCCGGATGGGCATGCCCATTCTTCGCGGTCCGACAGCGGACATGCTCAGCCCTGGCCGCGCACTTCGATGGGCATGCTCATTCCTCAAAGCGCGCAATGGACATTTACCGAATATGTCCATTGGCCGCGCCGCCGGATGGGCATGCTCATTCCGCAAAGCGCGCAATGGACATTTACCGAATATGTCCATTGGCCGCGCCGCCGGATGGGCATGCTCATTCCGCAAAGCGCGCAATGGACATTTACCGAATATGTCCATTGGCCGCGCCGCCGGATGGGCATGCTCATTCCGCAAAGCGCGCAATGGACATTTACCGAATATGTCCATTGGCAGCGCCGCCGGATGGGCATGCTCATTCCTCAAAGCGCGCAATGGACATTTACCGAATATGTCCATTGGTAGCGCCGCCGGATGGGCATGCTCATTCCTCAAAGCGCGCAATGGATATTTACCGAATATGTCCATTGGTAGCGCCGCCGGATGGGCATGCTCATTCCTCAAAGCGCGCAATGGATATTTACCGAATATGTCCATTGGTAGCGCCGCCGGATGGGCATGCTCATTCCGCAAAGCGCGCAATGGACATTTACCGAATATGTCCATTGGCGGCTCCACCGGATGGGCATGCCCAGAGGCCGAGCGTCGACCGGCGACCTGCTCCCGCGTGGCACCCCGGCGTTCCCGGCTCTAGCCGCCCCGTCCCGCACGCAAGGTTCGACGTCGGCCCTCTCCGCAACCGTCCCTAAACTAGGCCCGTCCGCCTTCTTTGTGGATCCCGAACAACTGAAATGCCGCGGGGCGCTGGCATGATGGACAGCAGACCCAACAGTATTTGGACGTTTGGAACAAAGGAGCTCGAATGGGATTGCTGGACAACAAGACCGCCATCGTTACCGGTTCATCGCGCGGCATCGGCGCCGAGGTGGCAAAATTCCTCGCCGCGGAGGGTGCCGCCGTCGTCGTCAATTACCGCCAGAAGGCCCCGCGCGCGAACAAAGTGGTCGCCGAGATTGAGGCCGCCGGTGGCCGCGCCGCGGCTGTCGGCGCGGACCTGACCACGCAGGAAGGCGTCCAGGCCCTCGCCAGCGCCGCGATGGAAAACTTCGGCTCGCTGGATCTGCTGGTCCTCAACGCCTCCGGCGGCATGGAATCCGGTATGGAAGAGGGCTACGCCCTCAAGCTCAACCGCGACGCCCAGGTCAACATGCTCAACGCCGCGGTGCCGCTGATGCCCGAGGGCTCGCGCGTGGTGTTTGTGACCAGCCACCAGGCTCACTTCATCGAGACCGTCCCCACCATGCCCGAATATGAGCCCGTCGCCCGCAGCAAGCGTGCCGGCGAAGATGCGCTCCGCGAGCACGTGCCGAGCCTCGCCGAGAAGGGGATCTCCCTGGTGGTCGTCTCCGGTGACATGATCGAGGGCACCGTCACGGCCACCTTGCTGGACCGCTCCAACCCGGGCGCCATCGAGGCCCGCCGTGCCGAGGCCGGCAAGCTCTACTCGGTCAGGGAATTCGCTGCGGAGGTCGCCAAGATGGCCACCGCCGACGTCGAGACCGGCCACACCGAGTATGTTGGCGGCGCCGACTACTTCGACAAGGCCGGCGGCACCAACTAGGCCGCGCCGTGATGGCACCTGGCGCCAGCGTTCCTCACAAACGCTGCCGCCGGGTGCCATCCGGCGTTAAGGCGCCGCCCGGGTGCGCGGCCGCTGAAGCTTAGACCCCGGCGATGTGCCGGACGGCGTCCAGGTAGGACATATTGATAGCGGCGTCTGCCGCGGCCCGGACGGCCGGCTTGGCGTTGAACGCGACGCCGATCCCGGCGGCGCCGAGCATGTCCAGGTCATTGGCGCCGTCGCCCACCGCAATGGTGTGCTCCATCGGGATGCCCTCGGCGGCCGCCCACTCGCGCAGGTACTTCTCCTTGGCGGCACGGTCCACGACGTCGCCCACCACCTTGCCCGTCAGGGCGCCGTCGGAAATTTCCAGCTCGTTGGCGATCCAGTGGTCCAGCCCCAGCCGCTCCGCAATCGGGCGCAGGACCTGGTTGAAGCCGCCCGAGACGACTGCCACCGCGTGGCCGGCCGCCTTGAAGGCGGCCACCAGTTCGGCGGCGCCGTCGCTCAGTGTCACCTCGGCGCGGACGGAATCGACGACGTCGGCCGGCAGCCCGGCGAGCACCGCCACCCGGGCGTGCAGGCTCTGGGCAAAGTCCAGCTCGCCCCGCATGGCCGCCTCGGTCACGGCCGTGACTTCCTCGCGTTTGCCCGCATAGGCGGCCAGCAGTTCAATGACCTCCTGTTTGATCAGGGTTGAGTCAACGTCCATGATCAGGAACTTCCGCGGGGCCCGCCGCAGCACGGCGGGAACAACGGCTATGTCCACCCCGTCGATTCCGGCGATGCTCCGGCGGAGCTCGGCCAGTCCGGCGGAGGTAAGGGCGCCCGGGAGCGTGCAGTCCACGGAATAGACGGAGTAGCGGCCGTCGCCGGCAGTATTTTCGGAGCCCAGGGCCAGCCCCGCCCCGGCCAGCGACCGGCGCACCTGCTCAACTTGGGAAGGGGACAAATTGATGCCGTAGCTGACCGCGGTCACGTTCGAACTCATGGCCTCAATCCTAGCGAGCGGGCCGGGGCGGACCGGAATTGGTTTCGCTCCGGTGACGCGGGCCACGGGGACCGCCGCCGGGCGCCCGGCCCGGTTATCAGTCGTCCGCTTTTTTGTCCTAGTGTCTACTCCTATGAGTGATGTTCTTGAAATGGCCGCCGTCAGCGTTGTGCGTGGGGCGAAAACGCTCCTCGACAAGGTCGACTGGCAGGTCAAGGAGGGCGAGCGCTGGGTGATCCTGGGCCCCAACGGCGCCGGCAAGACCACTCTGCTGCAGGTGGCCGCCGCCCGCCTGCACCCCACGTCCGGAATGGCCGGAATCCTCGAAGAGATCCTCGGCGCCGTCGACGTCTTCGAACTCCGGCCGCGGATCGGCCTGTCCTCGGCCGCCCTGGCCAACCAGATTCCCGAGCACGAGAAGGTCCTCAACGTCGTTGTGACCGCCGCCTACGGGGTCACCGGCCGCTGGCGCGAGGGCTACGAGAAGGACGACGAACGCCGCGCCTTCGCCCTGCTCAACGAGTGGGGGATGGGCCCGCTGCTGAACCGCCCGTTCGCCTCGCTCTCCGAGGGGGAACGCAAGCGTGTGCAGATCGCCCGCGCGCTCATGACCGACCCGGAACTGCTGCTGCTCGACGAGCCCGCCGCCGGCCTTGACCTGGGCGGCCGCGAAGACCTCGTCCACCGGCTCAGCGGACTGGCCCGCGACGACGCGGCCCCCGCGATCGTGCTGGTCACCCACCACCTGGAAGAAGTCCCGCCGGGCTTCACCCACGCCCTCTTGATGCGCGACGGCGGCGTGGTCGCCTCCGGCCCGCTGGAGGCGGTGCTGACCGCGGAGAACCTCAGCACGACGTTCGGTGTGGACCTGGATGTCAACGTCTCCGGCGGCCGCTACACCGCCACCGCCCGCCGCTGAAGGGACCACTGACAGCGCGTGGAGTTCCTCAGCAGCGTCTTCATTTTCTTCGCCGGGCTCTGGGCCGGCACCATCAACAGCGTGGTGGGTTCCGGCACGCTCGTGACCTTCCCGGTGCTGATCGCGCTCGGCTTCGCGCCGGTCACCGCCTCGATCAGCAACGCCACGGGCCTCGTGGCGGGCAGCGCCGCCGGCGCCTGGGGCTACCGCAAGGAGCTCGCCGGGCGCCGCAACCAGCTGCTGAAGCTGCTGCCGGCATCGCTGCTGGGCGGAATTAGCGGCGCCTACCTGCTGCTGCACCTGCCGGAGATGGTCTTCCAATACGCGGCACCTGCCCTGATTGTGGTGGCCCTGCTGATGGTCGTGTTCCAGCCCCGGCTCCAGCGCTGGGTGCAGACCCGGGAGCAGAACCCGGAGCACGCCATCCGTGACAAGCAGCACGGGATCCTGCTCGTGGTGCTGGTCTACCTCGCCGGCGTCTACGGCGGCTACTTCGTGGCGGCGCAGGGCATACTGCTGGTGGGCATCCTGGGAGTCTTTATGGCCGGGACCATGCAAAACGCCAACGCCATGAAAAACATCCTGGTCCTGGGTGTGAACATCGTGGCTGCCGTGTCCTACCTGCTCTTTGCCTTCGACCGGATCAGCTGGACCGCCGTCGGCCTGATCGCCGTCAGCTCGCTGATCGGCGGCCTGATCGGCGCCCGGGTGGGCCGGCGGCTCTCACCGACGGTGCTGCGCGGCGTCATCTTCACCCTGGGCCTGGTGGCGCTGGGCTTTATGATCGCCAAACTGCTGAACTGAGCCGACCATGAGCTTCCATCACCTCGAATCCGCGGACGACCCGCGCGTCGCCGACTACACCCGGCTGACCGACGTGCACCTGCGCAAGCTCCGCGAACCCGCCGAAGGTATGTACATCGCCGAGTCCTCCCGGGTGCTGCGCCGTGCCCTCGCCGCCGGGCACCGGCCCCGGTCCTTCTTCCTGGCGGAGAAATGGCTCCCGGACCTCGCGGATGTTTTCGAGCAGTATCCGGACGTGCCGGCCTACATCGGGTCGGCCCCGCTGCTGGAGGAGATCACCGGGTTCCACCTGCACCGCGGCGCGATGGCCGCCATGCACCGCCCCGCGCCCGTTCCGCTGCCGGAACTGCTCGCCGATGCCCGCCGGATCGCCGTCCTCGAGGACATCGTGGACCACACGAACGTCGGCGCGATCTTCCGCTCGGCCGCCGCGCTGGGCCTCGACGCCGTGCTGGTGACCCCGCGCTGCGGCGACCCGCTGTACCGGCGCAGCGTCCGCGTCAGCATGGGCACCGTGTTCCAGGTCCCGTGGGCCCGGCTGGAGGAATGGCCGGGCTCACTGGCAGTGCTGCAGGAGCACGGCTTCCTGGTGGCGGCGATGGAGCTGACCGAGGACGCCGTCGACGTCGACGTCCTCGCGGCCCGAAACCCCGAGAAGCTGGCACTGGTGCTCGGCACCGAGGGTGCCGGAATGAGCGAGGCGACCCTCGCCGCCGTCGACCTCGCCGTGAAGATCCCCATGCGACCCGGCGTCGATTCGCTCAACGTGGCGGCCGCTTCCGCCGTCGCGTTCTGGGAGCTGCGGCACCGCGGCTGATGCCCCAAAGCCGGCGGTGGACCGCATGCGGACCGGTTCGTCGGGCCGGCGGATCTCGGCTATGATGGGTAGCTGGCCGTGCTGTGCCTTCCGGCGCCGGGCAGCCATCCCACTCATACCTGGCAGCTGGCAAAATCCAGTTGCGCGAACAAAGGTCCAATTATGCAGTCTGATATCCACCCGAAGTACGAAGCTGTTGTTTTCAACGACCTGGCTTCCGGCGTCAAGTTCCTGACCAAGTCCACCGTGTCTTCCTCGAAGACCATCGAGTGGGAAGACGGAAACACCTACCCGGTCATCGACGTCGAAATCTCCTCCGAGTCCCACCCGTTCTACACGGGCAAGCAGCGCATCATGGACTCTGCAGGCCGCGTCGAGCGCTTCAACGCTCGCTTCAAGGGCTTCGGCGGCAAGAAGTAACCTTCTGCTCCCAAGGTCTTTTGGAAAAGCCCGCACCGGCAACGGTGCGGGCTTTTCGCGTCCCGGGCCTTGTGCGGACCGGTCTTCACGCGAACCCGCGCCGGCGGCCCGTGGCAGGATTAAGGGCATGACAACCCTTCCCACCGTCCCCGGTTCCGGCAGCGCAGACGAGGACGGCCGCCGCCGCCACGGCGAGTACAAGGTCCCCGGCGGGAAACTCGTGGTGGCCGACCTCGACGTCGTCGACGGCGTCCTAGCGCACGTCTCGATCAGCGGGGACTTCTTCCTGGAGCCCGACGAGGCGCTCCTGGACATCAACCGCAGCCTCACCGGCCTGCCCGTCGACGCCGGCGCGGCCGACCTTGCCGCGGCCGTCACCGCGGCGCTGCCGGGGGACGCGGTGCTGTTCGGCTTCTCCGCCGGCGCGGTCGCGATCGCGGTCCGGCGCGCCCTGGCCAAAGCCACCGGCTGGGGCGACCACCACTGGAACATCATCGGACCCTCGGTGCTGCCCACGCACGTGAACGTCGCACTCGACGAAGTCCTCACCGAAGAGGTCGGTGCCGGCCGGCGCAACCCGACACTTCGGTTCTGGGATTGGGAGGAACCGTCCGTGGTGATCGGCAGTTTCCAGTCCGTCCGCAACGAGGTCCACCCCGACGGCGTCAGCCGGCACGGGATCAGCGTGGTCCGCCGGATCAGCGGCGGCGGCGCCATGTTCATGGAGGCCGGCAACTGCATCACCTACTCGCTGTACCTGCCGCAGACCCTCGTGGACGGCATCAGCTTCGCCGACTCCTACGGTTTCCTGGACGCGTGGGTGATGGCGGCGCTGGACAAGGTGGGCATCAAGGCGTTCTATGTGCCCCTGAACGACATCGCCACCGACCAGGGCAAGATCGGCGGGGCGGCGCAGAAGCGGCTCGCCAACGGCGGCATGCTGCACCACGTCACCATGAGCTACGACATCGACGCGGACAAGATGGTGGAGGTGTTGCGGATCGGCAAGGAAAAGCTTTCGGACAAGGGCACCACCAGTGCCAAGAAGCGCGTCGACCCGCTCCGCCGGCAGACTGGCCTGGCCCGGGCCGAGATCGTCGCGGCGATGATGGAGGTCTTCACCGAGCGCTACGGGGCGACGCCGGCGGAACTCACCGAGGCCGAACTCGACGCCGCGCGCAGGCGGGTGGAGACCAAGTTCGGCACCGCGGAGTGGCTGCACCGGGTCCCGTAGGGCGCCCAGGGCGGGCGGCATCCTGCGTCGATACTCCACAAGTGGCCGCTTCACGCACCCGTTTAGCGGCCATGTGCGTCAGAAAAGCGCGCCCCCGCTGCTGCCCGGCGGCCATTCGCGTCAGATAGGCGCCCCGGACTGCAGCTTGGCGGCCATTCGCGTCAGAAGGGCGCCCTGGGCAGGCGGCGCTCTTCGTCGATTCGCCACAAGTGGCCGCTATGCCCACCCGTTTAGCGGCGATGTGCGTCAGAAAAGCGCGCCCCGGACTGCAGTTTGGCGCCCAGGGCGGGCGGCATCCCGCGTCGATTCGCCACAAGTGGCCGCTTCGCCCACCCGTTTAGCGGCCATTCGCGTCAAATGGGTATCAAGACGGACGGCGCTGTTCGTCGATTCGCCACACGTGGCCGCACCGGGTCCCGTGGGCCCCGCATCACCCGTCGGGCTACCCCGCGGCCTGGGCCGTGAGCGCGCGCAGCAACTGGCTGCGCTGTTCGATGATGATCCGGCGCAGCGCCCGCGGCGCGGCCGCGTGCTCAGCGAGCCACGCGTCCGTCCGGGCGATCACCGGATGCAATTCCGGGTCCGCACCCGGGGCCGCCAGGTCCTGCCCCGCGGGGTAGAGGCCGCGGACGATCCGGCTGGCGATCTCGATGCTGCGGTCCGCCCAGACCTGCTCGAGGCACTCAAAGTAGGGCTCCACGTAGCCCGCCAGCAGTTCCGCCGGGGCCGTGTTGAAGCCCGCGATGGTCGCGCTGAGCAGCTGGTTGGACAGCGCCGTGCCGTGCACGGCGGCGTCCCACGCCTCGGCTTTGACCTTCGGGTCCGGCCGCGCGGCAAGGGCCGTGGCGTGCCCGGACTTGCCCGAGGCGGTGTTGTCGCGGGCCAGCTCGGTATCCAGCTCCTCGGGCTTGTCCTGGCCGTGGGCGGCGATGGCGTGCCAGAGGTTCCACCGGAGTTCCGCGTCAACGGATAGCCCTTCGATCACGGTGCTGCCATCCAGCAGGCCCCTGAGCAGGCCGAGCTGGCCGGCGTCGAAGCGGCTGGTGGCGGCAACGGTCCGCGCCCAGGCCAGCTGCTGGTCGGAGCCGGGGTCCGCGTTCCGGAGTTCCGCGGCGGCCGCGTCGAGGAAGTGGCTGCGGACCTCGTCCCGCCGGGCCGCCGGCACGTAACGTTCGACCGCTGTTCCCGCGTTGCCGAGGACGTTCAGGAGCACCCCGATGCCTTGTTCGGTGGGGGCAAAACGCTGCACCGCCTCGACGTATTGGGCCGCTGGGGCGGCAGCGTCCCGGGCCGAATCCCAGAGCGCGGTCCAGCACAGGGCCCGCGCCATCGGGTCGCTGATCGCGTCCAGGGAGCGGCGTACCGTCGCCTCGGAGTTCGGGTCGAGCCGGACTTTGGCGTAGCTGAGGTCCTCGTCGTTGACGAGCAACAGCGCGGGGCGGGCCTTGCCGACGAGCTGGCCGACGTCGGTGCGTCCGCCGTCGACGTCGGTCTCCACACTGTCGGTGCGCACCAGGGCGCCGGCGTCGTCGAAGTTGTACAGCCCGATCCGCAGCCGATGCGGACGCGGCTCCTGCCGGCCGGTGATGGGATCCTCGGCGTGCTGTACCAGGGACACCGTGGCCAGGGCGCCGTTGTGCTCCTCGATCTCCGTGGTGAGGGTCGAGATGCCGGACGTCTGCAGCCACTTCCGGGCCCAGGCGGCAAGGTCGCGGCCGGAGGCGGCGCTCAATGCCGCCAGCAGGTCCGCCAGGGTGGTGTTGCCGTAGGCGTGGTCACGGAAATACCGGCGGGAGCCGGCAATGAACGCGTCGAAGCCCACATAGGCCACCAGTTGCTTGAGCACGGACGCGCCCTTGGCGTAGGTGATCCCGTCGAAGTTCTGCTTGGCGGCTTCGAGGTCCGGGATGTCGGCGACAATCGGGTGCGTGGTGGGCAGCTGGTCCTGGACGTAAGCCCAGGCCTTGCGGTTGTTGGCGAAGTTCACCCAGGCCGTGTCCCAGTCCGTGGTCCGGTCCACGCCCAGGGTGCCCATGTAGTCCGCAAAGGACTCCTTGAGCCACAGGTCATCCCACCACTGCATCGTAACGAGGTCGCCGAACCACATGTGCGCCATCTCGTGCAGCAGGGTGTTGGCGCGGCCCTGGTACTGCGAGTCGGCGGCGCGGGAGGTAAAGACGTAGCTTTCGGTGAACGTCACCAGCCCCGGGTTCTCCATGGCGCCGAGGTTGTACTCGGGCACGAAGGCCTGCTCGTACTTCCCCCAAGGGTAGGGATAGTCGAAGAGGTCGTTGAAGAAGTCCAGGCCGTTCCTGGTCAGCCGGAACAGTTCTTCCGCGTCGAAGGAGGGCGCCATCGAGGCCCGGCAGTAGAGTGCCAGCGGCACCTCCAGCACCGTGCCGTCCGCGAGGCTCCCGCGCCAGGTGTCCTCGGCCCTGAAGTACGGGCCCGCGAGGACGGTGGTGATGTAGGTGGACATCGGCTTGGTGGCGGCGAAATCCCATCGGCTCGTGGCCGGGTCGCTGGTCAGCTGGGTGCGGAGGGACTCGACGCCGTTCGAGGAGACCTGCCACTCGGACGGGGCCATCACGTGGAAGGTGAACTCGGCCTTGAGGTCGGGCTGTTCGAAGTTCGCGAAGACGCGCCGCGCGTCCGCGGGCTCGTACTGCGTGTAGAGGTAGCACTGGCCGTCGGCGGGGTCGAAGAAGCGGTGCATGCCCTCACCGGACGTGCTGAACAAGGACGTTCCCGTGACCGTGACCTGGTTCTCGGCCTGCAGGTTCTCCAGCCGGATCCGGGAGCCGTCCACCACGTCGGCCACGGGCAGGCCCTTGCCGTTGAGGAAGACGCTGTGCACGGATTCGCTGATGAAGTCCAGGAACGTTGAGGAGCCGGGTTCGCTGGCGGAAAAGTTGATCACGCTGCGGCTGGTGTAGCCCGCGACGCTGGGATCGGCCGCCTGCCGGACGTCAAGGGAGACGTCGTAGCTGTGGGTGGTGATCAGGGCTGAGCGGGTTGCCGCTTCGTCACGGCTCAGGTTCTGGTTCGACACCCCGCTATCTAATCACGGACGGAACCGACAGCGGCCCGGAATCCGGCCCGCCGCTCAGCGGCCGGGGACGAGGACGACGGCGGCGGCCAGCCCGAGGGCCGCGATCAGGAGCCAGGAGGCCAGGGCCGCGAGCAGGGCGCGGGTTCCGGTCCGCAGCAACTGCCCCACCCGGACGGCCGACCCGAGTCCAAACAGCGCCATGCCCAGCAGCAGGTCCTGCAGCACGGCGGCGGCCCCGAGCGCTCCGGGGGAGAGCCAGCCGGCGCTCCGCAGGGCCGCCATGGCAATGAAGCCGACCACAAACAGCGGCACCACCGGCGGGAGCCGGCCACCGGCGTCGGACCCGATCCGGTGGTGGATGCCCGCCGCGGCGACCATGGGGGCGAGCAGCAGCACCCGGGTGAGCTTGACGATAACGGCGACCGCGAGCGCCGAGGCCCCCGCGGTCTGGGCGGTGGCGACCACCTGCCCGACGTCATGAACCGAGGCGCCGGCCCACGCCCCGAAGGTTTCCGGGCCGAGCCCCAGCGGGCCGATGAGCAGTGGCAGGACGCCGATGGCGAGGGTGCCGCAGAGCGTGACCAGCGCGATCGGAAGCACGGTGTCCTGCTGCCGGATCCGCCGGACAGCTGCCATCGCCCCGATCGCGGAGGCCCCGCAAATGGCGAAGCCGGTGGCGATCAGCAGCGAGATGTGCGGCGGCAGCCGGAACAGCCGTCCGATGCCGTAGGTGCCCGCGAACGCCGCCAGCACCACCCCGGTGATCAGCAACAGGGCGGGCCAGCCCAGGCCCAGCACCTCCAGCACACTGACCTTGAGCCCCAGCACCACGATCCCGGCGCGCATCAGGTGCTTGCCGACGAAGTCCAGGCCGGCCCGGCCGGGACCGGCGCTCCAGCCGGACACTCCGGGCAGGTTCGCGGCCAGCAGCCCCAGCAGGACCGCCACGGTCATTGCCGGCAGTGCGGGCAGCAGGGTGTGGACGCCGAGGGCGGTCCCGACGGCGGCGGCGCAGGCGAACAGACCGGGCAGCAGTGCGGGAAGGGCCCGCAGCCGGCCGGACGTCTGCGGCAGGGAAAAGCGGCGGAGAGGAGGCACGCCGTCAACCTTGCCCTACGCGCCGCCCAAACGCCGCAGCGTGAGCCACAACACGCCCCGCGGGAGGCGCCGAAATGATTTCGTAACGAAAAGATGGTTGGCTTATGGGCATGTCTGACCTTTTTGAGGATTACTCAGAGGCTGCCGGCCGAAGCGGCGCCTACGATGAGATGTTTGCCCCGGGCCAGGAAGCCCGGCGCTCCTACGGCCAGGTTGCCGGGGCGCTGCGGGAGCTCTCGCTGGCCGACGTCACGGCGCGTGCGGACTCGATGGCACGGACGTTCCTGGACCGCGGAGTCACCTTCGACTTTGCGGGGGAGGAGCGGCCCTTCCCGCTGGACATCGTCCCCCGGGTGATCCCGGCCGACGAGTGGACTGTGCTCGAACGCGGCGTGGCGCAGCGGGTACGGGCCCTGGAGGCCTTCCTCAACGACGTCTACGACAAAATGACGGTGGTCTCCGACGGCGTGATCCCGCGCCAGCTCGTCACCACCAGCGCGCATTTCCACCGCCAGGTCCACGGCTTCGAGCCGGCCGGCGGAGTCCGCGTCCACATTTCCGGCATCGACGTCGTCCGGGACGCGGCCGGAACGTTCAGGGTCCTCGAGGACAACGTGCGAGTGCCCTCCGGCGTCAGCTACGTGCTGGAGAACCGCCGGGCCATGGCCAAGGGCCTGCCGGAGGCCTTCGGCCAGCAGCTGATCCGCCCGGTGGAGGAATACCCCCGCCGGCTGCTGTCCGCGCTGCGCAAGACTGCGCCGTCCGGCGTCGACGATCCCACCGTGGTGGTCCTGACCCCCGGCGTGTTCAACAGCGCCTACTTCGAGCACACCCTGCTGGCGGGCCTGATGGGCGTGGAACTGGTGGAGGGCCGCGACCTGATCTGCCGCGGCAACCGCGTCTACATGCGCACCACCGCCGGCGAACAGCGCGTCGACGTGATCTACAAGCGCATCGACGACGAGTTCCTCGACCCCCTGCAGTTCCGCTCCGACTCCATGCTCGGCTGCCCCGGGCTGGTCAACGCCGCCCGCGCCGGCGGCGTCACGATCGCGAACGCGGTGGGCAACGGCGTCGCGGACGACAAGCTGGTCTACAGCTACGTGCCGGACCTGATCCGCTATTACCTGGGCGAAGAGCCCGTGATCGCCAACGTGGACACGTTCCGGCTCGAGGAGAAGGAAGCCCGTGAACACGTGCTGGACCGGCTTGAGGAGCTCGTGGTCAAACCCGTCGACGGCTCCGGCGGCAAGGGCCTGGTGATCGGCCCGGACGCGTCCAAGGACGAACTCGAGGCCCTGCGCAAGCGCATTATTGCCGACCCGCGCGGCTGGATCGCCCAGCCGGTGCTCCAGCTCTCCACTGTGCCCACCCTCAGCGGCGACAAGTTCGGACCGCGGCACGTGGACCTGCGCCCCTTTGCCGTGAACGACGGCGACGACGTCTGGGTCCTGCCCGGCGGGCTCACCCGGGTGGCGCTGAAGGAAGGCTCGCTGATCGTGAACTCCAGCCAGGGCGGCGGCTCCAAGGACACCTGGGTACTCGCCGATTCCCCGCAGGTTCCCGTCGAGGTCATCCCGCGGCCTGCCATCACGGTCCGCGAACGGGTGTCCGTCTGGCCGGTGGAAAGCAACTGGCGCGACAGCCAGAAAGAGCAGCAGCAACAGCAGCAGAGTTCTGACGCGCAGGAGGTAGCCGCGAATGCTTAGCCGTATTGCCGAGTCCCTGTTTTGGATCGGCCGCTATGTGGAGCGGGCCGACGGCACCGCCCGGATCCTGGACGTCCACCTCGAACGCCTGAACCACCTGCCGATGGAGGAACAGCGCAGCGTCGCGCAGGAACTCCTCGCCGTGATGGGCGCCCGGCCGCAGTCCGAGGACTTCGGCCTGGACGAGCTGCTGCACGCCCTGGCCTACGACAAGCAGAGCGCCACGTCGATCGCCGGGTCGCTCGGTGCCGCGCGGGAGAACGCCCGGCGCGCCCGGGAGACCGTGTCCTCCGGGCTCTGGGAGAGCCTGAACACCACCTACTACGGGCTGAACCAGCACCGCAAGGACGTGGTGGGAACCTACCGGTTCTGCAACTGGGTCCTGGAGCGCACCGCCATGGTCAGCGGCCTCGCGGACACGACGGTCAGCCACGACGAAAGCTGGCTGTTCCTGGTCCTGGGCCGCTCGCTGGAACGGGCGGACATGACGGCGCGGATGCTCTCCACCCGCGACGTGCTTTCGGCCGGCATGTCCTGGGTCAACATGCTCCGCTGCGCCGGCGCCTACGAGTCGTTCCTGCGCACGCGCCGAGCCGCCTTCGGCGACCAGCACGCAGCCGAGTTCCTGCTGCTGGACCGCCTGTTCCCCCGCTCCATCGTGTACGCCCTGCGCGACGCCGATGAGTGCCTCGCCAAACTGGACCCCTCGGCCCAGCGCGTCGGCTTTATCAACGACGCCCGCCGGATCGTGGGCCAGGCCCGGACGTTCCTGGAGTTCCACCGCACCGACGACCTGATGTCCGAACTGCCCGAGCACATGGAACGCGTGCAGAAGGCCGTCTCGCAGGCCTCGGACGCCATTTCCCGTAAGTACTTCAATCAGGCAGACGAACTGGCCTGGGTGGGAGAAGTTTCATGACCCGGCTCAGCATCACCCACAGGACCGCGTACAAATACAACAAACGCGTCACCCTCTCCTACAACGAGGCCCGGATGACGCCGCTGACGGACCCGCAGCAGGTGGTGCTGGAGTCCTCCATGAAGGTCTCGCCGTCGCAGGCGGCGATCAGCAGCTACCGCGACTACTGGGGCACCCGCGTGACGGCCTTCGACATGCAGATGCCGCACGACCACTTGGAGGTCCTCGCCACCACCACGGTCGAGGTGCACCGGGTCGAGCGGATCCCCGCGGAGGCCGACATCGTGGGCTGGGACGTTCTGTCCGCCCCGGAAACACTCAACCAGTACAGCGACTGGATCCCGCAGTCCCAGCTCACCGGCCCCGGCGCCGAGGTGCTCGGGATCGTCCCCGGCGTCGTCGCAGGGCGCAACCCGCACGAGGCCGCCATGGCAGTCTTCGAGTGGATGCGCGGCGAGATGAGCTACATGAAGGGTTCCACCGGCGTCACCACCAACGCCGAAGAGGCCTGGAACCAGCGCCAGGGCGTCTGCCAGGACCTCGCGCACCTCGCGATCGGGGCGCTGCGCAGCTGCGGGATCCCGGCCCGCTACGTCTCCGGTTACCTGCACCCGCGTTCGACGGCGGAGCTCGGCGAGACGGTCGCCGGGCAGTCGCACGCGTGGCTGGAATGGTGGGACGGGGAATGGCGCAGCTGGGATCCGACGAACCACAAGCCCGCCGGGGACTTCCATGTCACGGTGGCCCGCGGCCGCGACTACCGCGACGTGCCGCCGTTGAAGGGCATCCTGTCCGGCGGCGGCGGGTCGGCGCTCTCGGTCACCGTGGAGATCACCCGCCTGGCCTGAGCCGGCCCGCCGGCGTGGGCTCGCCTATTCGAGGCCGGAGCGGGTGGCGTCATCCAGCGGCGTCCACCACGTCAGCGGCGGGACGATCTTGAACCGCCGGCCGGTGATGTTGTCCGGTGTAATCCGGACGAAGTGCTCCTTCTTCCCCGCCTGCCACGGGAACAGCAGGAGCCCCACGGTGTCCATGACTTCCTCCTGGTTCTTCACCGCGGCGGCCTGGCCCTTGACCACCACACTCCAGGCGATGCCGCTGTCCGAGTCCACGCCGTCGGCCTCGACGGCCACAGGGGTGTCGCCTGTCGCGGCGTGCAGCTTGGTACCTTCGGCAGTGCGGAACACGAGGGTGCCGTGGTCCACCTTGTAGTTGATCGGGAAGATGTCCGGGTGGTCGTCCACCCACACGGCCATCCGGCCCACCGTGACGCTGCGCAACAGCCTCCAGCATTCGTGGTTGTCCAGGTTTTCGACGGCATGGGGCTGATTGGCGGCTGGTTTCGGATCAGTGCTCATGGCGAGGAGCCTACGTCAGGCAGAGCCGGGCGGGCTAGGGGCCAACGGCCCGCAGCCGTAACAATCCCCGGCCCTTTTGGGTCCGTTTAGAAGGGATCGGGGTATTCTGGCAACACGTCATCGGCGCGGATGTACGTCGTGAGAATTGGGGTCAGATGGATTCTGTCGATGCAGGCCGGGAGACGGTGAAATCCGGCAACACAAAAGTTGAAGACCTACTCAAGGATCTGGTGTCCCACGGCGGCGAGCTGCTGCAGTCACGGGAGCGCATGGCCGGCCTGCTCGAAGCCGTTGTTGCCCTCGCGGAGGACCTCAGCCTCGACGCTGTGCTCGAACGCGTGGTGCAGTCCGCCTGCCATCTCTTGCATGCCCGGTACGGCGCCCTTGGCGTCATGGGAGAAAATCTCACCCTGAGCCATTTCATCACGGTCGGGATTGACAGCGAACTCGCCGACAAGATCGGCCTGCTGCCCTCAGGTCGCGGGGTGCTCGGCGTCGTCGTCACGACCCCCCGGCCATTGCGTCTCCAGGACCTTGGCCAGCATCCGGAATCGGTCGGGTTCCCTGCCCACCACCCGCCGATGCGGTCCTTTCTGGGTGTGCCCATCCGGGTCCGCGACACGGTGTTCGGCAACCTTTACCTGACCGAGAAGGAGGGCGGCGGGGACTTCAGCGACGAGGATGAGGGCCTGGCGATGGCATTGGCCGCCGCCGCCGGCGTCGCGATCGAAAATGCCAAACTCTACGACGACGCCCGCCGCCGCGCCCGCTGGCTCGAAGCCTGCATGGATGTCTCCGGGCTGATGCTCGGCAGCGACCGGGACTACACCGCTGGCGGTCTGGATCCGATCGCCGCCCGGGCCCTGCAGGAATCCGAATCCAAACTGGCCCTCATTGTGGCCCCGGCGGTGTCCGGGCCCGGCTACATCGTCGCCGGCGCCGCGGGCGAGCGCTCCGCGGCCTTCTCCGGCGGGGTGCTGCCCCTTGACGCGCCCGAGCTGCAGGACGTGCTCGCCGGCGGTGAACCGTTGATGCTGGACAACCCCGCCGGGGTGTTCGACGGCATTGACGACGGCGGCAGCCTGGGACCGCTGCTCGCGGTCGCCCTGAGCACCCAGGGCGCCCACCACGGCCTGCTGCTGCTCGCGCGGGACCCCGAGGACCTCCGCTACACCCGGACCGACATCGAGATGGGTGCCGTCTTTGGGTCGCACGTGGCCCTGTCCCTGGAACTCGCCCGCGTCCACCGGCTCCGCGAGGAGCTGCTGGTCTTCACCGACCGCGACCGGATCGCCCGGGACCTGCACGACCTGGTCATCCAGCGGCTTTTCGCCGCCGGCCTGAGCGTGCAAAGCCTGACCAGATACACCAAGGACGAGCTCGCGACCGAGCGGATCCGCAATATCACCGGCGAGCTGGATGAGGCGATCCGCAGCCTGCGGGACACGATCTACTCGCTCAAGAGCAGCAGCGGCGAAACTGAACTGCTCAGCGGCAGGATCCGCCGCGTGACCCGCAGCTCGGCCAAGTCGATGCCCTTTACACCCTGCCTGACGCTGACCGGACCGGTGGACGCCGTGACGCCGGACAAGGCGGACAACGTGGTGGCCGTGGTCTCCGAGGGTCTGAGCAACGCCATCCGGCACTCCGGTGCGGACGCGATCGCCGTGTCCGTCGCCGTTATCAAGGGCCAGGTCACGGTGGTCATCACGGACAACGGCTCCGGCTTTGACGCCTCCCTGGAACGCAACGGCCTGGCCAATCTGGAGGACCGCGCGCGGATGCTGGATGGCCAGTGCACTATCACCACGGCCCCGGATGCCGGCACCAGCGTGGAGTGGTCCGTGCCGCTCTGACCCGCAGGGGAGCGGCCGGTCAGCGCACGCTGTGTTGCCGGCTGCCCTCGGGCGCCGCCCCGGCGGCCGGAGCCCCCGCTGCGGCCGGACTGGCGATGAAGACGGCCGCCTGCGTGCGGCGTTCAAAGCCCAGCTTGGCCAGGAGCGAGGAGACGTAATTTTTCACCGTCTTTTCGGCCAGGAACATCTCAGCCGCGATCTGGCGGTTGGTGAGGCCGCCGCCGACAAGCTCCAGCACGCGGCGTTCCTGCGGGGTCAGCGCCGCGGTCCGCGGGTCGACCTCCTCGGTCTCCACCATGCTGTCCACGATCCCGGCGGCCACGCCGTCGTCGAACAACGATTCCCCGGCCGCGGCACGCCGCAAGGCCCCGATCAGGTCGGTGCCGCCGATCTCTTTCAGCACGTAGCCCGAGGCGCCGGCGAGGACCGCGCCGCGGAGGGCCTGTTCGTCGTCGAAGCTGGTGAGGATGATGCAGTTCAGGGAGGGGTCCACCGAGCGCACGTCCCGGCAGACTTCGATTCCGGTGCCGTCGGGCAGGCGGGCATCCAGGACACAGACGTCCGGGTGGAGCGCCGGAATGCGCCGGGTGGCCTCCACGGCCGATCCGGAGCTGCCGACCACGAGGAACCCTTCGCCCTCCAGCAGTTCCTGGAGGCCGCGGCGGACAAGTTCGTGGTCATCGAGGATGAACACGCGGATTACGGCCGGATGGCCTTCGGCTGCAGTGAGACCGGCATCTGCCCAGGCAATCATGATTCTCCCGTCCGGGCGCCGAGGTTGCCACTTTTCCCACGGAGCTCCCCAGCCCGCGTTGCAGGTCTGTGGCAGACCGCGTCCGTACCTCTTGTGCGGGACCCGCTTGCCGGTCCCTGACTAGCAGTGGCGTCGTGCATTCCATTGTGGCAACAAATCGTCCGCATCGACCGCGCAGCTCGAATATTTCTTTGCCGCGCACCGTAATTCTCGGACCATCCGGCGCTTGCCAACAAGGGTCGTTCGGCCTACGGAGCTTAGGACGCGGCGGCGTCGCCGTGACTTTCGGCCCTAGCTTGCCGCGGACGGGGGATAAAGTGTTGAGCTACGCGCTGCTGGGGCACGACGAAGGGATCAGTCATGGGCGAGGCTACGGACATCCGGACCATTGTGGTCGGCGTCGACGGATCAGATGCGTCGGTGGAGGCACTCCGGCAGGCCCAGCGGCTGGCGCTGCCGCTCTCGGCCAAGGTCGTCGCGTTGGCCTGCTGGGACGTTCCGCCGGTCTACGACGGCTACATTGCGATGGGCATCGACGATTTCGACGTCCGCGCGGGGGAGATCCTGGCCGAGACCGTCGCCAAGGCCTTCGGCGCGGACACGCCGGCCAACGTTGAAACCCGGCTGGTGCAGGGCCACCCGCGCCACACGCTGATCGAGGAGAGCCGCGACGCCGACCTGCTGGTGTTGGGCCGGCGCGGGCACGGCGGCTTCGGCGGCCTGCTGCTGGGATCGGTGAGCTCCGCCCTGGTGGCCCACGCGCACTGCCCGGTTCTGGTGGTCCACACCCCCGAGAAACGCTAGGGCCGGCCCCGGAGCCTTATTCGAAGTCTTATTCGAAGGACGCCCGCCGCGGGTCGGCAAGGCGGGTGTTCCACACGTCCGGGTTGTTGACCTTGAAGCGGCGTCCGGTCAGGGCTTTCGGGGCGAGGCGGACGTAGTAGTTCTTTTCGCCCGGCTGCCACGGCTCCAGGAGCAACGCATCCACTGCGTCCTTCTCGGCCTGGTCATCGATCAGCTCGGCCTCGCCGCGGGCGACGACACTCCAGGCGGTCTGCTCATGCGCGTCGTAACCGTCGATCTCAAAAGCCAACGGTTTGGCCGTGATGGCGCCCCAGAGCTTCGTGCCGCCGGCCGTGCGGAACACGATCGAGCGGCGCTTCAGAACAAAGTTGACCGGGAAGACCTCCGGGTGTCCGTCCACGATCAGTGCGATCCGCCCCACCACCTCGCTGTCGAGCAGCACCCAGCACTGGTCGATGGACAGCTGGAAATTCGGCGGGGGCGTCGTCGTGTTCACAGCTCCACGTTACGGACGGCTTCCAGCCCCCATTAGGGCCATTAGGCCCGTGGCGGCTGCGCGGGCGCTGCTAGGCCTGCGCCCGGCGGCCGGCGTCACCAGGGGCTGGGCTTGTAGTCCTTCAGGAAGACGCCGTACTGGTCCTCGCCCGACTCGCCCATCACGATCGGATCGTAGACCCGGGCGGCGCCGTCGACGAGGTCCAGCGGGGCGTGGAAGCCCTCCTCCATCAGCCGGACCTTCGTGTAATGCGGCCGCTCGTCCGTGATCCAGCCGGTGTCGACGGCGGTCATCAGGATGCCGTCGGCCTCAAGCATCTCCTTCGCGGAGGTGCGCGTCATCATGTTCAAGGCGGCCTTGGCCATGTTGGTGTGCGGGTGCCCGGGGCCCTTGTAGGCGCGGGAGAACTGGCCCTCCATGGCGCTGACGTTCACGATGTACTTCCGGCGTGCCGTGGAGCGCTTCATGGCGCCGCGGAGCCGGCTGACCAGCAAGAACGGCGCGGTGACGTTGCAGAGCTGCACCTCAAGCATTTCCAGCGGGTCCACCTCGTCCACCACCTGGGTCCAGCTGTTGATGGTGGCCTGGTCCGGCACGAGCCCGCCCGCATCGATGGCGGTGCCGGCGGCGATCCGTTCCAGCGACGCGGAACCGGTGGACAGCGCCAGCGAGGTAACGGCGTCCCCGGCCAGCACCGGGTGCTCCAGGACCGAGCTGGCCAGGGCCAGCGGGTGTTTGTCGTGGGCGTGGCCGAAGGTGACCAGCTCGGGACCGCCGTTGGCCGCCTGCAGCTCCGCCGGCAGCGGCTCGTCCTCGGCGTCGACCAGCGGCTTGTAGGCGTTGCCCGAGCGGCGGACCGTCTGCGCTGCGTTGTTGATGATGATGTCCAGCGGCCCGGCGGCATCGAGGGAGTCCGTCAGCGCCATGACCTGCGACGGGTCGCGCAGGTCGATGCCCACGATCCGCAGCCGGTGCAGCCAGTCCGCGCTGTCCTCCATGGCGGCGAAACGGCGGGCGGCGTCCTTCGGGAAGCGTGTGGTGATGGTGGTGTGGGCGCCGTCGCGCAGCAGCCGCAGCGCGATGTACATGCCGATCTTGGCCCGCCCGCCGGTGAGCAGCGCCCGCCGGCCGGTCAGGTCTGTCCGGGCGTCGCGTTTGCTGTGGCTGAAGTGCGCACAGTCGGGGCAGAGTTGGTGGTAGAAGGCATCCACCTGCGTGTAGTGCTGCTTGCAGATGTAGCAGGGCCGGGACCGGATCAGGTGCCCGGCCACCTCGCCGGTGGCCGAGGGGGCTAGCTTGTTGCCGCGCGTCTCGTCGTCGATCCGGTCCGGGGCCGCGGTCGCGGTCTGGGCGATCACGGCGCGGTCCGCCTCCGCGATGAGGTCCCGCTTGGTGACCCGGCGGTGGCGCTTGACCGCCTTGAACATCTTTCCGGTTGCGCGCCGGATCGACACGTAGTCCGGGTGTTCCTCGTCGTAGACGTGGATGCTGTTCAGGACCTTGAGGCAGGCGGCGATTTCCGCCGGGGTCAAGTCGGCCGCGGCCGGTTCGTCACTGGCCGGGGCGGGGGGCAGATCGGGGGAGCTCATTGGGCCAATTTTACAGCCTGGCCGGGCCGCGGCCCGACCAGGCGCTCTTAGTAGGCCTTGGTGGAGGACTTCCCGGGAGTCTCGACGCCGACGGCGGCGGCGTGCACCTCGCCGACCTTCTCCACGGTCTCGCGTCCGGCCGGCCAGTTCTCGGTGGCCGTCTTGACGGCGTTGGGCACCAGGTAGAGGTTGGCCGCGGACAGTTCGCGCTCGGCGTCGCCGGGCTCTGGAACGTTTTGGCCCTTGGCCAGGACGGTGATGCCGGAGTCGGTGACCTTGAAACCTCGGGCGCGGTCAAGGTCCGGGTCCAGGCCGATGGCAGCGCCGGCGGGAATCCGGACGTTCTTGTCGACGATGGCGCGCTTGATGACGGCGCCGGCCCCGACCTGCACCTTGTCCATCAGTACCGAGTCGACCACCCGGCTGGCCGTGCCGACGTAGACGTCGTTGGAGAGCACCGAGCCCTCCACAATGCCGCCGGAGATCACCACGCCGCTGGCCACGATCGAATCCAGCGCCGTGCCCACGGTGCCGCCCTCGCCGCGGACGAACTTGGCCGGCGGGGAGATGCTTTGGCGGGTGTAGATGGGCCACTCGGAGTTGTACAGGTTGAAGACCGGCACTGGGGAGATCAGGTCCATGTGGGCGTCGTAGAACGAGTCGATGGTGCCGACGTCGCGCCAGTAGGTGCGGTCCCGCTCGGTCGAGCCGGGGATGTCGTTGAGGGTGAAGTCGTAGACCCCGGCCTCACCCTGGTCGACGAAGTACGGGATGATGTCTCCGCCCATGTCGTGTTTGGTGTCGAGCCGTTCGGCGTCGACGTGCAGCGCCTCCACGAGAGCGTCCGCGTTGAACACGTAGTTGCCCATCGAGGCCAGGAACTGGCTGGGATCCGCGGCGAGCCCCGGCGTCGAGGAGGGCTTCTCCACAAACGCCGCGATCTTTTCGGGGTTCTCCTGGTCCACCTCGATTACGCCGAACTGGTCGGCCATGTGCAGCGGCTGGCGCACGGCGGCCACGGTTGCCTTGGCGCCGCTGGCGACGTGCTGTGCGACCATCTGGGCGAAGTCCATGCGGTAGACGTGGTCCGCGCCGACCACCACGACGATGTCCGGGTTGGCGTCGTGGATCAGGTTCAGGGACTGGTAGATGGCGTTGGCGCTGCCGAGGAACCAGCTCTTGCCCACCCGCTGCTGCGCCGGCACGGAGGCGATGTAGTTGCCCAGCTGGGTGGACATGCGCCATGTTTCGGAAATGTGCCGGTCAAGGCTGTGGGATTTGTATTGCGTCAGGACCACAATCTGCAAATATCGGGAATTGACCAGGTTGGAAAGGGCGAAATCAATAAGCCGGTAACTCCCGGCGAACGGAACGGCCGGCTTGGCCCGGTCGGCCGTCAACGGCATCAACCTATTCCCCTCGCCACCTGCGAGGACAATGGCCAAGACTTTCTTCTGCTGCGGCATGTGATCGCTCCTGAACGCCTTCGTTGCTCCCCAAAACTGTCCGGTGTGCCCGGACCTCTTCACACTAGAACAGATCAGCCGGAACGACTACCTTGGGGTTTGTGCGAATAGACATTGTGACCAAGGAATTTCCGCCCGAAATCTATGGGGGCGCCGGCGTCCACGTGGCCGAACTCAGCCGGGTGCTGGCCCAGCGGGTGGAGCTGCAGGTGCGCGCCTTCGGCGCGGAGCGCGCTCCGGACTACCACGGGGCCACCGTCACCTCCTATCCGGTGCCGGAGGACCTGGCAGGCGCCAACGCCGCGGTGCAAACCCTCGGCGTGGACCTGCGGATCGTTCCGGACATCGCCGGCGCGGACCTTGTGCACTCGCACACCTGGTACGCCAACATGGCCGGGCACCTTGCCTCGCTGCTGCACGGCATCCCGCACGTGCTCAGCGCGCACAGCCTCGAGCCGCTGCGGCCTTGGAAGGCCGAACAGCTCGGCGGAGGGTACGCGCTGTCCTCCTGGGTGGAGAAGACCGCCTACGAATCCGCCGCCGCGATCATTGCCGTGTCCGAGGGGATGCGGCAGGACATCCTGCGCAGCTACCCGGACGTGGATCCGGCCAAGGTCCGCGTGGTGCACAACGGCATCGACGTGAGCCTCTGGAACCGCGACGAGGGGGAGGACGTGGTCCGGGCCCTGGGGATCGACCCGGCGCGGCCGAGTGTCGTCTTTGTGGGCCGCAACACCCGGCAGAAGGGCGTGCCGTACCTGCTGCGGGCCGCCGCCAAGCTGCCCGCGGACGTGCAGCTGGTGCTGTGCCTGGGCGCGGCGGACACCCCGGAGCTCGCCGCGGAGACGGCCCGGCTGATCGAGGAACTGCAGGGCCAGCGCAGCGGCGTGGTCCTGGTGGAGCGGATGCTGCCGCGCCACGAGCTGATCCAGGTCCTCAGCCACGCCACCGCGTTTGCCTGCCCGTCCATCTACGAACCGCTCGGGATCGTGAACCTGGAAGCCATGGCCTGCGGCGCGGCCGTGGTGGCCAGCGCCACCGGCGGCATCCCCGAGGTGGTCCAGCACGGCGAAACCGGCCTGCTGGTGCAGCTCGAGCAGGTCACGGACGGCACCGGCACGCCGCTGGATCCGGAGAAGTTCGTCACGGAATTCGCCGCGGCCCTGACCGAGGTGGTCTCCGACCCGGCCCGCGCCCGCGCGATGGGCGAGGCCGGCCGCCGCCGGGCCGAGGCGCATTTCTCCTGGGAATCCATCACGGAAACCACCCTTGAGGTCTACCGCTCGGTCCTCCCGCAGTAACGGACCAACACGCCACAACGACGACGGCGCCGCCCCAATTCAGGGGCGGCGCCGTCGTCGTGCGGTGGTTATGCTCAGCCCCGGCGGGACCCGGCCTTCTGCGGCTTGGCCTCGAGGACGGTGCGGGCCAGCAGGATCTTCTCGTCCAGCGGGGCCTGGCCGCTGGCGCGCTGGACCCGGAAGAACTCCCGCGCCTCGTCCTGGCGGGCCTTCTCAGCGCCGGTGGCGATCGCGGCGCGGAGGTGCTCCGGGCCGTAGCCGAAAGCGTCCACCAGGTCCAGGGCGTGCGGGCGGATCTTCACGAGCAGCCGGTTGATGTACTCGCCCACGGTGCGGGCACGCTGCATCGAGAGGCGGCCGTTCATCAGGTACCAGGACAGGTTCTTCTCGATCAGGGACAGGCCGAACAGGTCGCGCAGCCAGGTCAGGACCGCTTTGGTACCGGGGTCGGCGACCTGGCCCAGGGCCTCGGTGAAGGCCTCCCACTGGAGCAGTTCGGCGTGCGCCTGGGCCGCCTCGATGAGCTCGTTCTGGTGGCTGTTGAACAGCGCGGCGGCCTGTTGCTGCGGCAGCTTGTTTGCGCCTTTGAGCGCGGCGCCGACCTCGGCCACCATGGCCTGGACCCGCTCGGTGAGCAAAGCGCGCTGGCCGGCCTCATCCTTGATGGCGGTGGCCGCCTTCTGCACCGAGCCGGAGTCCGCCATGAACTGGGCGACGCCGCGCAGGCCGGTGCGGTGAATGGCTGCGCCGGTGGCCTGGCCGACGACGTAGCGGGCCAGTACACCGAAGTCCACGTTGCGGAACTCCTTGGCGTAGTCGGCCAGCAGGCGCTTCGCGACGAGCTGCAGCAGCACCGTGTTGTCGCCCTCGAAGGTGGCGTAGACGTCGAGGTCGGCCCGCAGCGACGCGAAGCGGTTCTCGATCAGGAAGCCGGCGCCGCCGCAGGCCTCGCGGCATTCCTGCAGCGTGTCGAGGGCGTGCCAGGTGCTCAGCGGCTTGAGGGCAGCGGCCAGCGTTTCGAGGTCCTGGCGGTCCTCGTCGGTGTCGTTGCGGCCGGAGAAGACGTCATCGAACTTCTGCAGCAGCTGTTCGCTGGCGAAGCTCGCGGCGTAGGTGGTGGCGAGCCGGGTGAACAGCCGGCGCTGGTGCCGCTGGTAGTCCAGCAGGACTTCCTCGTCCGTGGCGGAGGACGCGTTGAACTGCCGGCGCTCGGAGGCGTACTGGATGGCGGTCTTGAGGGCCAGCTTGGACGCGGTCACGGCGGCGCCGTCGAGCGAGACCCGGCCCTGGACCAGGGTGCCCAGCATCGTGAAGAAGCGCCTGCCGGGGCTGGCGATCGGGGAGGTGTAGGTCCCGTCGTCGTCAACGTTGCCGTAGCGGTTGAGCAGGTTCGTCCGCGGGATCCGGACCTGGGTGAAGTGCAGTCGGCCGTTGTCGATGCCGTTCAGGCCGCCCTTGACGCCGTCGTCCTCGCCACCGATGCCGGGCAGGAACTCCTTGGTCTCCGGGTCGCGGAGCTCCATGTAGAAGGCGTGCACACCGTGGTTGACGCCGTTGGTGATCAGCTGGGCGAAGACGACGGCGGCGAGGCCGTCGTTCGCGGCGTTGCCGATGTAGTCCTTCCAGGCGGCGCGGAAGGGCGTGTGCACGACGAACTCCTCGGTGGCCGGGTCGTAGGTGGCGGTGGTGGCGATGCTGGCGACGTCCGAGCCGTGGCCGGTCTCGGTCATGGCGAAGCAGCCGGGAATGTCCAGGCTCATGATGCCGGGCAGCCACTTCGCGTGGTGCTCCTCGGTGCCGAGGTGGTTCACGGCGGAGCCGAACAGGCCCCACTGCACGCCCGCCTTGATCTGGAGCGACGGGTCTGCGATGACGAGCTCCTGGAAGCCGGCGACGTTGGCGCCGTGTTCATCCGCGCCGCCGACGGCGACGGGGAACGCGCGGTGCACGGCGCCGTTGTCCACGAGGATCTTGAGCTGCCCGAACGCCCGCTGGCGGTGCTCGGTGTGGGTGAGTCCCTCGGTCTTGTAGAGCTCCGGCCGGCCGGCCAGTTCGCGGGCCTGCCGGCGGACGGCGGCCCATTTGCCCAGCAGCTGTTCGCCGAGGGCGGCGACGTCGACAGTGGGGGCTCCTGCCGCGGGCGCGGCCGCCAGGGTGCGGGGCGCAGGGGCGGCGGAGGTGGTGTGGCCTGCGGAGCGGTCGGCTAGTTCAGTCATGTCGATTCCTTCGTTGGCGCTGACATTGTGGTTCTGGCAGTTGGTGGTCTGGTGCTGGGTGGGTGGCGTCCGGCTACGGGGCCGGCGGGTCCTGGATTTCCGGGGCGATGCCGAAACAGAGCCAGTCGGTGATCTGGCGGGCCATGGCTTCCTGGCCGGGTTTGGCGGGGGAGTCCGGGCTGGCGAGCCACTGCTCGCCGGCGTTGCGGACCAGCCCGATCGCGGCGTTGGGCCAGTAGCCGATCACGGCCTCCTTGCCGGGGACCGCGCGCAGCTGGTGCCGCATGGGCAGCGCGATCATCTCGCTGATCGCGGCGAAGAAGTGGCCCAGCGCGCCGGCCGTGCTGATCGAGCCGTTGTGGCTTTCAGCCTCGCCGGGCGCGTAGCGGGTCACAAAGGTGTAGACGTTCGGGCTGGTCTCGGCCATCTGCAGGTAGGCGGAGACCATGGCGAACAGGCCCTCGCGCGGGGTCTGCGCGCTCTGCGCCGCCTCCTGGATCCGCCGCTGCATCTGGTTCAGGACCACTTCGCCGACCGCCTGCTGCAGGCCGGCCTTGTCGCCGAAGTAGCGGTAGAACACGGATTTGGAGGTTCCGGCCGCGGCCGCGATGTCCTCCATCGATGCCTCGCTGCCGAGTGCATGCACGGCCTTCCGCGCGGACTTGATCAGCTCGCGGCGCCGCTCCTCACGGTGGGACTGCCAGCGGGAGGCGCGTCCGTCGACGGCTGCACCGCCGGTGGCAGGATCTGGCTGAGGGTTGTTCACGATACCCAGCGTATCAGGTACGCTGGGTATCAGTAACCCGCTTTGATCAAAGGAGACAGCACATGCCTGACCACGGAACGTCCGCAAGCGGACCGAAGGACACCGCCGCCCCGGCCGCAGGATCCACCGCAGCTCCGCAGCTCCGCAAGGCAGTTGTGGTCGGCGGTAACCGCATCCCCTTCGCCCGGACCGGCGGCGCCTACACTAAGTCCTCCAACCAGGACATGCTCACCGCGGCCCTGGACGGGCTGATCGCCCGGTTCGGCCTGCAGGACGAACGGATCGGCGAAGTTGCTGCCGGAGCGGTGCTCAAACACTCCCGTGACTTCAACCTCACCCGCGAGGCGGTGCTCGGTTCGGCGCTCTCCGCCGAAACCCCGGCCTACGACCTGCAGCAGGCCTGCGCCACCGGCCTGGAGACCGTGCTGGGCCTCGCGAACAAGATCAAGCTGGGCCAGATCGACTCCGCCATCGCCGGCGGCGTCGACTCCGCCTCCGATGCCCCCATCGCGGTCAGCGAGGGCCTGCGCGAGGTCCTGCTGGACCTGAGCCGTGCCAAGACCCTGCCGCAGCGGCTCCAGGTGCTGAGCCGCCTGCGGCCCAAGGACCTCGCCCCGGACGCCCCCAATACCGGCGAGCCCCGGACCGGACTCTCCATGGGCGAACACCAGGCCCTCACCACCGCGCAGTGGAAGATCACCCGCGAGGCCCAGGACGAACTGGCCTACAACAGCCACCGCAACCTCGCCGCCGCCTACGACGCAGGCTTCTTCGACGAGCTGCTCACCCCCTACCGCGGCCTCAGCAAGGACTCCAACCTCCGCCCGGACACAACGCTGGAGAAGCTCGCCACCCTCAAGCCCGTCTTCGGCAAGAACCTCGGGGCCGAAGCGACCATGACGGCAGGGAACTCCACCCCGCTCACCGACGGTGCCTCCACCGTGCTGCTCGCCTCCGAGGAATGGGCCGACGCCCACGACCTACCCAAGCTCGCCACGGTGCTCGACGGCGAGGCTGCCGCCGTCGACTTTGTGCACGGCAAGGACGGGCTGCTGATGGCCCCGGCGTTCGCCGTCCCGCGCCTGCTGGCACGGCACGGCCTGACCTTCGAGGACATCGACTTCTTCGAAATCCACGAGGCCTTCGCCGGCACGGTGCTGAGCACCCTGGCCGCATGGGAGGACGAGGAGTTCTGCCGTACCCGCCTTGGCCTGGACGGCGCGCTCGGCAGCGTCGACCGTGCCAAACTCAACGTCAACGGCTCCTCCCTCGCCGCCGGCCACCCGTTCGCCGCAACCGGCGGCCGGATCGTCGCCTCGCTGGCGAAGATGCTGCACGCCAAGGGCCAGGTCGACGGCCGCCCCGCGCGCGGGCTCATCTCCGTCTGCGCCGCCGGCGGCCAGGGCGTCGTCGCCATTCTCGAAGCACACTAGGGGGAGAACATGACCGACAAGTACACCCAATTCGTGAGCAGGGGCTTCGGCAAGGACCTCGCCAAAAAGCTCGGGCTGCCGCAGCCGGTGGTGCTCCGGCGCCACCAGCCCGGCCAGCCGCTGGTCACGGGTCCCGTCCTGGTCCAGGGGGCCGGCAACGGCGCCGACGAGCTCGCCGCCACCCTGTTGTCCTGGGGCCTCGACGTCCGCCGCCACGCCGTGCCGCGCGAAAAGCTCGGCGCCATAATCCTGGTGCTTGATGAGGCCGCCCGCCCCGAGGACCTGGAGAAGCCGGTGCTCGCCACGGCCGCCTCGATCCGGGATCTCGCTGCCAACGCCCGCGTTGTCACCATCTCCCGCGCCGCAGCAGAAGCCCCTGATCCGGCTGCCGCGGCGGCCCGGCAGGGCGTCGACGGCCTGTTGCGCTCCCTGGCGAAGGAACTGCGCGCCGGCGCCACCGGCAACGGCATCGTGCTCGCCGACGGCGCCCGCACCACCAGCCCGAGCACGCTCGGGGCCGTGCGGTTCTTCCTCTCCGGCCGCTCGGCCTTTGTGGACGGCCAGTTCCTCACCGTCTCCTCGGAGGCCGGGCAGCTGCCGGCCGACGTCGAGCAGCCGCTGGCAGGAAAGGTCGCGGTCGTGACCGGAGCGGCCCGGGGGATCGGCGCCGCCATCGCCCGCACCCTGCACCGCGACGGCGCCACGATCATCGCCGTCGACATCCCTGCCGCCGGAGACCACCTCGCCAAGGTCGCCAACGAGGTGCGGGGCACGGCCCTGCAGCTGGACATCAGCCGCGAGGACGCCGGGCAGCGGATCATCGACCACGCCGTGGAGCGCCACGGCCGGCTGGACATCGTGATCCACAATGCCGGCATCACCCGGGACAAGCTGCTGGCCAACATGGATCAGGGCCGCTGGAACTCGGTGATCGCGGTAAACATCGCGGCGCAGCTTCGCATCAACGAGGCGCTGCTGGCCTCGGAGCACTTCCGGAACTCGCCGCGGATCGTCTCGGTGGCCTCCACCAGCGGGATCGCCGGCAACCGGGGGCAGACCAACTACGCTGCCTCCAAGGGCGGCGTGATGGGCATGGTCCGCGCCACGGCGCCGCTGCTCGGACCGCACGGCGGCTCGATCAACGCCGTCGCCCCCGGCTTCATCGAAACCGAGATGACCGCCAAAATCCCGTTCGCCACCCGCGAGGTGGCACGCCGGCTCAACTCGCTGCAGCAGGGCGGCCGGCCCGGTGACGTCGCGGAGGCCATTGCCTTCCTCGCCAGCGACGCCGCCGGCGGGATCTCCGGCGAGGTGCTGCGCGTCTGCGGACAGAACCTGGTGGGCGCATGACCGCTTCGCAGCCCGTCATCCTGGCGGAGATGCCGTCCCTCTCCAAGCTCTACGTCAACGCCGCCGCCACCGCGGCGCGCCGGAGGGTGCTCGGTGCGCACTCGGGCACCGTGTTGCCCGGGAGCAGCCATGAGGTCCGCGGCGTTAAGGCCGGGGTGGCGAACCTCACCGCCTACCAGCACCTGATCGGCGAGACCGCCAGCGATGTGCTACCCGCCGGATTCATCCACGCCCTGGCGTTCCCGCTCTCCATGTCCGTGATGAACCGGGACGATTTCCCGCTGCCGCTGCTGGGGATGATCCACCTCACGAACAAGGTGGTCCAGAGCGCTCCCGTGTTGTTCACCGAGGCTCTGGACATCCGGGCCTGGGCGGAGAACCTGCGCGGGCACCGCTCCGGCACCCAGCTGGATCTCGTGGCCGAGGTGCGCGGGGCCGGGGAGGACACCGTCCGCTGGCGCGGCGTGTCCACCTACCTGGCCAAGGGCGTCTTCCTTCCGGGCATCGACAAGCCCACCGCCGCCGCCGTGCCGGAGTCCTTCCGGGTGCCGAACCCGACGGCACTGTGGCAGCTGGGGGTCGATACCGGGCGGGCCTACGCCGCGGTTTCCGGCGACTTCAACCCGATCCACCTGAGCGTCCTCAGCGCGAAGGCCCTGGGCATGCGCCGCTCCATCGCCCACGGCATGTACCTCGCGTCCAGGGCCCTGGCCGACGTCGGCGCCGTGAAGGGCGATGCCTTCAGCTGGGACGTGGCGTTCGAGGCGCCCGTGTTCCTGCCGGCCCGGGTGGCGCTGGACATCAGCACGGTGCAGCCCGAAGACGGCGCGTGGCAGCGCTCCGACTACGTGGCCTGGAACCCGCACTCGGGGCGGAAGCACTTCAGCGGATCGGTAGCCTCACTGAAGTAGACGATGAAATACGACGGCGGCCGCCACCGGGATATCCGGGGGCGGACGCCGCCGTCTTCTGCCGGAACGGGCGGGTCCGCGGCGGGAGGGACCGGCGGGCTAGCTGGCGCCGGCGGGGGAGGGGTCCGACTCCCGCTTGCCGCCGCCAGACTTTACGACGCGCAGCATCCGGTGCAGGCTCAGCAGAATCGATTCGACGGCGTTCGGGGCCCCCGGGTGCTCGTCCTCGGCGGCGATCCGGGCGGTGAGTGCCTTGACGGCGGCGTCAGCTTCCTCGATGAGCTGTGCCTGCCCCTGGGCATCCTCTTCGTCGGCGGCGTGCAGCACATCTCCCACCAGGGCCATGGCGTCGGCGAGGGGGGCGGCCTGCCCGTCGGGGATGACAAAGGGGTGGTCCGTGGCCCAGATAACGTCCGCGAGCACCTGCGTCACATCCTGGATGTGGAAAGTCAGCCGTTCCAGGTCGCGCAGGTTGCGGTAGTCCTCCTCGACGTCGCGTGGATGGAGCCGGCGCCGCGGATTTGCCCGCCGGCTCGCGTCCGCCTTTTGCACCGCGGCGCGCACCGAGCGGGTGTGGGCCACGAGCGCCTCCGAACGGCGGGACCAGTCCTCGTGCTCCGGCGGCCAGTTTTCCTTGAGGGCCTTGCACATGTCCCAGAGCTGTTGGGCCAGCGCCTGCCGCAGCTCGGCCAGGCTGAGCGCCGCCGCCTTGAAATGCAGCGGCGGGAAGACCAGCAGGTTCACCACAATGCCGACGCTGACGCCAACGCCCATCTGGAGCAGGTACCCGAAGGAGAACTGGTCCGGGTTGTGCCCGCCGACCAGCAGCACCAGCAGGGCCGCCGTCGGGATCCAGTCGCTGCCGGAGCCGATTTTTGGCAGCCCGGCGAGGATCACGCCGAGCCCCATCACAATCGCGACCGTCACCGGCGACGGGCTGCCTAGACTGAAGAGCATAAAGGCGAGCCCGACGCCGATAGCCAGGCCCACGAGCGTCTGGACCCCCTGGCGCATGGAGCCGGAGACGTTTTCGTACATGGCGACGAGGGCACCGAGCGGCGCGTAGTAAGGGTAGTCCGCCGCCGACCCGGGCATAAAGGGGGCGATGGCGAAGGCCAGGCCGGCCGCGATGGCGGCCTTGGCGGCCAGCTGCAGGCGTGGCCACAGCAGGGCGGCCGAGACACTCCCTGCCACGGTGCGTCCCAGCATGCGGAGTCGCGAGGGGCGGGCGCCGGCGTCGTGCTCTTTTGTATTTGCCATCCCGGCTCACCCTAGGGCCGCCGGGCTGCTGCGACAACTGGACGAACCTTCGGGAGCCGTCTCAGGACGCTGCGCAGGCCTGCCGTACCGCGGCGGAGAGGCGTTGCGCCTGCCCGTTGGTGCGGCCTTCCTCACTGCGCCGGGGCACGTAGCCGAAACCGATCCCGTAGCAGGGGTCGGCGAACCCCAGGGCGGCGTTGGCTCCCTCGTGGCCGAAGGCGAGGTGGCTGCCGAAATCACGGCCCGGCTGGGGCTTCATAAAGACCACGGCGAAGGCGTTGTCCTGGCCGGAGGAGCGGTCAAGGCCCCACACCTGTTCCTCGGCCATCGCGCCTATGGTCCGGGGCGTCAGGAACCCGGGACCGCCCTGGACCCCGGTGGTGGCCGCTGCGTAGAGCCGGGCGAGCCCCTCGGCGGAACCCACCCCGCCGGCCGCGCTCATGCCGCCGGCGCGGATCAGGCGGTGGTTGGGCAACTCCATGATGCCGCTGGCCGGCGCGTTGCTGTTCAGGCCGGCGTAGCTCAGGGGATCCAGCCACGCGGCGGCCGGGTCCTCGGTGTAGAGCACCTCCCGGTAGCGCGGTTCCTCCTCCGGCGGCAGACCCAGGAAGAAATCGATCCCGAAGGGGCGGCGGAGGCGTTCCTCGTAGAGTTCCTGGAGCGGAGCCCCGGCCACCCTGCGGCAGAGTTCCTCCATCAGGATGCCGATGGTCAGCGCGTGGTAGCCGAACGTGCGTCCCGGGCGCCACAACGGCGCGGCGGCGGCGAGGGCGCTGGCGGCCTCCGGCGTCGTGAAGTCCTCAAGGGCGAAGCCGCCCGGGATGCCGGGCAGTCCCGCCTGGTGGGAGAGGGCCTGCCGGACGGTGAGCCGGTCCTTGCCGTGCGCGGCGAACTCCGGCGAGTAGGACGCCACGGTGGCGTCCAGGTCGAGCAGCCCGTCCTGGACCAGCAGGGCGATCACAAATGCCGCGGCGCCCTTGGAGCAGGAATAGGTACCGGTGATGTCGCCCTGGGCCAGTCCGGGGCCGCCGCAGAGGTCCAGGACTTTCGTGCCGTGGCGGTATACCGCCAGCTGCGCACTGTAGCCCGGGTCCTGCGCCAGAAACGTGTCGAAGAGTGCCCGCACCGCACGGAACTCCTGGGCGGCCGTTCCGGCGGACAGGGCCGGGGCAGGTGTCATGGGCACTGGTGTCAGCCGGCGCCGTGTCCGGCGGCGACTTCCTCGCCGGCCCGGACCGGCCCGGGCGGCGTGCCGTTGCCGAACGGCCGTCCGCCCAGTGCCTCGCGGCCGTGTGCCGAGAGCCAGTTGCCCAGCTCCGGGCCCTTCGGTACCACTCCGGTGGGGTTGATGTCCTCGTGGACGATGTAATAGTGCTGCTTGATCTGCACGAAGTCGGTGGTGTCGCCGAAGCCGGGGGTCTGGAAGAGATCCCGGGCGTAGGCCCACAGCGCCGGCATTTCGCTCAGCTTCTGCCGGTTGCACTTGAAGTGGCCGTGGTAGACGGCGTCGAAGCGGGCCAGCGTGGTGAAGAGCCGGACGTCGGCCTCGGTGATGGTCTCGCCCACCAGGTACCGCTGCCCGGTGAGGCGCTCCTCGAGCCAATCCAGCGCCGTCCACAGCCTGTCGTAGGCGGCGTCGTAGGCGTCCTGGGATCCGGCGAACCCGCAACGGTAGACACCGTTGTTGACCTCCGTGAAGACGCGCTTGTTGACGGCGTCGATCTCCTCCCGGAGCGCCTCCGGGTACAGGTCCGGGGCGCCGTCGCGGTGGAACTCGGTCCACTCGGTGGAGAAGTCGAGGGTGATCTGCGGGAAGTTGTTGGTCACGACGGCGCCGCTGGGCACGTCGACGATTACCGGCACCGTGATGCCCCGGGGGTAGTCCGGGAAGCGGCGGAAGTAGGCCTCCTGGATGCGTTCGATCCCCAGGACGGGGTCCAGGCCGCCGGGATCGAGGTCGAAGGTCCAGGAGCGGGAGTCGTGGGTGGGGCCGGGCTGGCCGAGCGAGATCACGTCTTCAAGACCGAGCAGCCGCCGGACAATCACGGTGCGGTTGGCCCACGGGCAGGCGCGCGCCGCGACGAGCCGGTAGCGGCCGGCCTCGACGGGCCAGCCGGGTTCGCCGTTGGCCCCGGGGGCGCCGTCGCGGGTGATCCGGTCCTCGATGTAGTTGGTGTCCCGGTTGAATTCCGCACCGCCGGTGACGTAGGCGCCCCGGGTGCTGAAGCCCGGGTCGTCGGTGTGTGTTGTGTTCATGGTCCCAGCCTATGCCGGGAAGCGGCCCTGCCCCGGCGCCACTGTGGCGAACACCTGCGCCATCGGCTGCCAGGCGAACCACCAGCAGGCCGCCACCACGGCGGCGAAGAGGACAATCCAGACGGCCGCGGGGATGCGCGTTGCCCGGGACAGCAGGTACGCGTCCGACGTCGAGAGCCGGTTCCGGTGCCGCGAATGCACCGCCGCCAGTTTGCCCAGGTCCCGGACGGCGGCCACGAGCAGAGCGATGCCCAGCCCGATCATCACGTGCCCGATGAATTCGGCGGGGACGAACAGGACCAGGAGCGCGGCGCCGAGGACAGCCGCGGCCGTGATCAGCAGCCCGATGCCGTTGCGCAGGAAAAGGAAGGAGACCAGCAGCAACAGGGTGCCCACTGACATGGCAGCGGGCCCCCAGCCGTTGAAGCCGGACCACACCATCGCGGCGCCAACAAGGGCAGGCACCGGGTAACCCCAGAACGTCGACCAGACCGCGGCGAGCGGGCGCCGGCTGTAGCTCGTGGTGGTACCCGAATGGTCCAGGCTCAGCCGGATGCCGCCCAGCCGCTGCCCGGTCATCAGGGCGGCAAAGGCATGGCCCAGCTCGTGGGTCACGGTGGCGAGCAGGCCGAAGTACCGCCAGCTGATGCGCGGCAGGGACAACGCGACGGCGACGGCAACCACCAGCAGCAGTTCGGTAGCGGTGACCACTGGGGCAGGGGCGTGGCTGAAACCGCCCACGATCCGCTGCCACCACGTCCCGGCGAGGTCCTCGGTAACGAGGGCCAGTGGGTTAGTGATCATGGGGATGGTGGCGCCTTCCAGCTTGGGGCTGCCCGGCGCTGTGCAGGATGCAGTAGGGCGTCCATGGCCTGGCTTCCAGCCGGCCCTCGGCTATGGGGCCGCCGCAGACTTCGCAGATCCCGTAGCGTCCGGCATCAATCCGGGCCAGGGCTGCCTCGATCTGGGCGAGGCCGGCTCGGCTTTGTTCCAGCAACGCGGCGGCCTGGGAGAGTTCGAACGCGATCGTCGCACCCTCCGGATCGTGTTCGTCGTCGACGTTGGAATCCTGCCGGGCGGCGTTCACCGAGGTGATGTCCTTGCGCAGGGCAAGCAGCAGGGCTAGCTTCCGCTTGCGCTCCTCGGTGAGGAAAACCCGGAACCGTTCGACGTCAACCATAGGATGCAAGGCTAGCGCGGCGGGCTGCACAGCGTCGAAACGGGCACGGACCGCCGGGGCGGCCCGTGCCGTCGGCCCGTGAGTCCCCGGGGCCGAAAGGCCTGTTCCAGGGAACCGGGCCGGCCGTACAGTTGGATCACATCCAGCCGGAACAACGTTCCGCCCAGCAAGGGAGATGCCATGGACACGCCGGTTCCCAAGAACGCCGAGGAGGAAGCGCGGGCGCTCGCGGCCGTGGAGGCCCACCATGCGGGGATGCTTAAACGTCTCCGCGCCCTGATCGCCGCCCTCACCCAGGCGGTGAAGGCGCACAATACGGTGGCGGAGCACGACGCCCACGAAGTGCTGGTGGAATGGTGCGAGACTGAGCTCGTCCCGCACGCGCTCGCCGAAGAAGGCCCGCTGTACAGCGGAGCCGGGGCCGCGCCGGAGGGCCGGCTGCTGGTGGCGGGCATGCTGGCCGAACACAAGGTCATCGTCTCACTGGTCGAACGGCTCCGGACGGCGCAGGGGGTCGACGCCGCCGTCGCCGCGGCCGGCATCGGCGAGGTCTTCGCCTTGCACCTGGACAAGGAGAACGGGCTGTTGATGCCCTTCATCGTGGAGTCGCCCGGCCTCAGCCTGGCCGGGTCTGTCGCCGGGCTGCACGAGCTGGTGGGGGAGGCCCACGTCCACGCCGCCCCCCACGGCTCCGTCGCGCCGGCGCCTCCGGTCAGCACCTGACGCGCCGATGGCGGACAGTACGGATCCACTCGACGCGCCCGACGAACCGGCAGACGACGACGCCGGGTCCCTGTTGCGCGAGCTGGCGGCGGCCCATGGGGTGGGCACCTCGTATTGGGGCTGGGACGGTGTGGAACGCTCCGTCGCCGCTCGCACCCTGCGCCGGGTCCTCACTGCCCTGGGCGTAGCGTGCGACAGCCAGGCACAGGTCCGGGGCGCCCTGGCCGAGGCGGGGCTTGCGCCCTGGCGCCGCCTGCTGCCGCCCACGGTGGTGGCGCGGGAGGGAACAGCGGCGGTTTTCCATGTCCACGTGCCGCACGGCAGCGACGTCGACGTCCGGGTTGTCGCGGAGGACGGAACCCGGCACGGGGTCCGGCAGCTGGAGAACTGGGAAGCGCCCCGCGACGTCGACGGCGTCCTGACCGGGCGGGCGAGCTTCAGCACCCCGGACGCCTTGCCGCTGGGCTGGCACACCATCGAGGCCGACGCGGCGGGCCTCCGTGCGCAGTGTGCCCTGGTGGTGACGCCGCAACGGCTGCGTACCACCGAGGCGCTGGCGGGCCACCGCCGCTGGGGACTTATGGCGCAGCTCTACTCCGTGCGGTCCTCGCGTTCCTGGCGGATTGGCGACTTCGCCGACCTGACCGACCTCGCCGCGGTGGCCGGAGCCCAGGGAGCCGGATTCATCCTGGTCAACCCCCTGCACGCGGCCGAGCCCCGTCCGCCGGTGGAGGACTCGCCCTACCTGCCCACCACCCGGCGTTTCTTCAACCCGCTGTACCTCCGGGTGGAGGAGATCAAGGAGTACGCCTACCTGGATCCCGCGGCACTGGCTGAGACGCAGCGGCTGGCGTCGGGTCTGCACGCCGCCAACCGGCAGACGGGGCTGCTGGACCGCAACGCCAGCTACGAGGCGAAGCTCACCGCCCTCGAGCGCGTGTTCCTTGTCCGCCGGGGTCCGGCGCGTTCGCGGCAGTTCACCGACTTCTGCCGAGACCAGGGGCAGGGACTCGACGACTTCGCTTTGTGGTCGGCCCTCGCGGAGACCCTCGGCCCTTCGGCGGACGGCTGGGGCGACGCCGCTTCGTCCCCGGCCACCGGGTACGCCGCAGCCCAACGGACGGCGCTCGCGGACCGCATCGAGTTCCACCGCTGGCTGCAGTGGATCTGCGACGAGCAACTGGAAGCGGCGCAGGATGCGGCGCGGCGGGCCGGCCTGGACATCGGGATCGTGCACGACCTGGCGGTCGGCGTGAAGCTCGGCGGCGCCGACGCCTGGGCGCTGTCCGGCGTCCTTACCCACGGCGTGACGGTCGGCGCCCCGCCGGACATGTTCAACCAGCAGGGCCAGAACTGGACTCAGCCGCCGTGGCATCCGGCGCGGCTGGCCGAATCGGGGTATGCCGCCTATCGCGACATGCTGCGGACCGTGCTGCGCCATGCCGGCGGCATCCGCGTGGACCACGTCCTGGGCCTGTTCCGTCTCTGGTGGATCCCGGAGGGCGCCGGACCGGGCGAAGGCACCTACGTGTACTACGACCACGAGGCGCTGATCGGGATCCTCGCCTTGGAAGCCCAGCGCGCCGGGGCCGTGGTGATCGGCGAGGACCTCGGTGTCTTCGAGCCCTGGGTGCGGGACTACCTGGCCGAACGGGGAATCTTCGGCACCTCCATCCTGTGGTTCGAACACGACGACGCCGGGCCGCTGGCACCCGAACGCTACCGGCAGGAGTGCCTCACGAGCGTCAACACCCACGACCTGCCACCCACCGCCGGCTACCTAGCCGGCGAACATGTCACGCTCCGGGAGTCGCTCGGGCTGCTGCGGCGTCCGGTCGAGGAGGAACGGGCGGCCGACGAGGCGGAGCAGGAAGCCGTGCTCGCCCTCGTACGGGAGCGCGGCCTGCTGCCGGCCAGCGGCGCCGTTGCGGGGACTGCGACCCATGCGGCCGGGCAACAGGCAGATCCGGCGGCGGTGCAGGCCACGGTCGAGGCGCTGTACGCGTTCACTGCGCTCACGCCGTCGTCGTTGCTGGGCGTCGCGCTGGTTGATGCCGTGGGGGAGACCCGCACGCAAAACCAGCCGGGCACCAGCACGGAGTACCCCAACTGGTGCGTGCCGCTCGCGGGACCCGACGGCGTCGTCCTCATCGAGGAACTGCCGGACAACGCCAGATTCCGTTCCCTCCTCAGCAGGGTCCAGCAGGCGCTCCTCCCGGGCGGAGGGCCCGGCTCCCAGTAGCCATCCCAGTAACAGGCCAGTAGCCCTTCCAGTGGCTGGGGCAGGCCCGTCCCAGTGGCCGCTACTGGTTGCAGGGCTGCTCCGCTTCGCTATTCTCGGCACCATCGGCAACGGGGACAGCCCTGATGCCCGCGCGTCCGGAAGCCCGGGGAGGAAGCTGATGAGGCGAGCCGCGAGGATGGCAGGGGCCGCGCTGGCGCTGGCATTGGGCATTTCCGGTGCCGCGACGGGGACTGCGGGCGCGGCGACGAGCTACAGCTTCGCGGTGATCGGCGACATTCCCTATGGCTCCACCCAGCTGGGGCTGTTTCCCAAGCGCATAGCCCAAATCAATGCGGACCCGAACGTCCAAATGGTCAGCCACCTGGGCGACATCGGCTCCGGCAACTGCTCCACCAGCTACTACCAGAAGATCAAGTCCAACTTCGACAAGTTCGTGGATCCGCTGGTGTACACACCGGGGGACAACGAATGGGCGGATTGCCACCGGGCCAGCGTCGGCAAGGGCAACCCGCTGGAGCGGCTGGCCACGGTCCGTTCAATCTTCTTCCCGTCGTCCGGCCGCACCCTGGGTCAAAATGCGATGACGGTGTCCGCCCAGACCGGTTACAAGGAGAACGTGTCCTTCGCCGCCGGCGGACTGACCCTGGCCACCCTCCACATCGTCGGCTCCGAAAACGACCTCAAGCCCTGGACGGGCCTGGGCTACACGGCCCCCACGGAACCGCAACTCGCCGAGGAGGCTGCCCGGGTCGACGCCACCATCACCCAGCTCAGGAACACCTTTGCCTCGGCCAAGGCCGCCGGCAGCAGGGCGGTGGTGCTGCTGACCCAGGCGGACATGTTCGCGCCCGGCACACAGGGCCCCGGCTACCGCAAGGCCTTCCAGTCCATTGTCCGGGCTCTTGCCAGCGAGGCCTCGCTCTTCCAGCGTCCGGTGTTCCTGTTCAACGGCGACAGCCACGGCTACATCAAGGACAAGCCGCTGACCACCTCCAAATGGAAGTCGTTCTACGGCCTCTCGGGCAGTGTTGCCAACCTGAGCCGGGTGACGATCGAGGGTGCCTCCTCCGTCAACGAATGGGTCCGCGTCAACGTCGTGTCCGGCTCGGAAGTTCTGCAGATCCAGCGCGTCGCTTTCACCTAACGGCAGAGGCGTGCTGAGCGCCGTGATTTCCGCGCTGATTCCGGACGGGCGCACCGTGGATCCGGAGTGCGTTCGTCCGGTTCCGCAGCGCTTTTGCTGCACTGCCGCGGGCTCCCGAACCGCCGCTCCGGGCGCGGCGAAGGCCCGCCGGGATGCCCTGCGCCAGCGTGTCGTTGCGGGGTGGGGCATCGGGGTGATAATTTCACTTGCCGCCTGAAATTCGCGGACAAAATTGCCTTCCGTTTTCCCCCTCCCCGACGCTTCCCCGCGAACCAGAAAGGCCGCAATGGCGCTGCTCCTTCCCGACACTCTGCCGACCCTTCAGACGGTCACCGGCAGGTTCGTCCTGGCACCGTTTACAGCTCTCGACGTCGAGCCGCTGGCGCGGCTTTTGGCCCGCGATGAAATCTGGTCCCAGGGCTTCAGCGACAGCGAGTCCAGGCCCGCCGGGGAGTCCGAGTTGATGGCGTTTGTGGACCGCCGCTTTGCCGGGCTCCAGGTCTTCTCCGTGTACCAGAAGCTGCCGCTGGGACAGTCGCGGTTCGTCGGAACTACCGGCATCACGGAGCAGGACGAGCCCACGGAGCGCGTCAAGATCGGCCGGACCGTGCTGGACCCGGATTTCTGGGGCGCCAAGGTCAACCACGAGGTGAAGATCACGCTGCTCGACTGGCTGTTCTCCTGCGGGGCCGGCCGGATCGAATGCGACGTGGACGCCCGCAACCAGCGGTCCTTGGCCTCGCTCGCGCGGTTCGGGTTCACGGCCGAGGGGACCCGGCGCCGTTCCTCCCGGAACGTCGACGGCCTCTGGCGCGACTTCGTCATCCTGTCGCTGCTGACCGAGGAGTGGCCGGACCTGCGCCCCCGCGCCCTTGCCTCCCTGGCCGGGCAGACGCCCGCCGGGCTGCTGAGGGTGTAGGTCGGGTCTCCTCCTCGCCATCGGTATCCGGGGGATGCGGGCTTACGGGAACCGCGTTCTGAGAGACTGACCCTCGTGAACACTCTCGATGCCGGCACCTCGACGCTGTGGACGGACGTTGAAATGGCGTGGCCGGGCCTCCCCTGGGAGGAAGCTGCGTTCAGGCACGGGGCGTTCCATCACGTAGCGGTCCTCGGCACGTCTGCCGTTGTGCGCGTCGCAAGCGGCTCGGAACACTTCCTGCGGACGCAGAGGGAACATCGAAACCTTAGGATCCTGGCGGCTATGGATCTTCCGTTTCGAATTCCTGTTGCTTTGTCCGCACCGCGTTCTGGGCCGGCGTGGTCGGCCCAGCTCACCAGCGTCGTCCCGGGCGACCAGCGGACCGGTCTCTCCTGGGCGGAAGTCCGGGAGCCCCTAGAGTTGGTCCTCGCCGGCTTCCGGCGAGCCGGGCAGCCTGCGGGTGCGCTTCGTCCGGTCAGGCAGTCGTGCGGAGGCGAGGACTGGCCGGGCGTCGTGGACCGGATTATCCACCCTCTGGACAGGGCTGCGAGGAGCGCCGCCGGACGAGTTGTCGCGAACGTGTTGCAGGCAGAGTCCGCTGCCGGCACAACGCTGGTGCACGGGGACTTCGGCCTGCACAACATCCTGTGGACAGGCACCCAACTTTCCGGCGTCGTGGACCTCGACAATGCCTGCATCGGTGACCCGGCAATCGACCTGGCGCCTCTCATCGGAGCTTTCGGCTCGAGCAGGGTCGCCGACTTGGCGGACAAGGAGACGATCGCCAGGGCACGGGCCCACCGGGCGTCTCTGCCGCTGCAAGTTGCCGCCGCCGCCGAACTGGTGAACGACTCGAAGCTCAGGGACTTCGCACTGCGGAATTTCCAGGCCCGGCTTCTCACAGGCACCCTTGAGGATCCCACCCAGGGGTGACGGCCCCGCCGGCGGGCCCATAGAGTAGCGGCAGCCCGACAGCCGCATCCGCTGGGCGCAGAAACACAAAATGCCCCGGAATCCATGAAGAATTCCGGGGCATTTCCTGTTGTGCGCGGAGGGGGACTTGAACCCCCACCCCCTTTCGAGGACTAGCACCTCAAGCTAGCGCGTCTGCCATTCCGCCACCCGCGCAGGTGGTATTTCCGGGAAGAATTTCGCCTTTCAGCGTTTTGCTTTTCTCGGAAGCAGCGAGAAAGACTCTAGCACGAAGATTCCGGAAACAAATAATCGGGGTCCGCCGGGGCGGTGTGGGTAGGCTGAAGCCAGCACTGAGCCACTGCCACGAGGAGCGATATGACTGACATTCGGCCCGAAGACGAGGTTGTCCGGATCTGCCAGGAACTGATTCGGATCGACACGTCCAACTACGGTGACGGTTCCGGGCCGGGGGAGCGCGCTGCCGCGGAGTACACGGCGGGGCTGATCACGGAGGTGGGGCTGGATGCCGAGATCTTCGAATCCGCTCCGGGCCGCGCCAGTGTGGTGACCCGGCTGGCCGGCGAGGATCCGTCGGCCAGCGCCCTCGTGGTCCACGGCCACCTCGACGTCGTTCCCGCACTGCGTGAGCAGTGGTCCGTGGACCCCTTCGGCGCCGAACTCAAGGACGGCCTGATCTGGGGCCGCGGCGCCGTGGATATGAAGGACATGGACGCCATGATCCTTTCCGTGCTGCGGGATTTCGCCCGGACCGGCCGCAAGCCCAAGCGCGACCTGATCTTCGCGTTCTTTGCGGATGAGGAGGCCGGCGGCAAGTACGGCGCCGGCTACGCCGTCGAACACCGTCCCGAACTCTTTGAGGGCGCCACCGAAGCGATCTCCGAAGTCGGCGGTTTCTCCGCCACCATCGGCGGCCAGCGCACTTACCTGCTGCAGACCGCGGAGAAGGGGCTCTCCTGGCTGCGGCTGGTGGCCCACGGCCGCGCCGGCCACGGCTCCCAAATCAACACTGACAACGCCGTCACCCGGCTCGCCAGCGCCGTCTCGCGAATCGGCGAATACCGGTGGCCGGTGGAACTGACCCCCACGACGCGGCAATTCCTGGACGGCGTAACGGAACTCACCGGCGTCGAATTCGACCCGGGCGACCCGGAGAAGATCCTCAAGGAACTCGGCACGGTGGCGCGGTTTGTCGGCGCTACGCTGCAGAACACCACCAACCCCACCCTGCTTAAGGGCGGCTATAAGCACAACGTCATCCCGGAGTCGGCCGAGGCCCTGGTGGACTGCCGGACGCTGCCCGGCCAGCAGGAACAGGTCCTCGAGATCGTCCGCGAACTTGCCGGCACCGGCGTGGAGGTCAGCTACGTTCACCAGGACGTCTCGCTCGAAGTCCCCTTCGCGGGCAACCTGGTGGACTCCATGATCGACGCGCTGCACTCCGAGGATCCCGGCGCCAAGGTCCTTCCGTACACGCTCTCGGGCGGCACGGACAACAAGGCCTTGAGCCGGCTGGGCATCACCGGTTACGGCTTCGCACCGCTGATGCTTCCGGACGACCTCGACTTCACCGGCATGTTCCACGGCGTCGACGAACGGGTCCCGGCCGACTCGCTGAAGTTCGGCTCCCGGGTGCTCAACACCCTGCTGACCAACTACTGAGCGAAATGCACCAGGAATGGCTCCCACAGACATGACGCCCGAAGACCTCCTGCCCGAAGCACTGCTGGAACGGATCCGCGCCCGCGCGGCCGGTTATGACCGGGACAATGCTTTCTTCACCGAGGACCTCCGGGACCTCGCCGACGCCGGTTACCTGAAGATCTTCGTCCCGGCGTCCGACGGCGGCCTGGGCCTCGGTCTCGCCGGGGCGGCGCAACTGCAGCGGAGGCTGGCCACCGCAGCGCCGGCCACCGCCCTGGCGATCAACATGCACCTGGTCTGGACCGGCGTCGCCCACGTCCTGGCCGCCCGGGGTGATTCCTCGCTGGACTTCGTCCTGAAGGAGGCCGCGCAGGGTGAGATCTTTGCGTTCGGCAACTCCGAGGCCGGCAACGACTCCGTGCTCTTCGACTCCCGGACCGAGGCCACGCCGCTACCGGACGGAAGCTACGGATTCACCGGGCGGAAGATCTTCACGAGCCTCTCGCCGGCCTGGACCCGGCTCGGCATTTTCGGCAAGGACGCCACTGCGCGCGGCGGCGAAGGCGAACTGGTCCACGGCTTCATCGACCGGGAGACGCCCGGCTACCAGATCCTCTCCGACTGGGACACCCTGGGCATGCGGGCCAGCCAGTCCAACACCACGGTTCTGGAAGGCGCCGTGGTGCCGCCGGAGCGGATCTTCCGCAAGCTCCCCGTGGGCCCGAACGCTGATCCGCTGATCTTCGCCATCTTCGCGTGCTTCGAGACGTTGCTGGCGGCGGTGTACACGGGGATCGGGGAACGCGCGCTGCATCTGGGGGTGGAAGCGGTCAAGCGCCGCACCTCGTTCAGGAATGGCGGCCGCAGCTACGCACAGGATCCGGATATCCGCTGGAAGGTCGCCGAAGCTGCCATGGCGATGGATGGGCTGTATCCGCAGCTCGCCGCGGTGGCGGCCGACGTCGATGCCCTCACCGATCACGGCGGCCAGTGGTTCCCGAAACTCGTCGGGGTGAAGGTGCGTGCCACCGAGACGGCGCGCACCGTCGTCGACCTGGCAATCAGAGTCTCGGGCGGTTCAAGCTACTTCCGCGGGTCCGAGCTCGAGCGGCTCTACCGGGATGTCCTGGCCGGGATGTTCCACCCCTCCGACGACGAATCGGCGCACAATACGGTGGCCAACGCCTGGCTGGGCCCGCTGGAGGGCTAGGCGCAGCGAGGTCTGGGACGGTCCGGGACGGTCCGCGGGGGCCCTAGACGGTCCGCTGCACCTGGATCACTTTCCGGCGCAACCAGAAGCGGCGTCCGCCGCCGACGTAGAGGACGCTACGCTCGAGTTCCCACTTGCCGTACTCGGAATGGGCGGCGAGGAGGCGGCGCGCCTCCGGCAGGGAATCCTCAGGGCTGACCGTCAGCACGAGGTACTCGTACTGACGCGCATAGTCCCGCTCCCGACGGACCGAGCTGCTCAGAAAATGTTCCTTCATTGCTCTCCATTTTCGTCTTTTTCGGGCTAACGTGAAGTCATGAGCATCGATCCGCGTGTCGCGCTTCAGTCCCTGACCGCCGCCCTCGAGGAGCATCTGGCCGCTGCAGCGGCGCGGCGGGGAGACGGGGATCCCGCGGTCGAAGCGGCGTTTTTCGCCGTCGCCGATGCCTTTGAAGTCTACGACGACTCCCTCTATGAAGCGTATGGCGAAGTGACGCCCCTTGAGGTCATTGACGAAGAAGATGACGACGAGGAAAACGAAGACGTCGACGACGAGGAAGACCTCGAACTGATCCAGGACTAGGGCCGCCCGGCGCTGATCTGGGTCTGAACCCAGGTCACTTCATCGGCGAGCAACTCGAGGGCAGTACCGACCGGCTGGTAGCCCAACTCCCGGGACGCGGTGGTGTCGAGGGTCATGGGCGTCCGCCACGGATGGTTCCCTCGGTTCACCGTGTTAGGGATCAGGTCAATGTCGCCGTTCCATCCGAGCTGTGAAGGCACTGGCCTGCCTTCACAGCTATAAGCGGCGACGTCGTCCCCGGCAGGCAAGATGGACCGGGCGGTACCTGCCCCTACCTGCCGCTCGCCCACATTGACCACGTCCGGGCCTCTGCGGCGGCAGCCAGGCTGTGCTGACGCCCGCGTGCAGCCGGGGTTTCCTGCCCGTGCAGCGGCACCCCAAATTGTCGTAGGTCACCGGCAGGATTGAGTCATGGGAATCGGTGCAGCTCTCATCGCCCGTCCGGCTGGCAGGCCGGACGGGGAGGAGCGCCGGGTTCCGGCCGCCCGCACTGAACGCGTCCGGACCCCTGCATCAGCACCTCTTAGAGGTCACGGGCAGGATTGAGTCATGGGAATCGGTGCAGCTCTCATCGCCCGTCCGGCTGGCAGGCCGGACGGGGAGGAGCGCCGGGTTCCGGCCGCCCGCACTGAACGCGTCCGGACCCCTGCAGCAGCACCTCTTATAGGTCACGGGCAGGATTGAGTCATGGGAATCGGTGCAGCTCTCATTGCCCGTCCGGCCGGCAGGCCGGACGGTGATGGGCGCCGGGTTCCGCCGGTGGACAGCGTTCTCGGGCAG